>NZ_JBFTRV010000002.1:0-511275 GCF_056399665.1 Massilia sp. 01N410 | reverse complement strand
GTCCAATGTCGACCTGAACCGTTGACGGAGGCCCCATGCAAGCACGGCAGTTCGAACAGTTCCTGCAACGCCTGTCCTCTCTAACGCGGCGCCAGCGCGACCGCCTGCTCGACCTGCTGCACTCGGCGACCGGCCTCGACCGCGTACTCAAGATCGTCGAGCAGCCCGGCATGAAAGCGCGGCGGCAAGGCGACAAAGCGCGGGATCTCGAGTGAACAAATGTGCATCCTGGTGGCGCGCGATCGCAGCGGCCAGACCATCGACGCCGTGACCGGCAAGGGCAGCGTGAGCAAGCGGCAACTGTTGCAACACCTGGGGCCGCGCCTGGCGCGCGACGTGCTGYTGGTGACCGATAGCCATGCGGCCTACCCGGCATTCGCGCGGGAGGTCGGGATTTCACATGAGGCCATCAACGCGAGCGCCGGCGAACGAAAGCGCGGTGCGCTGCACATACAAAACGTCAACGCCTATCACAGCCGGATGCGAACCTGGCTGCTGCCTTTCCGCGGCGTCGCGAGCCGATACCTGGGCCACTACTTCGGCTGGCGCTGGGCGCTGGATGGGCAGCGCATTGCCAGCCCCGGTGCCTTTTTGAGAGCGGCGCTGGGCAGATTCAACACTTAATGCAAACAGCGCCAATAGGTTTTCTATGCGTATCGCATAAAGTGCGGGAAAAGCGACGCCTAATCCAATCAGAACTGAAGCCAAATTCAGATCATGTAATATCCATCGAAATTCTCCCGTGGGAGGCTGCGATGGCAATCGAAAACCCGCACTGCCCTGGTTGTGGCGCACCAGACGTTCGCGTTATTGACAGCATAGCGACCGCCGAACTGGCGCGCTTGTACCGCAGTCGCGGCATCGATGTCGGCGCCTATGTCGAGACCACGCCGGAAATTTCGAGATTGAAATGCGACGCCTGCGACCTGGTTTTCTTTTCTCCCTCCTGCGCCGGCGACGACAGCTTCTACGAGCAATTACAGAAATTCGACTGGTATTACCAGGACGAGAAACCCGAATACGACTATGCCCGCCAATTCGTGGGCGACAAGCAGCGCGTGCTCGAAGTGGGCTGCGGGAAGGGCGCTTTCCGTTCCTTCTTGCCGGCATCGACGCGCTATGTTGGCCTGGAATTCAATGACGAGGCGGTGCGCAAGGCCAGGGAGGCCGGCCTCGACGTCCGCAAGCAATCGGTCGAACAGCACGCGGCCGAGCATCCGCGCGCCTACGACGTCGTGTGCAGCTTCCAGGTGCTGGAACACGTGCCGAGTCCGGACACCTTCGTGCATGCCTGCGTCGAGTCCCTGGCGCCGGGCGGCATGCTGATCCTGGCCGTCCCGGCCGAAGACAGTTTTCTTGCGCTGGCGGCGAACGCGCCGCTGAACATGCCGCCCCACCACGTGCTGCGCTGGACCGACCGCGCCCTGGTCAGCCTGGCGAAGCGGGAAGGGCTGGAAGTGGCGGCGCTCTGGCACGAGCCGGTCGCCGCCTTCCACCGCGACTGGCAGAGCCACACCCTGGCCTACCATTATTTTGTCCGGCGCGGCATGGCCTCCACCCGCCTGATCGACAGCAGCCTGCGCTATCGCCTCATCGGCAAGCTGCTGCAGAATACGCAGCTGCGCGACTTCCTGGCCCAGCGCGTCGCGCGCGAACAGCCGGCCCTGGAGCATGGCCATACCGTGGTCCTGGCGGCCAGGCAGGCGCAGGGCGTGGCCGGACAAGCCCTGCATTGAAGGCAGTCCCGCCTACCGCATGACGGCACCTGGATGGGCCGCGTCCGCGGTGCGGCTTGTGCCGTTCACGGGTGCGCTGAAGGCCTGGGCCGGATACCAGCGCGCCCGCAGCCGCATGAAGGGCGTCTCGACCAGCCGGTACAGGAGCCAGCCGCCGAACACCCCGGCCGCCATCACCGCCGCGACGGTCAGCGGCGCGGCAGGGTCGATGCCCCGGTTTTCCAGCACCGGCCGCAGCGCCATGAACACCGGCTTGTGCACCAGGTAGACCGCGTAGGACCACAGCGCCAGGCTGCCGGCGCCGGGAATGCGCAGGCGGTTCAGGATGCAGCGCGGGCTGAGCGCCGCGCAGGTCAGCAGGGCGAAGCTGAAGGCCACCAGCGAAAAGCCGAAGGTCGATGTCAGGCCCGGGTTCGGCGCGTCGTAGCGCACGCCGTACAGCACCGCCGCCGCCATGCCGATGCCGGCCGCCAGCAGGGCGTTCCCATGCTTCAGGAGGCGCTCGAACAGCCCGGGGTGGAAATTCTTCAGCATGGCGATGGCCACGCCGGGCAGCAGTTCGTCGAAGCGGGCGAAGGTCGAGTAGTAGGCCGGCGCCGAGAACGCCTCCTGGCCGTTCAGGAAGTTGATCCCGCGCGTGCCGATCCCGGCACCGATGGCGGCGACCAGCGCGCACCACAGCAGGCGCGGCGAGCGCCGCGTGCCTACCAGCGCCATCACCACCAGCGGCAGCACCAGGTAGAACTGCTCCTCGATGCACAGCGACCATGAGTGAGTGAAGGTCTCGCCGTAGCGCAGGCCGAAGTTCTGCGTGAAGCTGAGGAAGCGCCAGACCGGCGCCATGGTCTTGCCCCAGATCGGGCTGTGCGGCAGCAGCAGGTAGACGGCCAGCACCACGTAGTAGTTCGGCAGGGTGCGCAGCAGGCGGCGCGCGACGAAGGTCTTCAGCTGTACGCTTTCGCCGCGCGCGGCCGGCGCCAGCAGCTGGTTGCCGATCAGGTAGCCGCTCAGGACGAAGAAGAGGTCGACGCCGGCCCAGCCGACTTCACCGATGAAGCCGAAGATGGAGCCGCGGGCGACGAAGCCGTTGTAGTGGGACATCAATACCATGGCGATGGCGAGCGCGCGCAAGGTGTCCAGGCCCGCGAGGCGGGGTGTTCCGGCAGGTGTGTGCATCAGGCGATTTTCTTGTTGAAGTGATCGAGTGCATCCGCGAGCGCCGGCATATAGGTGCGGCTGGCGCGCAGCAGGCTGCCGTCGCGCAGGCGCAGCAGGGCGTCGCGGTTGGTAAGGGCGCGCAGCTCGGCGATCATGTCGAGCCGCACGATGGTCGAGCGGTGGATGCGCTGGAAGACGCGCGGATCGAGCTGCATGGCCAGGGTGTGCAGGCGCTCGCGCACCAGCCAGCTCTTGCCTTCCGCATGCAGGGTGGCGTAGTCGCCGTCGGCTTCGATGCGTTCGACGTCGCCGGCCGGGACCAGCACGGTGCGCGTGCCGCTGCGGACCGTGAAGCTGCGCAGCCACTGCGCCGGCGCCGCAGCGGCTTCGTGGCGGCGGTAGGGCCAGGCGCGCAGGGCGCGGTCCAGGGCTTCGTCCAGGCGATCGTCGTCGACCGGTTTCAGCAGGTAGTCGATGGCCGCCAGGTCGAAGGCCTGCACGGCGAAGCTGTCCCAGGCGGTCAGCAGGATCGCCATCGGACGATGCTGCGGCGGCAGCGAGGCCAGCACCTCGATGCCGCTCCTGCCGGGCATCTGGACGTCGATGAACACCAGGTCCGGCCGCAGCACCGCGATGCCGGCGGCGGCGCTGTCGCCGTCGCCGTATTCCGCGGCCAGTTCGAACTCCCCGCGGCGTGCCAGCCTCACCTTGACCGCCAGCCGCGCGAGCGGCTCGTCGTCGACGATCACGACCCGCATCGGCGCGCTCATGCCGCCGCCACCGCACGCAGGGGCAGGGCGATGCGCACGCCGAAACGGCCGTCCTCGCCCCAGCCGGCATCGACCCGCTGGGCGTCGCCGTACAGGTGGCGCAGGCGCTGCGCCACGTTCGCCAGGCCGATGCCGCCGCTGCCCGCCTGCGCCGGCTTGCATCCGTCGTTATGCACCTCGACCAGCAGGCGCGCGCCTTCGCGGCCGACGCGGACGTCGAGGCGGCCGGGCGTGCTAAGCGGCGCGATGCCGTGGCGGATCGCGTTCTCCACCAGCGGCTGCAGCATCAGGTAGGGCACGGCGCTGTCCAGCAGGTCCGGCCCGGCCTTCATGGTCAGGCACAGGCGCTCGCCGAGGCGGGCCTTTTCGATTTCCAGATAGGCGTCGAGCAGCGCCAGCTCCTCGGCCAGCGAATGCTCGTGGCGGCCGTCGTGGGCCAGCGTGGCGCGCAGGAAGTCGGAGACGCAGGCGAGCATGCGGTTGGCTTCGCGGTTGGACTGGTTCGAGACCAGCGCGGAGATCGCGTTCAGGGAGTTGAACAGGAAATGGGGATTGACCTGGAGGCGCAGCGCGCGCAGCTCGGCGTCGCGCGCGGCCGCCCGGGCCTGCGCCAGGTGCAGCTCGGCGCGCTGCAGCGACAGGTAGTACACCGCCACCGCGTGCACTGCGCAGAAGGAGATCAGGGCCAGCCAGCAGCCATCCAGGCCCCGGGCCAGCTCGCGCCACTGGTAGGCGCTCTCCAGTCCCAGGCCGATCGCGAGGCGCTGGCCGAGCAGGGCGTTCACGATCGACATCGCATAGCTGGCGCCCAGCAGTACCAGCGCCGTCGGCAGCCAGCGCCATTCGCGGCGCCACAAGGCGCGCTGCAGCAGCGCCAGCGGCACCAGCCATCCCAGGCAGGCGACGAAGAACAGCGTGCGGAAGGCGGCGGAATAGCCGTGGCCGAAGGACGGCAGCCCGAGGATGGCCATGCAGGCGCACACCGGCAGGGCGGCGAGCACGGGAACGAGCAGCGGCGTTTCTACTTTCACGGGCGGCCTTCGGGCAGATGACAATCCGGCAATTCTAGCGTCTTAACGGCCGATCGAGAACAGCATCGAGCTGATCTTCCAGCCGTCTTCGGCACGCACCAATTGCCAGCTCTCGCTGCCGCGGTTGGTCACTTTGCCGTCGACCAGGAAGTCGAAATCGAACCAGACCGACGCGACCGCGCCGTTGGTGTCGATGCGCACGTTGTAGAAGCGTTCCTCGACCGGCTTGGGCGCAGTCTGCACGAACTCGGCGAACTTCTTCCAGCTGTCGGGAACGACCTTGCGCGCGTCCGGGTGGCGCGCCTTGACCGCGGCCCAGGTCTGCTCGTCGGCGACCGACAGCCAGCTGTCGTGGTCCTGCAGGAACAGGCTGCCGAGGGTCTGGCCGTCATGGGCGATGATGGCGGCCTTGAACTGCTCGACGATCTTCTGGATCGCCGCGACGTCGGCCTGGTGGTCGCCCTTGCCGGCGGTGTCGGCGGCCCGTGCCGGCGCGGCCAGGCAGGACAGGACGATGAGGAGGGGGAAGAGGAAGGCGCGCATGGGAACTCCTGAGTTGGAAAGCTCCCATGCTGGACATTGCCGGGCCGGCGGTCCAGCGCAATGCGCCGACCCGTGCATGGCTTGCGGTGAACGGTGGGCGCTAGCGCAGCACCTGCAGCGCGTCGACGATCCGCACGTCGTGCATCTGGTTCAGGTAAGCCTCCAGGTAGCCCTTGTGCGAGGCGCCGACGATGACCAGGGTGCGGCTGCCAGGCCGCGCCGCGATGGCCTCGCGGATGTTCGAAGCCATGCGCAGGTTGCGGGTCTCCCAGGAACCGACGTAGTGGCGGCCGAACTGCTGCGGAGAGCCTTCTTCGAGCGCGGCGCCGAAGTCGCCGTCGAAGGCCAGCCTGGCCTGGGAGGGATCGTTGAGGGAGCGGTACATCGCCAGCACGCCCTCGGGATCGCCGAGCCTGGGCTGGTAAGCCTCCTCCATCTTCCTGCGCCGGGCGGAGGCGGGATTGTCCCAGGCCTTGCGGATGGCGGCGGCGAAGCCTTTCTCGTCCTCGATCATCACGTCCGAGGTATGGTCGTCCATCGCGACGATGCGCTCCAGGCCCAGCGCGGCCGCCACCGGCGCCGCGATCAGGGTGTTCTCGTTGCGCTTTGCGCGCAGTTCGTCGAGCAGGGCGACGAGTTGCGCATCGAGGCCGTCGCCGGCGCGGCGCTCGGCTTCCGGCAGGCGCAGCCACTGTACCAGCGCCGAGGCGCGTTCGCCGCCGGCCAGGAATACGGCGGCGAGATGGCGGCGCTGCGCCGGCGTCGGCGCGGCGGGCCAATGTGCCAGCAGCCGCTCGGCTTCGGCGGACGCTGCCGGGACGTCGAGGCCGGTCGAGGCGCGCGCCGGGGCAGGGTCCCAGCAGTAATCGGCCACGGTGTCCTTGTAGCGGTGCGGGAAGCGGCGCGCGTAATCGCACTGCATGCCGGACAGCGCCTCGATCGCGACGATCTGCGGCTTCCAGCCGGCCAGCCTGTCGTTCAGCAGCTTCAGGCTGGCGGGCCTGAACGGGTCCTTCAGGCCCGACAGGTGGGCCGTGCCCAGCACCATCACCTCGTTCGGCCGGCCCCTGGCCGGGCCCTTGAGTGCGCCCGGGTCGAAGATCTTCGCCGGTTCCTGTGCGTAGGCGCCGGCGGCGCACAGCAGGGTGGCGGCCAGCAGGCCGGTCATTCGTCGCAGCATACGATGTCTCCCTTGATCAGAGACGCCACTGTAGGCCGGCGCGGACGTCCGGGCGTCCGTCATGCGACGGGCCGCATATTCGATGGTATGAACGGCGAGGGAGCCCTGCAACTGCGTCCTCTACATGCCGGCCAGGCTGGCCCTGACGCGCTCGACATGTTCCAGGGCGCTGTCCCGGCCGTGCCTGGATGCCTGCAGCGCCATATGCCAGTGTCCGACCACGCCCAGCAGTTCGTGCCGGTCGCCGGCCCGTTCGATGCGCCGCACGACTTCGGCCGCCATCAGGCCGAGACAGGCTTCGGCCGTCTTCACCATCTCGGTCTTCAACTGCGCCAGCTCGGGGGACATGACAGGCGGCTGCGGCGCCGGTACGGCGGCCGATGTGGAGGTGCAGGGACCGATCAGCTCCATCGCCAGCAGCTCGCCGACGATAGTGTCGAGCTGCCGGGCGGGAATCAGGCCGGTGAGGGAAGCGCAGGGCTTGCGGCCGTCGAGCATGATCAGCACGGTCCGCTGCCTGCTGTTCAGGCCCAGGCAGCGCTGCGCGACCTCGCTCCTGCCTTTCGCTGTCTTTGCATAGATGACAGGGGACATGGTGAACTTTCGAAGCCGGTGTCGGATGATGCTATAGGGCAAGTGTTACCGCCGTATGTCATCCATGGCTTCAGTCCAGCTCGTCCTCGTCCGCACCCCGCTCCAGGCGCGGGATAACCTTGACCAGCAGGATGCGCGGGCCGCTGGTCTTCTTGACCACCACGTCGAAGCGCGGGAACTCGATGCGCTGGCCCTGCTTGGGAATGTCGCCCAGCTTGGCCATCAGCAGGCCGCCCACCGATTCCACCTCGTCCAGGCCCATGGCTTCGTTGTCGATGTCGATGCCGAGCACGCGCTCGAGCGAGACGATCGGCAGGCTGGCCTTGCCGATGAAGGTACCGTCGGCCTGGCGGATCCAGTCGTTCTCGTTGAGGCGGAATTCGTCGCGGATCTCGCCGACGATGGCGCCCAGCAGGTTGTCCAGCGTGATGAAGCCGACCGGGCGCTTGCCTTTTTCGCCGATCAGGGCGAAGTGGGGCGCGCCGGTGCGGAAACGGCGGAACAGTTCGATGGCGGGAGTGCGCGCCGAGAAGGTCTCGACGGGGCGCAGGTACTCCGTCAGGTCGGTGACGTCCTTGCCGGCCTGCTCGGCGAAGAACAGGTCCTTCAGGTGGATCACGCCCAGCACTTCTTCGCCGTCCTTGTCGAACCAGGGGTAGCGCGAGAAGCGGTTGCGGCGCATCGTGTCGAGGTTCTGCTCGAGCGAGCGGCTGGCGTAGAGGGCGCTGACCTCGTTAATCGGGCGCATCAGGTCGGACACCGAGTGCTCGCCGAATTCCAGCGACTGCGCCAGGATGTGGCGTTCGTCGTGGGTGAACTTTTCCTTTTCTCCCGTCGTACTGGTGTTGGTACGCAGGATCATCTTCAATTCGTCGTTCGAATAATGCGTCTCGTGGCTGCCGGCGCCGGACAGGCCGGCGACGCGCAGCACCATGTTGGCGCTGGCATTGAGCACCCAGATCGCCGGGTACATCGCCCAGTAGAAGCCGTACAGCGGGATCGCGCTCCACAGGCCGACCGCTTCCGGAAGGCGGATCGCCAGCGACTTCGGCGCCAGCTCGCCGACCACGATGTGCAGGAAGGAGATCACGCCGAAGGCGATCACGAAGGAGACGCCGTGGATCACTTGCGGGCTGGTGACGCCGAGAAAGGCGAAGACCGGCTCCAGCAGGCGGGCAAAAGCCGGTTCGCCGACCCAGCCCAGGCCCAGCGAAGCGAGGGTGATGCCGAGCTGGCAGGCCGACAGGTAGGCGTCGAGCTGGCTATGGACCTTGTAGAGGATGCGGCCTTGCAGGCCGCCGTTTTTCGCGATCGCCCGCACGCGGGTCTTGCGGAGAGTGACGATGCCGAACTCGGCCGCCACGAAGAAGCCGTTCAGCGCCACCAGCAGCAACGCCAGAACGACCAATAAAATATTTTCCATACAAATGTAAGTTGATCAAGAAGCAAGCCGATGCATTGTACAGCCCAGTTCCGGATTCAGGCGGCGGCCGGCAAGGCTTTTTGCGCGGCGGCCAGGATGGCCTCGACCGCCGGATGCTTGATCTTGCGTTCGTTCGAAATCACATAGAACTGCTCGCGCACGCCGGGCACGGCGCCCACATGCACCGCGCCGAACTGTTCTTCGATCTCGGCCGCCAGCGCCGCCGGCGCGAAGAACAGGCCCAGGCCGCGCCGTCCGAAGGTGTTGAGCAGGGCGTTGTCCTCGAACTCGCCGACCACATCCGGTTTCACATTGACCTGCAGCAGCCATTCGTCGATCTTGCTGCGCAGGGCATTATTACGCGTCGGCAGCAGGAAGGGCGCGCCATTCAGATTCCCCGGGAAATCCTTGCCATACCTGGCGGCCAGCTCCGGCGTGCCCACCACCAGCATCTCGCTCTCGAACAGCTGGTGGCTGAACACCTTCAATGCGCTGCCCGGCTGCACTTCGCGGTCGGTCAGCACCACGTCCAGCTTGTGCAGGGCGAGTTCGGCCAGCAGGGCCTCGAACTGGTCTTCGTAGCAGACCACGCGCACCTTCTTGTCGATGCGCATCGCGCTTTCCAGCATGCGGTAGGCGGACAGCTTGGGCAGCGAATCCGAGATGCCGACCGACAGGCGGATGCGGCCGCTGTCGGCTTCGTTCACGGCTTCCTGCATCTGGGTGCCGAGCAGGAAGATCTGGTCCGCATAATTCATCGCCACGCGGCCGGCCTCGGTCAGCACCAGGCGCCGGCCCTGCTGCGAGAACAAGGCCTTGCCCATCGATTGCTCCAGCAGGGTCAGCTGCGAACTGACGGTCTGCACCGCCAGGCCGAGGCGCTCGGCGGCGCGCGTGATGCCGCCTTCCTTGGCGACCACCCAGAAGTAGTACAGGTGGCGGAAATTCAGGTCGTTTTTCATGGATGGGCCCCTGTGCTCAGGTTTTATCGAAGTAATTCTCCCATTATCTTCGCTTTTTCCTTTTGTTGCACCCCTCTACACTGCGCCTTGTCAACAACAATACAAGCCAAGGGGTAGAACAACATGAAGCATTTCAGGGTGTCATTCATTGTCACCGCGCTTTGTCTGGCGGCGTCCGGATGGTGGGGCTACACGCATGGCGGCTGGCCGACGGCGCTGACCGCGGTGGGTATCGCCGCGATCCTGGCCGTGATGGAAGTCTCGCTGTCCTTCGATAACGCGGTGGTCAACGCCTCGGTCCTCAAGACCTGGGACGAGTTCTGGAAGAAGCTGTTCCTGGGCGTCGGCATCATCATCGCCGTGTTCGGCATGCGCCTGCTGTTCCCGCTGGTGATCGTGGCGGTGGCGGCCGACCTCGGCATGGCCGATGTGTGGACGATGGCGCTGGAGAACCCGAAAGAGTACTCGATGCACCTGACCAACCACCACGCGGAAGTGGCGGCCTTCGGCGGCATGTTCCTGCTGCTGGTCTTCCTGAACTTCCTGTTCGACGACGAGAAGGAACACCACTGGCTGGGCCACTTCGAAGAGAAACTCGGCGCGCTCGGCAAGGTGTCCTCGATCTCGGTGATGGTGGCGATCGGCGCCCTGATGGCCAGCCTGTCCTTCGTGGCGGAAGGCCAGAAGCTGGTGGTGCTGGAGTCGGGCCTGTGGGGCATCCTGATCTACGTCGGCGTCGACGTGCTCAGCAACCTGCTGGAGAAGTCGGAAGAGGGCGGCGGCGAGGTCGGCGACATGGTTAAGCGCGGCGGTATCGGCGGCTTCCTGTACCTGGAAGTGCTGGATGCATCGTTCAGCTTCGACGGCGTGATCGGCGCCTTCGCGATCACCAACGACGTCGTGATCATCATGCTGGGCCTGGCGATCGGTGCGATGTTCGTGCGTTCGCTGACCGTCTACCTGGTGGACAAGGGCACGCTCGACCAGTTCGTCTTCCTGGAGCACGGCGCCCACTACGCGATCGGCATCCTGGCGCTGATCATGCTCGCAAGCATGAAGTTCCATGTGCCCGAGCTGGTGACCGGCCTGGCTGGCGTGGCCTTCATCGGCGCCTCGGTGTGGAGCTCGATCCGCTACCGCAAGCGTATGGAAGCGATGGGCGTGGGCCACAAGGAATTGGCTGAAGTGAAGTAACACAGCCCGCAAAGAACCTGCGGCGAACGGCAGAACACCAGTTCGCGGCATGAAGTACCAAGGGTGTTCAACCAAAACAAGGAGAGTCAACATGGCAATCAGTCTGCAAAAAGGCGGTAACGTCAACCTGTCGAAAGAAGCGCCGGGCCTGGTCAGCATGAAGGTCGGCCTGGGCTGGGACACGCGCGCCACCGATGGCGCCGCGTTCGACCTGGATGGCGTCGTGTTCCTGCTGAACCAGTCGGGCAAGGTGCGCTCGGATGCCGACTTCATCTTCTACAACAACCTGAAGTCGGCCGACGGCTCGGTCGTGCACTCGGGCGACAACCGCACCGGCGAAGGCGAAGGCGACGACGAATCCGTCACCATCGACCTGTCCAGGGTGCCGGCCGACGTCGATCGCGTTGTGGTGGCCGTGACCATCCACGACGGCGAAGCGCGCCGCCAGAACTTCGGCATGGTCGGCAAGGCCTTCGTCCGCTGCGTCAATGCAGGCAACAACAGCGAGATCGCCCGCTACGACCTGTCCGAGGACAGCTCGACCGAGACGGCCATGATTTTCGGCGAGGTGTATCGTAACGGCGCGGACTGGAAGTTCCGCGCGGTCGGCCAGGGCTTCAACGGCGGCCTCGGCCCCCTCGCCAAGAACTACGGCGTGGCCGTCTAAGCACGCAGTACCGCCGCCCTCCCGAGTCCGCGGGCGGGGCGGTCATCACCCACAATAAAAGGAAGCCAAGCATGCCAAAATTTACTGTTACCGGTGACGTCGATCCCTTCCTGCACGTGTCCATGCGCCAGGGCGAAACCATCTACTGCGAATCCGACGCGATGGTGATGATGGAATCGACGCTCGACCTCAAGGGCAAGATGCGCGGTGGCCTGGGCAGCGCGCTGATGCGCACCTTCGCCAACGGCGAGTCCTTCTTCCAGCAGCACATCGAAGCGGCGCGCGGCGACGGCGATTGCCTGCTGTCGCCGACCCTGCCGGGCGCGATGCAGATCGTCGACTGCGGCCCGGGCGGCCAGTACATCATCAGCGACGGCGCCTTCGTCGCCGCCAGCTCGGGCGTGGACCTGAAGGTGCGCACCCAGAGCCTGGGCAACGCCCTGTTCGCGGGCAGCGGCGGCTTCTTCGTCACCGAGACGCAGGGCAGCGGCCAGGTGGTGGTGTCGGGCTTCGGTTCGATGAGCATGCTGGAGGTCGAACCGGGCAAGGACGCGATCATCGACAACTCGCACGTCGTCGCCTGGGATTCCACCCTGCGCTACGAAGTCTCGATCACGACCGGTACCAGTGGCGGCTTCCTGGGCAACCTGATCAACAGCCAGACCAGCGGCGAAGGCATCGTCCTGCGCTTCTCCGGTCGCGGCAAGATTTACGTCTGTTCGCGCAACCGCGCCGCCTTCAAGGCCTGGATGCAGGCACCGGCGCGCTGAGCGGACTCACTCACTCAACAAAAGGAGTATCGACATGGCAGTCAACCTGCAAAAAGGGCAGAAGATCTCGCTGGAGAAGGAAGCCGGCGGCGCGCTGTCGCGCGTGACGATGGGCCTGGGCTGGGACGTCGCCAAGAGCAAGGGCTTCTTCGGCTTCGGCGGCGGCAAGGGCGAGGCGATCGACCTCGACGCCTCGGTCGTGATGTTCGACGAGAACAACCACCCGGTCGACGTGGTCTGGTTCCGCCAGCTCAAGAGCCGTGACGGCAGCATCGTCCACACCGGCGACAACCGCACCGGCGCCGGCGACGGCGACGACGAGCAGATCATCGTCGACCTGCGCAGCGTACCGCCGCAGGTGAAGTCGCTGATGTTCACGGTGAACAGCTTCACCGGCCAGAACTTCTCGACCGTCGAGAACGCGTTCTGCCGCATCTTCGACACCAACAGCGGCAAGGAAATCGCGCGTTACGACCTGTCGGTGCAGGGCTCGCACACGGCCCAGATCATGGCCAAGCTGTACCGCCACAACGGCGAGTGGAAGATGCACGCGATCGGCGAGAACGGTAGCGGCCGCACCTTCGACGACCTGATGCCGCTGATGACGCCGCACCTGTAATCGCAACACGTTTCCAGTAGTTCCCCGCGCGGATGTTGTCTCCGTCTGCGCGATCCCGGCCCGGACGGCTTGGCGTCCGGGTTCTTTTACGGCTCCTTCGTGGAGCCGTCTTTTTTGCGGCTACGCCTCCCTCAGGCCACCCGCATTGGGCGCCGGATCGCGCTGAATACTCACACTTTCTAACAAGACAATATTTTTCTTGACTGCATAAATAAGTCAGTATTACTGTATTACTCAATTAATACACTAGACAGCATGACCGACCACACCGCCAACCTGTTCTCGATCGCGACCGGCTCGTCCGAACCGATCTACCGCCAGCTCGTCGAGCAGGTGCGCCGCCTGGCCGCCGCCGGCCAGCTCAAGCCGGGCGACGGCATGCCCTCGGTCCGCGAGATCGCATCGAGCCTGGCCCTGAATCCCATGACCGTCTCCAAGGCCTACAACCTGCTGGAGATGGACGGGGTGCTGACGCGCCGGCGCGGGCTCGGCATGGTGGTCGCCGACTTCGCGCCCGCCAGGCCCGCCGACCGCGCCGAACTGCTGCGCCCCGCGCTCGAGCGCGCCGCCATCGAGGCGCGCCAGCTCGAGCTCGACCCCGACACCGTCCTGACTTTGTTCGAAACCATCCTGAAGGAAGCAAAATGAACGCGCCGCTGGTCCAGATGTCCTCCGTCACCAAACATTTCGGCGCCCGCCAGGTGCTCGACCGCCTCGACTGGCAGGTCGCGCCCGGCCAGGTCATCGGCCTGCTGGGCCGCAACGGCGCCGGCAAGTCGACCCTGCTCGAGTGCATGCTCGGCCTGCGCGAAGTCGACGGCGGCACCGTGAGCATGTTCGGCGAGGATGCGGCCGCGCTGTCCGACGGCGCCCGCGCCCGCATCGGCTACGTGCCGCAGAAGTCCGACCTGTTCGACTGGCTCACGCCGCTGCAGATGCTGGAGTATTTCCAGGCCATGTACCCGCGCTGGAACAAGGGCAAGGTCGAGGGTCTGCTGTCGCGCTGGGGCTTCGACCCGTACAAGCGCAACAGCCCGATCAAGAAGCTCTCGGGCGGCGAGCAGCAACGCCTGTCCATCATCCGCGCGCTGGCCCACGATCCGGACCTCCTGATCCTCGACGAGCCGGTATCGGCCCTCGACCCGGTCGGCCGGCGCGACTTCCTGCGCGAACTGGTCGACCAGGTGATCGAGCGCGGCACCACGGTGGTGTTCTCGACCCACATCCTGTCCGACCTCGAACGCGTGGCCTTCGACCTTGCCTTCCTGAAGGATGGACGGATCGCCCTGCAGGGCCAGACCGACGCCTTGCTGGAAGGCGCGCGCAGGGTGGTCGCGGCGCCGCATGCGCTGCCGGCGGGCCGCCTGCAAGGGGAACTGCGGCGCAGCTACGAAGGCCCGCTGACCAGCGTGATCGTACAGGCGGACTACGCGCAGCTCGCCCAGCTGGCGGCCAAGCCGGGCGTGCGCATCGAGACGCTGAGCCTCGAAGACCTGTTCATCGAAATGACGCGCGAGGGCTGAGCATGAATGCCACCGCATGGCAGGATTACCGCCGCATCTGGACGGCGACCACGACCCGGCGCGATCCGCGCCAGGTCGAATGGATAGGCAGGATCGCGCTGTTCCTGGCGCTTGCGGCCGGCATGGCCAGGCTCGCCGGGGTGCTCGGGCGCGACCGCTTCTGGCACATGGAAGTCTTCGTGCTGGTGGGCTGGTTCGGGCTCGTGTGGATGATCTACTTCCTGCCGGCGTCGGTGCTGATGAATTCCGCGCCCAATGCCCGGCTGGTGCCGCGCCAGCGCCGGCGCCTGCGCCAGATGGCCATGGCCGGCTGGCTGTTCATGACCCTCGGGGTGACGCTGGCCTTCGGCACCTGGGCCGCCTTTCCCCTGTTGGCCATCTATACGCTGGGCGTGATGCTGCAGCGCGCGGGCATCCGCTCGGCCGCCGTACTGGTACTGCTGGCAACGATATGGCCTTTCCTTTCCGCGCATATGCCGCCGGCGCTGCTGCACGCCATCGTCGGCACGCGCGGCCTGGTGCTGGAGAGCGTTGCCCTGGTCCTGGCCGCGGTGTGGAGCCTGGCGCGGCTCTACCCGGCCGGCGGCGACCGCCACCTGGACGGCCGCGAGCAGGTCGTGGCCGGCCTGGCCCGTTTCGAAAGCCGCGGCGCCGGCGCGGTCAGCAGTCCGGCCCCGTCCCCGATCAGCCGCTTCGCCTATATTCCGGCGCTGCAGCGCGACTGCCGCAGCGGCAGGCCGGACGCCCTGCTGATGCATGTGCTGGGCCCTGCGGGACACTGGAGCGTCTGGATTCCGGGCGCGGCCATTGTCCTGCTGATCGCACTGGCGATCGCGCTGCTGACGTCAGGCGGGCCGTCGCAAGGTTTCAAGGAAGGCATGGACGTCGCCCTCTCCACCGCCACCGTGATGGCCGTCGCCAGCACGGCCCACTTCGCCCAGCAGCTGCGCAGGACCCGCGGCGAACAGGCCCTGCTGCGCCTGACGCCGCTGGCCGGCAATGCCGCGCTGCTGAACCGCCGCCTGGCGGCAGGGATGATGAAGAGCGCCCTGGTCAGCTGGGGCATGGTGACGGCCCTGATCCTGCTGCTGGCCTGGGTGGCCGGCGCCGATGCGGGGCGCCTGCTGCGCCAGCTCGGCCTGGGCTGCCTGGGCGGCCAGCTGGCTGCGGCCTGGCTGCTGGGCGATTTCGCCCGCGGGCTGCCGTCCTTCGCCTGGTGGCGCCTTCCGGTGCTGGCATTGCAGGCCGGCGCCAACCTGGGCGCGGCGTGGTGCCTGGCCCAACTGGGCGGGAGCATCTGGGCCTGGCTGGTGCCGGTCAGCGTGATCGGCGCTATAGCCCTGCTGATCGGGTCGCGCCGCAGGATGCTGGCCGCGCCGCCGGCCTTTCCGGTGGCGCGCATGGAAGACAGCGTCGGGGAGGGCAGGCAATGAGCGCCGCCGCCATCCAGGATTTCCGCCGCATCTGGCGCGTGACGACCATCCAGCGCGACGAGCGGACCATGATGCTCTTGAACTGGCTGGCGCTGGCCGGCGCAAGCCTCGGCCTCATCGGCGCCGGGTTGGCCATGCTGTCGCACAAGGCGGGACCGCTGGAACTGCTGCGCGTAGTGCTCGGGGTGGCCGGGTTCTGGCTGGGGATGATCTGGATGATGCTGTTCGTGCCCGGCTCCATCCTGCTGAATTCGCCCGCGAATGCCCGGCTGGTGCCGCGCCAGCGCCGCCGCCTGCAACAGATGGCGGTCGGCAGCTGGGTATTGGTCACCGCCGGCGTGACCGCGGCGATGGGCCAGTGGGCGGCGCTGCCGGTGGTCGGCATCAGCCTGATCGGGCTTGCGCTCACGCGCGCCGGACGGACCGAGGCGGCGCCGCTGTTCCTCGTCGGGATCAACTGGCAGACCTTGTCGCGCCACGTGCTGCCGCCCGCGGTGGTGGACGCCGCCGGCAGCAATGCCGGGCTGGTGACCTTGAGCGTGCTGCTGCTGCCGATGGGTGTGTGGGCGCTGCGCACCCTGTATCCGGCCGCCGGCGACCGCCACCTGGCGCGCCGCGGCGAGCAGGTCAAGAGCGCCCAGCGCCTGGAGCGGCGCGGCCTGGCGAACCCCGGTGAAGGCGGCCGCCTGAGCCGCTGGACTACTGCCCGCATCTATCCGCTCATGCTGCGCCGCGCCCTGCGCCGGCCGCAGCCGGGCGTGCTGCTGATGCATGCGCTGGGACCGCTGGCGCACTGGAGCGCCTGGATCGCCGGCATGGGCGGCATGCTGCTGTTCGGCGCCGCCGTGCGCCTGCTGCTGGGATGGCGGGGCGGGGATGCGCTGCGCGAGTTCGTCGGCGGCCCGATGGGCGCGGGCCTGGCCGCGCTGACCATCGTGATCGTGTTCAGCACGGCCGCATTCAGCCAGCAGATCCGCAAGACCACCGGCGAACAGTCGCTGCTGCGCCTGACGCCGCTGGCGGGCGAGGCCGCGCAGCTGAACCGCCGCCTGGCCGTCCAGCTGCTGCGGACCGCGCTGCGCAACTGGCTGATGCTGTCGGCGGTGGTCCTGCTGGTCACCGCCATGGTCGGCGGCGAGCGCGAGGCCGTGCTGCGCCAGGGGGCGCTGTGCGTGCTCGCCAGCCAGGTGGCGCTGATGGGGCTGCTGGGCGATTTCGCGGGCGAGGGCGGCTGGAACGTGCCGCTGGCCCTGCAGGCCGGCCTGCAGGCGGTGCTCGAACTGGTCATCGCGCTGGGCCTGGCCAGGTTCAGCGGTACTGACGTCTGGGCCTGGGTGGCGGTCATCGCCGTTGCCGCCGGCGCCTGGCAGCTGCGCCGCGGCTGGCGCATGATGTTGTCCGGCCCGCCGGCCTTCCCGGCGGGCCGGATCGGCTGAACCGGCGGGCCTAGCGCAAACCCTGCACGTAGCCTTCCTGCGGATAGTCGATGACGTAGTCGACGTCGAAGCGCGCGGTCTCGTTCGGCTTCAGGGTCTTTTCCCAGCCGACCAGGCCACGCCGGTGCTCCCACTCCCTGATGCTCGGCTCGGGATTCAGCGCGACCTTCACGGTCACCTTGTCCGACTCGCTGACCGGCGTCGCTTCGAGCACCAGGATGTCGATGGGCTGGCGGTGGAAGCTCGTCACCGTGAAGCTGTCGTCGATGCGCCGCTGGTTGTCGCGCTTGAAGAAGCCGGCCTGGCCCGACTTCTGGTTGCGGTTCTCGACCGTGACCCGCACCAGCGGATCGGGGCCGAAGCCGAACTGGAAGCGCTCGCCGGACTGCGGATCCCAGCGCGTCACGCCGACGTAGGAACCGTCGCGCTGCAGCTGTACCTGGCCGGCCAGCCACACACCGTCCGGCCTTGCCGCCTCGGCGCTCACCACCGCGGTCGTGCCGCTGCGCGGCGCCACCATCACGCGCTGCCTGACCTGCAGGGACTGTTTCGTCAGGCCCACCGAGATCTCGCGGCCGTCGGCGGCCAGGTCGACCCGTGCCGGCACTTCGTACTCGGTGCTGAAGCTGCCCTGGGTTTCCAGTACCGGCGCGACGTAATCGTCGGCTTCCGCGGCGCTTGCCCGCGCCAGCGCCATCGGCGCCGGTGCGGGCGGCGGCGGCGCCCTGTAGAACACGGCTGCCTGCTGCGCCGGCGGCTGGTAAGTCAGCAGCCAGGAAGAGGGGTTCGGCGCCTGCACCGACAGGTTCGGCTGCCCGGTCGACAGGCGCAACTTGACCTTGCTCCAGTCTTCGCCGGTCTTCTGCGAGATCGTCGCCATCCGCTCCAGCTCGACCGCGGACGCGTTCGAATCCAGCGAGGCGCGGTAGGCCGGCTTCCAGCCCGCGCGGTTCACCTGGTAGGACAGCAGCAGCTTGCCCGCCTGCCGGGCCGCCAGGTGGACCGTGATGGTGCGGCCGGCGCGCGTGCCGGCCTGGACCGTGCCGAGTTCGCGCTTGAGGGCGTCGAGCTGCCTGGCCAGGGCGCGCTTCCTGATCTCGCCGCTGCGCACGCGCTCGAGCGCCTCGCCGCTGCCCCTGCGGATGGCGTCGACGGTGGCCAGCAGGGTCTTCGGATCGGCCGGCGCACGGGCCGTGCCTTCGCCGCCGCCGCCCAGGTGCTCGAGATAGTTCTGGGCCGTCTGCGACGCCTTGGTATCGACGTCGATGGCGGCGATCTGGTCCTGCAGGGCCAGGATCTTCGCTTCGAGATCGGCCTGGCGCGGGCTGGGGCTGTCGGCGCTGGAGCGGTCGCGGGTGAGCACCTGGCCGACCTGGATGCCGGGACTGGCCTGCAGGCGCATGGTGCCGGTATCGAAGTTGGCCAGCAGGCCGGTGATCTCGACCTGGGTCATGCCCGGCGCCACCTCGACGGCGCGTTCGACCGTCGCGCTGCCGGGATACAGGGTCACGTTCTGGATGGGGGCTTCGGTAGCCGATGCGGACGCGGCGCACAGCGCGAGCGCGATCGTCCATCCCTGTTTGCTTGTCATGTATTTTCCTTTCAGTGCCCGCGCTTCTGCACCAGCGCCGTACCGACCCCATGCCGGTGGCCTTCGCTCACCGCCGTCACGGTCCCATCCGGATTGAACACGATCGCATTCGCCGCGCCGATCTCTTCCGGTGGCGGGCTGGTTTCCCATTTGTGGCCGAAGCTTTCCAGCGCCTTCGCCTGCGGCGTGCCGATGAAGCCCGGCTCCACCGAGGTCTCCTTCGCGTTGCGCTGCGACAGGCGCGGCGCGTCGATCGCCTGGTCCATCGGCATGCCGAGGTCGATGTGGTTGACCATGGTCTGCAGCACGGTGGTGATGATGGTCGCGCCGCCCGGGCTGCCGATGGTGAAGGCCGGTTTGCCGTCCTTCATGACGATGGTCGGCGCCATGCTGCTGCGCGGACGCTTGCCGGCTTCCGGGATGTTCGGCGCCGGGCCGGTGAAATCGAAGTCCGTCATCTCGTTATTCAGCAGGAAGCCGTAGCCCGGCACCACGATGCCGCTGCCGCCCCAGGATTCGATGGTGAAGGTGTAGGCGACCACATTGCCCTCCTTGTCCGACACCGTCAGGTGGGTCGTGTGCGTGCCTTCCTGGATCAGCTTCTGCTGCGGGCGCAGCGGGAAGCTCTGGTCGTTCTCGTACAGGAAGGCGTCGCCGGCCGGGACCACGCCGGCCGCCTTGTCGGGACGGATCAGCGAGCGGCGCTGGGCCGCGAACTGCTTGGCCAGCATGCCCTCGATCGGGGCGTCGACGTATTCCGGGTCGGCCAGGTAGGCGTTGCGGTCGGCGAAGGCCAGGCGGCTGGCTTCCAGGTACAGGTGCTCGACGTTCGGACGCGGCATGCCCTTCAGGTCGAAGCCTTCGAGGATGTTGAGGGCCTCGGCCACCGCCACCCCGCCGCTGCTGGGCGGCGGCATGCCGTAGACGTCGTAGCCGCGGTAGGTCGAGCGTATCGGCTGGCGGATGCGCGCCTCGTAGTTGGCCAGGTCGGCCAGCGACATCGTGCCGGGACGTACGGAGGCGCCCTTGGCCAGCGGCGGACGGTTCACGGCGTCGACGATCGCCTTCGCCATCGGACCCTCGTAGAAGGCCTTGTAGCCGCGCGCGGCGATCTCGCGGTAGGCCTTGGCCATGTCCGGATTCTTCAGGATGGTGCCGGTGGGCACCGCCTTGCCGTCCCTCAGGTAGAGCCGGCTGGTGGTCGTGAATAGCTGAAATTTTCTTTCATTTTCGGCCGTCAATTTATGAAAAGTTTCACTGACGGGAAAGCCCCTGGTGGCCACGTCGATGGCTGGCGCCAGCACCTGTTTGAAGGACATGGTGCCGTAGCGCTGCAGGGCTTCGTGCCAGCCGCGCACGGTGCCCGGTACGCCGACCGCGGCGCCGCTGGCGACCGCCGTCTCGAAATCGACAGGCTTGCCGTTTTCCTGGAACACGCCCGGGCCGAAGGAGGCGGGCGCGGTCTCGCGGTGGTCGAGGGTGATCACGCGCTTGTCCCTGGCCAGGTAGATGACCATGAAGCCGCCGCCGCCGATGCCGCAGCTGAACGGGTCGGTCACGCCCAGCGTGGCGGCGGCGGCGACGGCGGCGTCGATCGCGTTGCCGCCCTTGTTCAGGATGGCGAGCGCCGATGCCGAGGCCTTTTCGCTGATGGTGGCGACCGCGCCCCCGGTGCCGGTGGCGACCGGCGTCCTGGCCAGCGCCAGCGGCGGCGCGAGGATGATTGACAGGATCAGTGCGCTGGCGAGCGCTTTCGCGGAAGTGGTCATGGCGTGCTTACCTTGAGCGTGACGGGGATGACGTAGCCGGGGCGCGTCGCGGCGGCGTTGCGCGCGGGCGGGATGCTGGCCGGATCGAGCGCCACGCGTGCGCCGTGAAGCGATGTCGGCGTGGCGCTCAGCTGGTCCGGACCGAGGGAGAATTCTTCGCGGCCGTCCGGGCCTTCCAGCACGAACTGGAAGCTCAGCCGGCCGGCCCAGATGCAGCGCGCGTTGGCCGGGCAGCGGCTGTCGCTGAAGCTGTCATAGGTCAGGGTGGTGTCGCCGGACAGGGCCACGCGCTGGTGTGGCTGTAGCGGATAGGTGCCGTCCTTGAGCGGCGCGCCGGCGCAGCCTGCCAGGCCAAGGAGAACGAGCGGAGCGAGATACGTCGGCCACTTCAGCCACTTCATCGGGACCTTCCGGTTATTTGCGGAAAGCCAATCATAGCAAAGTTGCCAGCCTGGGCAGGGCACTCTCGTGTTGCGCGAAGGTCGCGCACGCTTGGATTCAGTTGGCTATTTTTTAATATGTTTCCGGTATCATGAAACTCAATTTCATCAAATCTGGCAGGGGTGCGAATGAAGACACAGGCACGGCGGTTCGGCGGGCTCGGCATGAAAGAACTGGACGGGGTCTCGCCTGACGAACTCGCGCTGCTGCGCCGGCAGCTGGAAGAACGCATCGGCCACCACCTGGCGCAGAGCCCGGACCAGGCCGACCTGCTCACGCAGGCGATGCGCGCCGGCGCGCTCGGCGCCGGCAAGCGCATGCGGCCGCTGCTGCTGCTGCTGGTCGCGCACGACCTCGGCTGCGAGTCGAAGGCCCTGGTCGACGTCGCCTGCGCGGTCGAGATGGTGCACGCGGCCTCGCTGATCCTCGACGACATGCCGTGCATGGACAATGCCATGCTCCGCCGCGGCAGGCCCACCATCCACGTGCAGTTCGGCGAAGACGTCGCCATCCTGGCCGCCATCGGCCTGCTCAGCCGCGCCTTCGGCATCGTCGCCTCGGCGCGCGAGATCCCTGCCGCGATCCGCGCCCGCCTGGTCGCCAGGCTGTCGGAGACGATCGGCGACCAGGGCCTGGTGAAGGGCCAGTTTCTCGACCTGCGCGGCCGCCGGCACACCGCGGCCGACATCGCCGCTACCTATGAGCTCAAGACCGGCGTGCTGCTGGGCGTGGCGGTCGACATGGCCGCCATCATCGCCGAGACCGACGACTGCGTGGCGGCCTCGCTGCGCGCCTTCGCGCTGGCGGCCGGCCATGCCTTCCAGATCCGCGACGATTTCCAGGACGGCCCCGGCAACGACAGCGCCGTCACCGGCAAGGACGTCGGCCAGGACATCGGCAAGGCCACCCTCATCAACACCCTGGGCAAGGAGGAAGCGCGGCGCCGCCTGAACGGCCACCTGTTCGACGCCGAGCGCCACCTGAGCGCGGCGCTGGGCGAACAGGGCCATACCCGCCGCTTCGTCGCCGGCCTGTTCGCGCAGACCCACGAAGGCGTCCGCTTCCCCGGTACCGGCACGCACCCGCATGCGGCCGGCGCCAGGACGAGCCTGGCGCGCCACTGAGCGCGGACGGGAAGGCGCATGGCCCACTTCGGCGTGGTCGCACCGGCGTTCTACAGCCACTTCAGCGCGCTGGCGGCGCTCGGCCTCGAACTGGTCGGGCGCGGCCACCGCGTGACTTTCCTGCAGCGGCCGGACGCGGCCATCTACCTGAAGAACCGCCGCCTCGGCTTCCACTCGCTCGGCCACGTCACCCATCCACCCGGTTCGCTGGCGGCCTCCTTGCGGCGCGCCGCCAGTCCAGGCGGTCCGCTGGGCTTGCGCCAGGTGATCCTCGACATGGGGCGCGGTACGCAAATGCTGTGCCGCGAATTGCCCGCCGCGCTGGACGCGCTGCAGATCGACGTCGTCATCGCCGACCAGATGGAGGCGGCCGGCGGCATGGTGGCCGAAGCGCTCGGCCTGCCTTTCGTCTCGGTGGCCTGCGCCATGCCGGTCAACCGCGAACCCGGCATTCCGCTGGCGGTGATGCCGTTCGCGTATGACTACAGCGAACGCGGGCATCAGGTGGTGGAAGGCAGCACCCGCGTCTACGACTGGATGATGGGTCCGCACCGGAAAGTCATCAAGGCCGAGTCGCGCCGGCTGGGCATCGCCGCGCGCGATGGCCTGCATGAGTGCCTGTCGCCGCTGGCGCAGATCAGCCAGACCACCGAAGCCTTCGATTTCCCGCGCCGCGCGCTGCCGCCGCATTTCCACCATGTGGGGCCGCTGCGCGCGCCCGGCGACGCCGGCGCCGCGGCGCCGACGCCCTTGCCGGAACTGGACAGCGGCCGGCCCTTCGTGTTCGCTTCCCTCGGTACCCTGCAGGGCCATCGATTCGGCATCTTCAAACGCGTCGCCAGGGCGTGCCGCCGGCTCGACGCCCAGCTGCTGGTCGCGCATTGCGGCGGCCTCGATGCGGCCCGGGAAGCAGCGCTGCTGCGCGCCGGCGCCACCGCGGTCTGTGCCTTCGCGCCGCAGCGGGAAGCGCTGGCGCGCGCCGACGCGGTGGTCTCGCATGCCGGCATCAATACCGTGATGGATGCGGTCGAGGCGCGCACCCCACTGCTGGCAATGCCGGTGACCTTCGACCAGCCGGGCACCGCCGCCCGCATCCTGCACGCCGGGATCGGCCTGCACGCATCGGCGCGCCTGGCCGGCGCCGCCACCATCGCCCGCCAGCTGCGGCGCCTGTTCGAGGAGCCGCAGTTCGGCGTCCGCCTCGACGAGCAAAGGGTCAGCCTGGCCCGCGCCGGCGGTACGTCGCGCGCCGCCGACATCGTCGAGGCGGCCGTGCGCCTGCGCCGCAGCGAGGACAGGATGGCGCGGGCGGGCGCCCCGGCATGAAAGCCGCGCCTTGGGACCTGATCCTGGCCGGCGGCGGCCTGGCCAACGGCCTGATCGCCTGGCGCCTGGCCCGGCACAGGCCGGAACTGCGCATCCTGCTGCTGGAGCAGGGCGAACGCCTGGGCGGCAACCACACCTGGTCTTTCCATGACGGCGACCTCGACGCCGCGCAACAGGCCTGGATCGCGCCGCTGGTCTCGCGCCGCTGGCCGCGCCATGAGGTCGTGTTCCCGGAATTCAGCCGCACGCTCGAAGGCGGCTACGCCAGTATCGCCTCCGAGGATTTCGCCCGCACGATCGAGCCGGCCCTCGGCCCAGGCCTGCGCCTGGGCGTGCGCATTGCCAGTGTCGGCCCGAGCCGGGTCAGGCTGGAGGACGGCGAGGTGCTGGAAGCGCGCGCTGTCATCGACGGCCGCGGCATGCGCGGCAGCCCGCGCCTCGCGCTGGGCTGGCAGACCTTCCTCGGCCAGGAAGTGCGCCTGGAAGAACCGCATGGATTGACCGCGCCCATCATCATGGATGCGAGCGTGGGACAACAGGGTGGCTACCGATTCGTCTACGTGCTGCCCTTCGATGCGCAGCGCCTGCTGATCGAGGACACGCATTACGTCGACAGCGCCGCCTGGGAACCCGAACGCTTGCGCGCCAACATCGGCGCCTATGCGCGGGCGCGCGGCTGGCGGATCGCGCAACTGCTGCGCGAGGAAGAGGGCAGGCTGCCGATCGTGCTGGCGGGCGACTTCGACGCCTATTGGGACGACCTGGCCGGCCAGCCCAGCGTGGGCCTGCGCGCCGGACTGTTCCACTCGACCACCGGCTACTCGCTGCCGCATGCGGTGCGGCTCAGCGAGCGCATTGCCGGCCTGGGCGACCTGTGCGCGGCGGCCCTGTTCGCCGCGATCCGCGGCGAAGCGCAGACGGAATGGCGGCGCCAGCGCTTCTTCCGGCTGCTCAACCGCATGCTGTTTTTGGCCGGCAGCCCGGACCACCGCTGGCGCGTGATGCAGCGCTTCTACCGCCTGCCGGCCTCCCTGATCGAGCATTTCTATGCCGGCCGCCTGAGTTTGCAGGACAAGGCGCGTCTCCTGTCCGGCAAGCCGCCGGTGCCGCTGAAGCAGGCTTTCGTTGCGGCCTGCAAGATCTACCCTCACCAGATCGGAAGAGCAGAATGAACGCACGGAATATCGAACCGCGCCGCGCGGTGGTCATCGGCGCCGGCTTCGGCGGCCTGGCCCTGGCCATCCGCCTGCAGGCGCGCGGCATCCAGACCACGCTGCTGGAAAAGCGCGACAAGCCGGGCGGCCGCGCCTACGTGTACGAAGACCAGGGGTTTACCTTCGACGCCGGCCCCACCGTCATCACCGACCCCTCCTGCATCGAGGAGCTGTTCGCGCTGGCCGGCAAGCGCATGGAACACTATGTCGAGATGCTGCCGGTGTCGCCGTTCTACCGCCTGTGCTGGGAAGACGGCAGCCACTTCGACTACGCCAACGACCAGGAAGCCCTGGACCGCCAGATCCACGCGCGCAATCCGCAAGACGTGGCGGGCTACCGGCGCTTCCTGGCCTATTCGAAGGCGGTGTTCGCGGAAGGCTACCTGAAGCTGGGCGCCGTGCCTTTCCTGTCCTTCCGCGACATGGTGGCCGCCGGCCCCCAGCTGGCGCGCCTGCAGGCCTGGCGCAGCGTGTACGGCATCGTGTCGCGCTTCATCCAGGACGAGCAGCTGCGCCAGGCCTTCTCCTTCCACTCGCTGCTGGTGGGCGGCAATCCCTTCGCCACGTCCTCGATCTACACGCTGATCCACGCGCTGGAACGCGAGTGGGGCGTGTGGTTCCCGCGCGGCGGCACCGGCGCCCTGGTGCGCGGCCTGGTGCGCCTGTTCGAGGACATCGGCGGGCGCATCGAACTGAACGCGGCGGTGGCCCAAATCGAGACCGGCGCCGGACGCGTGCGCGGCGTGCGCCTGGAGGATGGCCGCCGGTTCGATGCCGATGCGGTGGCCTCGAATGCCGACGTGGTCCACACCTATGCCAAGCTGCTGGGCGGGCATCCGCGCGGGGAGGCCCAGGGTGAGGCCTTGCGCAAGAAGCGCTTCAGCAATTCGCTGTTCGTGCTGTACTTCGGCCTCGACCATCACCACAGCCAGCTGCGCCACCACACGGTGTGCTTCGGCCCGCGCTACCGCGAGCTGATCAAGGACATCTTCCATGGCGAGACCCTGGCCGAGGATTTCTCGCTCTACCTGCATGCCCCCTGCGTGACCGATCCCTCGCTGGCGCCGCCGGGCTGCGGCAGCCACTACGTGCTGGCGCCGGTGCCCCACCTCGGCAATGCGCCGATCGACTGGGAAGTGGAGGGGCCGAAGTACCGCGAGCGCATCTTCGACTACCTGGAGCGGCGCTACATGCCGGGCCTGCGCAGCCAGCTCGTCACCAGCCGCATCTTCACGCCGCTGGATTTCCGCGACCAGCTCAACGCCCATCATGGATCGGCGTTCTCGCTCGAACCGCTGCTGACCCAGAGCGCCTGGTTCCGTCCGCACAACCGCGATGCCGCGCTGGCGAACCTCTACCTGGTCGGCGCCGGCACCCATCCCGGCGCCGGCGTGCCGGGCGTGATCGGTTCGGCCAAGGCCACGGCCGGCCTGATGCTGAAGGAGATGCAGGAAGGAGTGCGGGTATGAACGACGGGCTGCTGAACCACGCCACCCAGGCCATCGAAGTCGGCTCGAAGAGCTTCGCCGCCGCCGCCAGGCTGTTCGACCCGGCCACCCGGCGCAGCGTGCTGATGCTGTACGCCTGGTGCCGCCATTGCGACGACGTGGTCGACGGCCAGGAGCTGGGCTTCAATGCGGCGCCGAGCGAACAGCCGGATGCCGCAAACAAGCTGGAAGGCCTGCGCGAACAGACCCGCCGCGCCTATGCCGGCGAGACGATGCGCGACCCGGCCTTCGCCGCCTTCCAGGAAGTGGCATTGCGCCACCATATTCCACAGCGCTTCGCCTTCGACCACCTGGCCGGCTTCGCGATGGACGTCGAGGGCGCGCGCTACGAGAGCATCGACGACACCCTGCGCTACTGCTACCACGTGGCCGGCGTGGTCGGCCTGATGATGGCCTCGATCATGGGCGTGAGCGAGCCGCGCGTACTGGATCGCGCCTGCGACCTCGGCCAGGCGTTCCAGCTGACGAACATCGCCCGCGACATCGTCGAGGATGCGGAGATAGGGCGCTGTTACCTGCCGGCCCAGTGGCTGCGCGAAGCCGGCATCCCCCGCGACGAACTCGCGCTGCCGCGGCACCGTCCGGCGCTGGCGAAGCTGGCCGCGCGCCTGGTCGATCACGCCGAGCCGTATTACGCCTCGGCCCTCGGCGGCATCGTCGCGCTGCCGCTACGTTCGGCCTGGGCGATCGCCACCGCGCGCAAGGTATACCGGCAGATCGGCATCGTGGTGAAGCGCCGCGGCGCGCATGCCTGGGATGAGCGCGCGGGCACCTCGAAGGCGACCAAATTGCGCCTGCTGGCGGAGGGAGGAGGGCAGGCCCTCAGTTCGCGTCTGGCGGGCGCGAATGCGCTGCAGACGCGTCCGGCCGGCCTGTGGCAGCGTCCGGGTGGCGCCGCCGAAGCGGCCCCTGGTGCAGCGCATGCAAGCGCCGTTTGAGGGCCTCGACCGGCGGCGCATACAGGAAGCCGAAGGACACCGCGCCGTCCTTGCCCGACACCGCGTGATGCATGCGGTGGGCCTGGTAGAGGCGCTTCAGGTAGCCGCTGCGCGGCACGTAGCGGAAGGGCCAGCGCTGGTGCACCAGGCCGTCGTGGGCCACGAAGTAGAGCAGGCCATAGGCCGTCATGCCGGCGCCGATCCATTCCAGCGGATGGTGGCCCAGGGTGGCGCCGGCGTAAATGAGGGCGATCGCCACGCCCGCGAACACGACGGCGTACAGGTCGTTCTTCTCGAACCAGCCGCTGCGCGGCTCGTGGTGCGAGCGGTGCCACGCCCAGCCGAAGCCGTGCATCACGTACTTGTGCGCCACGATGGAAAACACTTCCATCAGGACCACGGTAAGGATGAGAATGAAGGCATCGAGCAGCATGTGAACCAGCCTACCATACAAGAAAGGAAACGCATGACCCGATTCATCCAGTTGCTGTCCGGCTGCCTGCTGCTGGGCGCCGCCGCCTGCGCCTCGGCGGCCACGGTCGAAGTCCACGTCTCGGGCGTCGTTGCCGGCAAGGGCAGGATCAACGTCGCCGTCTGCGACAGGGAACGCTTCCTCAAGCATTGCGCCTATTCCGCATCGATGCCGGCCCGCGAGGGCGAGAACGTGATCGCGGTGTCCGGCGTGCCGAAGGGGACCTGGGCCGTGCTGGCCTACCAGGACGAGAACGAGAATGCTGAACTGGACCGCAACCTGATCGGCATCCCGAAGGAGAACTACGGTTTCAGCCGGGATGCCCGCGGCAAGTTCGGGCCGCCGGGCTTCGACGACGCGGCCATCGAAGTGAAAGACGAGGTGACGGTGGCCGCGGTCAGGCTGCACTGAAAACGCAGGCTACCAGTCCACGATCCGCCAGTCCGGCCTGCCCAGGTGGCGCACGAAAAACTCGGACAGCGCCTCGACCTTGGCCGGCCGCGTGCGCGCCGAGGGTGTGACGAAATAGAGTCCACCGCGCGGCAGGGTCCAGTCCTTCAGGATCGGCACCAGGCGGCCGTCGCGCACCTGGTCGGCGCAGATGAATTCCGGGAATTCCGCGATCGCCAGGCCGTCCAGCACGGTCGGCATCAGGGCGTCGGCATTCGTCACCCTGAGCGGGCCGTTGGGCCTGATGCTGACCTCCTCGCCGGCGGCGTTGGTGAAGCGCCAGACGTCGTTGCGCGCGCGGTAGGCATAGCCCAGGCAGGCGTGCCGGGCCAGGTCCGAGGGATGCTCGGGCGTGCCGTGCTCCCGCAGGTAGGCGGGGGAGGCGACCACCAGCGGCGCGACCGGGCTCAGGCGCCGCGCCACCAGGGAGGAATCGGCCAGCACGGCGATGCGCAGGGCGGCGTCGAAGCCTTGCCCGACCAGGTCGACCTGGGCGTCGCTCAGGTGCAGGTCGACCGAGACTTCCGGATATTCCCTGAAGAATGCCGGCATCAGCGGCGCCACCCAGCGCAGGCCGAAGGACATCGGCACCGACAGCCGCACCAGCCCGCGCGGCCTCGCCGACGTCTCGCGCGCGGCCGCTTCCGCCGCTTCGGCTTCGCGTACCACCTTGAGGGCGCTCTCCGCGATCATGTTGCCGAACTCGGTCAGCGCCAGCTGGCGCGAGGTGCGGTTCAGCAGGCGCGCGCCGAGCCGCTCTTCCAGCCGGGCGACGGCGCGCGACACGGTCGCCACCGACACGTTCAGGGCGCGTGCGGCGCCGGCGAAGGAACGCTCCTCGGCCACCTTGGCGAACATCGCCAGGCCTTCGAAATCGGGCAGGGTCGACATCTACATACCTCCAAATATGCAACGATGGTTTGTGATGATTGCTATTTTAAATGGCCCCGGTCATCGGTACCATGCTTCACATCGACTGACCCAACCGACCCATCAAGCAAAGGAGAACATCATGATCCGCAAACTCGACAACAAAATCGCCCTGATCACCGGCGCCACCAGCGGCATCGGCCTGGCCACCGCCAAGCGCTTCGCCCTCGAAGGCGCGCAAGTGATCGTCACCGGACGCCGCCAGGCCGAACTGGATGCCGCGGTGGACGCCATCGGCCACGACGCCTTGGGCCTGCGCGTCGATTCCAGCAGGCTGGGCGATCTCGACAAGCTGTACGACGAGATCCGCGAACGCTACGGCCGCATCGACGTCCTGTTCGCGAATGCCGGCGGCGGCTCGATGCTGCCGATCGGCGAGATCACCGAAGAGCAGTTCGACGACACCTTCGGCCGCAACGTGAAGGGCACCCTGTTCACCGTGCAGAAGGCCCTGCCGCTGCTGTCGAAAGGCGCCTCGGTGATCATGACCGGCTCCACCGCCGGCAGCTCCGGGACTCCGGCCTTCAGCGTCTACGCCGCCAGCAAGGCCGCGGTGCGCGCCTTCGCCCGCAACTGGATCCTCGACCTGAAGGACCGCGCCATCCGCATCAACACCATCAGCCCGGGCGCCACCCGCACCCCCGGCCTGGTCGAACTGGCCGGCGACGACGCCCGGCAGCAGCAAGGCCTGCTCGACTACATGGCCTCGCAGATCCCGCTGGGCCGCGTCGGCGAGCCGGACGAGATCGCGAAAGCCGCGGTGTTCCTTGCATCCGACGACGCCTCCTTCGTCAATGGCGCCGAACTCTTCGTCGACGGTGGCCAGGCCCAGATCTGATCCGCGTGCGTCGCCGAAACGGCCCGGCTGGCATCATGTGCGGAATTTCTCGGGGAGGACCGCATGTGGTGGGAGCAGAGCTGGCGCACGATACAGGAGGAATTCTCGGACCTCGGCAACGCCGAAGACATCACCCGCGTGGTCGTGCGCCTGATCGTCGCGGTGGGACTCGGCGGCCTGCTCGGCTACGAGCGCGAGTCGGTCGGCGCCTCGGCCGGGCAGCGCACCCACATGCTGGTGGCGCTCGGCTCGGCGCTGTTCATCCTGATTCCGCTGCAGGCCGGCATGCGGACCGAGGACCTGTCGCGGGTGCTGCAGGGCGTGACGGCGGGGATCGGCTTCCTCGGCGCCGGCGCCATCCTCAAGCTGCGCGAACGGAACGATATCAAGGGCCTGACCACGGCCGCCAGCGTGTGGCTGACCGCCGCCATCGGGGTGGCGGCCGGGATGGGCCGCGAGACCACGGCGGTGGTCAGCGCGGTGTTCGCCTTCGTGATCCTGTCCCTGCTGCGGCGCAAGGACAAGGAGTAGGCGGCGCCGCTCAGGCGCCGTAGGGCAGGTAGGCGATCCCGTCCTGCATCTGCCCGACCAGCAGGGCGTGCAGTTCCGTGCCCTCGCTGACGCCGGCCAGCACCTGGCCTTCGGTCGCGCCGTTCTTCAGCACCTGCAGCCAGTAAGCGTAGCCGGCCGGATCCGGCGCCCGGTGCAGCATGTGCTCGTAGACCTTGGTCAGGAAGTCCTCGGCACTGCGGGTGGCGCCGTACATCTTCGTGAATTCGGTGTCCTTCGTGAACGCCGTCGCCACGTCCACCAGCGAAGCGCCGCGGTCCATCACGCCGAGCCAGTAGCCCAGGCCCGCCAGGTCGGGCACGCGGTCGAAGGCGGCCGCGTACAACTGGTAGGCCTGGCCGGCGACGCCGTCGGTGTCGAAGGCCAGCGCGCCGTCGGCGAACAGCAGGCGCTCGATGCCGGCAAGGGTGTCGCTGCCTTCGGCGCCGCTCTTGTCGGTGACGGTCATGCCGGCCTCGTTGCGCGCGATCGTGTAGCCGTCCCGCGCGCCCGCATACACCGCCGTGTCGAGGCCCGCGCCGCCGTCGAGGCGGTCGTCGCCGCCGGCGCCGCCCAGCGTGTCGTTGCCGGCGCCACCGGCGATGCTGTTGGCCACCGCATTGCCGGTGATCCTGTCGTTACCCGCGCCGCCGATCGCGTTCTCGATCACCGAGCCGATGTCGATCGTGATCTGGCCGCGCGCGGTGATGGTCGCCGCCTTGGTGCCGGCATAGCTCCAGTAGCCCGCTTCCAGCGACAGGGTCAGGTTTTCGGTCTGGGCCGAACCGTCGATGGTGTCGTTGCCGCCGCCGTCGCCGATCATGAGGTAGTCGCGGCCGATGGTGTAGCGGGTGTCGCCGCCGTGGTAGTTACTGGCCGGGCCGTACAGATACTGCAGGGCCGCGACGTCGAGGGGGCTGAACTGGCCGGGATTGCGCTCGATGCCGGTGTAGCTCATCACCGTGTACAGTACATGGTCTTCCGACTGCGGCAGGTAGGGGCCGGGACCGCTGTTGCCGGTCGCGTCGGCGTCGGCGAAGGGATGCTTGAGGCCCAGCGCGTGGCCGATCTCGTGGGTGACCACCCGCATGAATTCGGCGCCTCTGTCGAGATTCGGCGAGAGCGCCAGCTGGGTGGAGTCGACCATCACCCGCGACCCCGCCCGGGTCGGCTGCAGCGTATAGCCGTAGCCGGCCGAATCTTCCTGCTGGTTGTTGGCGAAGACGATGGTGCCGAGCGCTTCGGTGTCGGTGGTCTCGACGAAGTGCACGTTGATCAAGGTCTCGATGTAGGCCAGCACCGCCTTGGTGTACGTGATCTGGTCGGCGTTGAAAGGCTTGAATCCGTTCTTGTCGTCGTCGTCGAAGAAGCTCGGCGAGGTCTGCGCGAAGGCATAGCCGATGACGCGATTGCCGCCGAGGACGCCGTCGAGGAAGGGGGCGCCGTCGAACACGAGGGCATCGATCCAGTAGGGCAGCTTCTGCACGCCGGGCGCCCAGGTCCAGTCCTCGATGTCGGGATTGGTCTTGTACCAGTCGGCGTGGATGGTGCCGCTGTCGTGGCCGCCGAGGTCGAGCACCAGGTCGCGGCGGTCGTGGATCTCGTAGTGGTCGTCGCCCTTGCCGCCGACCATGATATTCAGGCCGCTGCCGCCGTCGAAGCTGTCGTTGCCGCCCTGGCCGAACAGCAGGTCGTCGCCGTCGCCGCCCAGCAGGGTGTCGTTGCCGCTGCCGCCGACCAGGTAGTCGTCGCCGGGGCCGCCGTCGAGCAGGTCGTTGCCGCCGTTGCCGATGAGGTCATCGTCGCCGGCGCCGCCGTGGATGTCCTCGTCGGACAGCGTGCCCTTCAGGGTGTCGTTGGCGGGCGTGCCGTCGATGCGGATCGAACCGCTGAGGTTTGCGGATATGGCCACGGCGTCTCCTTGCTGGGAAACCGACACGATACCGTATTGCCATATGGGAAAGATGCGCGCTTTCTCACCGCGCGCACCCGATCAGTCGCGGTCCGGCGCGCCCAGCGGGAACAGGGGACGGTAGGGGCGCGCCTCTTCCACCGCGCGGGCGAAGGAGGGCCGGCCGAGCAGGCGCGAACGGTAGGCGCGCAGCACCGGGTAGTCGGCGGAGATGGGGTGAACCCAGTCGGCGTAGAACAGCGAGGGCGCGGCGGCGCAGTCGGCCAGGCTGAACCCGTCGCCCGCGGCCCAGGTCCGGCCTTCGAGCCGCTGTTCCAGCCAGGCATAGGCCCACTCCAGCTTTTCGGCCGCATGCGCCAGGCCTTCGCGGCGCTTGTCCGGATCGCCGCTCAGGGCGCCGCCCACCGCGTGCTGGACCGGCGACATCACGTGCAGGTCGAAGAAGCGGTCGAGGAAGCGGACGTCCAGCGCGGCCATCGCATCGGCCGGCAGCAGGCGCACCGGTCCCGGATTGGCCAGCTGCAGGTATTCGATGATGATGCTGGTCTCGGCCACGTCGCGCTCGCCGTCCACCAGCAGCGGGAACTTGCGCAGCGGCCAGCGGCGCAGCCATTCGCCCACATGCTGCGGCGTGTCCGGCCCGATGCAGCGGAACTCGAATGGCAGGGCATTTTCGTACAGTGCGATCAGCACTTTCTGGGTGTATGAAGAAAAGGGATGACCGTAGAGGGCGAGCGACATGGTTGGACCGCTTTCATCAGTGAGGTGGGTGGGATACCACTTGCGAAATGCAAGTGGATAAAAGATACTTTATCATCTTGCACATTGCAAGCAGATTGTGTGGGAGAAGGCGATGTCACAGGCAAGCCGGTCGGGCTGTCCGATCAACCTGACGCTCGAACAGCTGGGCGACCGCTGGAGCCTGATCGTCATCCGCGACCTCATGTTCGGGAACCGGCGCACGTATGGCGACCTGCTTGCGCAGAGCGAGGAGGGCATCGCGTCGAACATCCTGGCCGACCGCCTCAAGCGGCTGGTGGCCGCCGGCCTGCTGACGCGGCGGCCGGACCCCCAGCACAGGCAGAAAGGCATCTATAGCCTGACGGAGCCGGCCATCCAGCTGCTCCCCCTGCTGGCGCAGATGGCGGCCTGGGGCCGGCGGCACACGGCTGCCAGCCATGAGCTGTCGGTACGCGCGGAGTTGCTGGAGCAGGGCGGGCCGGCGCTGTGGGAGGCCTTCATGGAAGAACTGCGGCACCTGCACCTCGGCGCACCGCGTCCGCAACGCTCGGTGTTCGGCGAGCTGCAGGCGGCGTACGAGAATGCAATGCGTTAGACTGGCTTTTTTAACAAGGGAGACAGGACATGAAGCGTTTGACCGCGGCGGATTTCGACCCCGAAGTACTGAAGCTTTTCGACGGCTACGTGCACGGCCGCCTGTCGCGCCGCGATTTCCTCGCGCGGGCCGGACGCTATGCGGTGGGCGGCGCGACCGCCACCACCCTGCTGGCGCAGCTGTCTCCTTCGTTCGCGGCGCCGCTGGCGGCCGCCGGCGACGCCCGCATCAAGACCAGCTACCAGGAGTTTCCGTCGCCGCAGGGCTACGGCACGGTGCGCGGCTACCTGGCGATGCCGGCGAACGCCAAGGGCAAGCTGCCGACGATCCTGGTGGTGCACGAAAACCGCGGCCTGAACCCGCACATCGAAGACATCGCGCGCCGCCTGGCGCTCGAGGGCTTCATCGCCTACGCCCCGGACGCGCTGGCCCCGCTGGGCGGCTATCCCGGCGACGAGGACAAGGCCCGGGCCCTGTTCCCCAAGCTGGACCAGGCCAGGACCCGCGCCGATTTCGTCGCCGCCGCGCATGCGCTGGCCACGCTGCCGCAGGGGACGGGCAAGGTCGGCGTGGTCGGCTTCTGCTGGGGCGGCGGCATTGCGAATTACCTGGCCACCCAGATCCCCGACCTGGCGGCCGCCGTGCCCTTCTACGGCTCGCAGCCGCAAGCCGCCGACGTCGCCCGCATCCGCGCGCCGCTGATGATCCACGACGCCGGCAAGGACGAGCGCATCCTGGCCGGCTGGCCCGCCTACGAGGCTGCGCTGCAGGCCAACAAGGTGCACTACCAGCACTTCGTCTACGCCGGCGCCGAGCACGGCTTCAACAACGACACCACGCCGCGCTACGACGAGGCGGCGGCCAAGCTGGCGTGGGGCAGGACGGTCGCCTTCTTCAAGGAAAAGCTGGGCTGAAACGGCAGAAATCCCCCTTGCCGGGGGGAAGCTTTTTGGGGTGCGATTTGTTTCAATGATGTCTTTCAAATATCACTTTTGATTGGACGTTTCATGACACTTCGCACCCTGAGTATCGGCCTGTTCTGCGCCGCATCCCTGCTGTCCGGCACCAGCCAGGCAAGCCTGCTGATCGACGCCAGCAAGTCTTCCACCTACTCCACCAGCCACGGCGCTTCCAATTACACGTCCGGCACCGCGTTCACGGTCACGGACGCCATCACCATCGACGGCCTGGGCTGGATGGATGCCGAAGGCGACGGCCTCACCGGCAGCCACACGGTGGGATTGTGGAACGAGCAGGGCACGCTGCTGGCCAGCGTCACCGTCGACAGTGCCAGCACCCGCGTGCCGAGCGCGCAGGGAACGGCGATCTGGTACCTGACTGAACTGGACGACCTGGTGCTCACCAAAGGTACTTATCGCGTGGCCGGCACCATGAAGACCGATGCCACCGACTACCTGAACGGCATCGTCGGGAATGGCGTGGGCGTGGTCCCCGGCTATGTCCGCAGCGGCCTCGGTATGGGCTTCTCGAATCCCAACGAAGCCTACGGCCAGAATTTCCTCCACGCGACGGTGTCCAGCCACCAGTTCGACCCGCCGCCGGCGCAGGTGCCCGAGCCGGCCTCGCTGGGTTTATTGTGCCTGGGTGCGGGAATGCTGGCCGCGATGCGCAGGTGGGTTCGCCAAGCCAGGGCTTAAAAAGCAAAGGCGCCCGGCCGTTGTAAATATACCGCTCATCCACATAAGGTCGATTGCCAGCGTAATCAGGCAGGCGCATCATTTTCAGACCGCTGTGGAGGTGCTTATGCCGCTCGTCCAGCTGCCCGCTCTGTCGTGGAAAGTCTTGATTGCCATTCTGACGCTGGGGATGGCCGCACTGGTGGGCGTCGAGGCATATAACGGCACCCGGGTCCTGTTGAACGGCGAAGTCGGCTATACCGGTATCGACATGCTCGGCCGCTACGGCGCCGCGCCCGACGGCGGCGGCAGCTATACAATCAAGATCGACGAGCCTCATGCCGACTCTCCTGCAGCGGGCGCCAAACCGCCCTTGCGCGGCGGTGACCATATCCGTTTCGCACACCTCCTGGATCGCTGGCGCGTATTCCACGCGAACGAAGCGGTCGCGCTGAGCAAGGTGCACGATACGCGGCCCGATGCGGGCAAAGTCGATGCGCTCACCATCGAGGCCAAACCCGGGATTTTGACGGCCATGGGGCTGGTCGATTACTGGGGACGGTTGACGATCAGCATATTCGCTTTGTCGTTCGCGCTGCTGATAGCGCTGCGCAAGCCGGTCGGCTACGCCTACCGTTGCCTGGCCATGATGTTCCTGATGCTGGGCAGCTCCTTGTTCTATTCCTTCACCCTGGCGCCGCCCGGTCTCCTTGCGACCTTGGCTAAAGTGGTGCAGCTGACGGTCTTTGACCTGATCCTGTTTTGCTACATCGGCTTCGTCATGCATTACCAGGATTACGCCTCGACCCGGTTGCGGCGCTGGCTGCGCGCCTTCGCGCCGGCGTACCAAGGATTTGCCTTGGCGGGAGCGGTTTTCGCCTTTGTTTTCGCCTGCGGCTACGACATGCCTTTCCTGTCGGGCTATACACAGGCTCTGCTTTGCGGCGGCGTTGCCCTGGCCCTGCTCAGTCTCGTCGACGGCTGGCGCAACAGTACTGGTGACATCCGCCAGCGCCACCTGTGGCTGCTTGTTGCGCTGAGCTTCGGCAGTGTTCCACCCTTGCTTACCACTGTTCCAATACTGCAAGCCATCGGCTTCGGCGCCAGTGTGCGGATCGTGACCTTCATTGCCGGCCAGTTGGCGATGTACGTGATGTTGCTCTACGCCACACTGCGACATCGCGTGTTCGATTTCGGTTACGTGATGAGCCGGCTGACGGTAAAGGGGATAAGCAGTTTCCTGCTGCTGGCGCTCTTCCTGGTGCTCCAGTCGCTGGCAGATGATATCGTTGACGCCAAATTGCTACCCGGCCGTCACCCACAGTGGTGGACAGAGATAATTGAAGCGGTGCCTGCCATTGTGGTCTACCTGGTGTTCCATCTGACGCACGAAAAGCTCAAGCAGGGCCTCGGCCACCTGCTTCTGCGGCGCTGGGAAGCCAACGAGAAGCAACTGCATGCCTATGTTGCCGGTGCCAGTCGAATCACCGAAGTGCCTAGCTTGCTGGCCTCGTTGCTGGCCGAACTCGATCGGTTCAGCGAACAGGCTGGTTCGGCGGTTTACCTGCGACGGCACGACTGCGACTTCGAATTGGCCGGTGCAACGCTGGCGGGTGTTCCGGCCAGCTATGGCGCCAACGATGAGCTGGTGGTCGCGCTGTGCGGCGACCAGGCGCCGGTAGGCAATGAGACGCTGGCGGACGTCGGCATCGACCTGGCTTTGCCGATGTGCCGGCGCGGCGTTTTGCTGGGTTTCGTCCTCATGGGGTGCAAAGCCGGCGGTGCCGGGTACCGCCGGGACGAAGTCGATGCGCTTGCCAAGGCGGTCAACCAGATCGGGTTGGACTTGCGCACGCTGTATATCGCGGAACTCGAACGCAAGGCACGCGCGCTGGAAGTGGAGAACGTGCGCCAGCGTGCTGCCTTGCTGACGATGCTGGGCCGGCGATCCGCGCATTTGCAGCACTCAGGCATGGAGGCAGCTCAATGATACTTCCTTCCTTGTCCACGACGGCCTGGAAGCGCCTGATCGCCCTGTTGGTGGCGAGCGTCGTGGTTCTGCTGTACGGTGAGATCGGCAGCGCATTCGGACCGCTGCGCAGCGGCTATCAAGGCGATATCGGTATCGAATTCGATGGCGCTGGCCACCTCGGCCCATGGGGTCACGACAAGCACCGCCTGTGTGTCCTTGAACCAGACCCGCAACAGTTGGGGAAAAACAGGTGCTCCGGACGAGAGATCGTCTTCGAACGTCCGCTCGATCGCTGGCGCAGGTTCGGCATTGGCGAACCGGTAACGCTGCGCATGTACGACGCCGGCCAGGTACGCACAGTTACGATCAGGGCGCAAGCGGTACGCGTGCCATTTGCCGACTATTTCGACTTCTTGGGACGCTTCTTGCTGAGCGTCCCCGCCCTGTTGTTCTGTCTGATGATCGGCTGGCTCAAGCCTGTGGAACGCAGCTACCGCCAGCTTGCGCTGTGTTTCCTGGTCCTGAGTCTGAACGCCTTCTACACATTCAACTACTTGTCGGGACCGTTATTTGCTGCAGGTAAGCTCATCAACATGATGAGCTATGGCTTGATCTGGTACTTCGTCGCCAGCTTCGCGTTGGCCTATCAGCCCTACGATCCAACGCCACTCCGTCGCTTGTTGCGGCGCATTTTTCCCTGGTACCGGATGCTGGCGATCGCCGGCAGCGCATACGCCTTGTGGTTTGGACTGGGGAAAGATGCGCCAGGACTGTCGCTACTGGTCCAGGCCTGCGTCGCAGGTGGTTTGGCGCTCGGCGTGGCCAGCCTGGTCGACGGCATGCGCCAATCACGCGGCAACCTGCGCATACGCCACAAGTGGCTGCTGCTGGCCTTCGCTTGCGGAGCCTTGCCTTCGGCCCTGACACAGGTGCCCATGCTGGACGCCGGTTACCGCGATGTACATTTCACCGTCATGGCCAGCTTCGGCGGTCTGCTGGTCATGTACTGCATCTTGTTCTATGCGGTTCTGCGCCATCGCGTCTTTGAATTCGACCCGCATACACTGTCAAGCCAGATAACGGTGGTAAGCGTCGCCAGTGTGCTGGTGCTTTTCCTGTTCGGTCTGGTCGACCACGAGATCGGTAAATTTCGGGGACCCGAGATGCCACTCGGGTTCATGCCCAGAGTGCTGGAGATATTGGTGATGCTGCCCGTGCTCTTCCTGCTTCACCACATTCATGACAAGGTTGAGCTATGGGTAGAACACATGTTGTTCCAGGCCGCCCATGAGCGCGACAAGGCGCTGCAGGAATTCGTGCGCCGTGCGGTTCATTTCACTTCGATCGACGCGCTGCTGGCCGCGCTGGTGACGGCCCTGGACCGTTTCAGCCGAGGCGCCGGGGCGGCGGTCTATCTGGCGCGCGATGGCGGCCTGCGGTTGGCAGTCTCTACCTTGCGACGGGCCCAGCCGGTGCTGGCACTGGACCCGATCCAGCGTGCAGCCCTCGAACGGGATCCCAACTGCAACTGCCTTGAAGGCGTTTCCGAATTGGGTGAGCTGGTTTTACCGATGTGCCACCGCGGCGCTCTGCATGGGGTGGTCGTGATGGGTCTCAAAAGCGGCAAGGATGGCTACCGGCCGAACGAGCGCAATCTGCTGGCCTATGCCGTCCAGCAGGTCGGCCTGGACCTCGATACGATGCATGTCGATGAACTGGAAGCGCACATCGACACGCTGACACGCGAAACGCAATTGCAGGAGTCGGAACTGCGATTGGTTGCCGGACGGCGCCATAGCGTGCGCCAGGCAATCGGCGCAGTTGCGGGTGGCGCATCGTTTTGATTCAGTAAAAAAAATGCCAGTGAGCTTAGCTGACTGGCATTGATCCGAAGGCGCTTTTTACTGCTGCGCCGGCAAATTACACGTAAGCCGCCAGCGCCGTTTTCATTTTCTTCAGCGCCGCCGTTTCGATCTGGCGGATGCGTTCGGCCGACACGCCGAACTCTTCGGCCAGCGTGTGCAGGGTCGCGCCCGAGCCGTCGTCGTTGGCCAGCCAGCGTGCTTCCACGATGCGGCGCGAACGCGGGTCCAGCTTGCCCAGGGCGGTTTCCAGGCCTTCCGACTGCAGGCGCACCGTGTCGTTGGCTTCCAGCACCTTGGTCGGCTCCTGCTGGTCCGAGGACAGGTAGGCGATCGGCGAGAACTTGTCGTCTTCGTCGTCGGTCGGCGCTTCCAGCGCGATGTCGCGGCCCGACAGGCGGGTTTCCATCTCGACCACTTCTTCGCGCTTGACGCCCAGCATCTGGGCCATGTCGGCCACCTGTTGCGGCGACATGGCATCCAGGCCCACTTTGTTGCTGCGCAGGTTGAAGAACAGCTTGCGCTGGGCCTTGGTCGTCGCGACCTTCACCAGGCGCCAGTTCTTCAGGATGTATTCGTGCATCTCGGCCTTGATCCAGTGCATGGCGTACGACACCAGGCGCACGCCCTGGTTCGGGTCGAAGCGCTTCACTGCCTTCATCAGGCCGATATTGCCTTCCTGGATCAGGTCGGCGTGCGGGAGACCATAGCCGAGGTAGCCGCGTGCGATCGAGACCACCAGGCGCAGGTGCGACATCACCAGCTTCTGCGCGGCGTCCAGGTCATTCTTGTCCCGCAAGCTCTTTGCCAGCGAGACCTCTTCCTCGTGGGACAGCATCGGCAGACGGTTGACGGCCGAGATATAGGCGTCGATGTTGCCGAGATTGCCAGTGAAACCCAGTCCCAGAGCACGGGTGCCAGCGGGAACCAATGCGGATTGTGCGGACATAGTCATTTTCCCTCGTAGAATAATCTGTGCTGCATCGTCAATTTGACCGCAAAATCGCCCCGAAGGCGCAAATTTTACGGTTTGTTACGGGATGCGAACGGTGTGCTCTTGAGCCACTTCCGTTGAGTACTGACGTAATATTAGCACTCTCTTGAGGTGAGTGCTAGCCGCCACCATATCCCCGACGACGTCCTTAAGTCCTGCTAAAGTATTGCTCTAAAGAATTGATTTTGTGGCTTTGGTTCAACTGTAGAGCAGGTGAGAGCGCTACGGTTGACGGAGGTCAAACGTGACGCTCTTACGATTTGAACTTGGTAGAAGACAGGTTAGGCCCCCACATGATATGGGGTCTGTGAAGTGGCGCACTTACGTTTGTAGGCGTATTCCCCGCCTCGGCCGCGGTTTTTTCTGGCGAACAGCGGCCGAGTTAGCGAAAGAATAATTAATTCAGGCGCGCCAGATGCCGCTGCACCGACAGCATCGCGCCCACCAGCCCGAGTCCGGCGCTGATGGCAAGCAAGCCTGCCAAACCCAGCGCCGACAAGGGCACGAGCTGGAATTCGGATGCGTACAGGCGGGCGAACTCGGCGATGGACGCGTTCAGCGGACGCAGGGCCAGCGCCACCGCACCCAGCGCCACCGTGCCGGCGCACAGGCCGAGCAGGGCGCCCGTGTAGTAGAAGGGGCGGTGGATGAAGTTGTCGGTCGCGCCCAGCAGCTTGGAGACGGCGATCTCGTCGCGCTGGGTCAGTACCTGCAGGCGGATGGTGTTGAACACCACCGCGATCACGACCACGCCGAGGGTGATCGCCAGCAGCAGCAGCACCAGGCGCAGCACGCCCAGCAGGGCGGCCAGGCGCTTCACCCAGGCCGAGTCGACCTGCACCGAGTCCACGCCCGGCAGCGCCTGCAGCTGATCGGCGATGCCGTCGATGCGGGCAGCGTCGGCGCTGCTGGTAAAACCTTGCAGCTTCATCACGTAGCTGTCGGGCAGGGGATTGTCGCCCAGGGTCTCGATGACGTCGGCGAGGCCGCTCTTGGCCTTCAGGTTGTCCAGCGCCTGCTCGCGCGGCGTGAAGCTGATCTTCGCGTGGCTGCCGGCCAGGATGCGCTGCAGCTGCGGCGCCAGCGCCTGCGCCTGTTCGCGGGTGGCGTCCGTCTTCATGAACAGGCTGATCTCGGGATCGACCGAGAGCTGTTCCGACATCGGGCGCACGTTGTCGAGCAGGGTCAGGCCGGCGAAGGGCAGGGTCAGCGCCAGCGACACCACCAGCACGTTGAACAGGAAGCTGCCCGGCGACTTGCGCACCTGGGCAAAAGCGGCGCCGAGGGCGAAGCGGTGTTGGCGGAACCAGATGTTCATGCCGCACCTCCCACCAGCTGGCCATGCTCGAGGCGGATCACGCGCGCGGCGGCGTCCAGGATCTGTTCGTCGTGGGTCGAGATCATGCAGGTCACGCCGACGGCATTGAAGGCGCGTAAGGCGTCGATCACGCGGTCGGCCGCGGCGCGGTCGAGGTTCGCGGTCGGCTCGTCGGCCAGGATGATCTGCGGACGGTTGACGATGGCGCGGGCGATCGCCACGCGCTGCTGCTCGCCGCCGGACAGTTCCAGCGGCATCGCCTTGGCGCGGTCGAGCAGGCCGACCTTGTCGAGCGCGGCGCGGGCGCGCTGCTCGGCCTGGGCGGTCGATGCGCCGGTGACGATCAGCGGCAGCATCGTGTTGGCGAGGATGCTGCGGTCGTTCAGCAGGCGCTGCTGCTGGAAGATCACGCCCAGGTTACGCCGCAGGAAGGGCACGCCGGCCTTTTTGAGCTTGCCGATGTCCTGGCCGTTGACGACCACGCTGCCGTTGGTCGGACGCTCGACGGCGGCGATCATCTTGAGCAGGGTCGACTTGCCGGCGCCGGACGGGCCGGCGAGGTAGACCAGTTCGCCCTTGCCGATGCTGAACGAAACATCGTTCAGGGCAAGTGCGTCGGCGGAATATTTTTTGGAGACGGACTGGAATTCGATCATCTGGCCTTACCCCAGCAGCGCCTCGGCGAACTCGTCGGCACTGAAGGGTTGCAGGTCCTCCAGCTTTTCGCCCACGCCGATGAAGTACACCGGCACCGGGCGGGTGCGCGCGATGGCGGCCAGGATGCCGCCCTTGGCCGTGCCGTCCAGCTTGGTGATCACCAGGCCGGTCAGGTTCAGGGCGTCGTCGAAGGCCTTCACCTGGGCCAGCGCGTTCTGGCCGGTGTTGCCGTCGATGACCAGCAGGACTTCGTGCGGAGCGTCTTCCATGCCCTTGCCGATCACGCGCTTGATCTTCTTGAGCTCTTCCATCAGGTGCAACTGGGTCGGCAGGCGGCCGGCGGTGTCGACCATGACCACGTCGACGCCGCGCGCGCGGCCCGACTGCACCGCGTCGAAGGCGACCGCGGCCGGGTCGCCCGAAGCTTGCGAGATCACGGTGACGTTGTTGCGCTGGCCCCAGACCATCAGTTGCTCGCGGGCAGCGGCGCGGAAGGTGTCGCCGGCGGCCAGCAGCACCGACTGTTCGAAGCGCTGCATGTGCTTGGCCAGCTTGCCGATGGTGGTGGTCTTGCCGGCGCCGTTGACGCCGGCGATCATCATCACCAGCGGCTCGTGGCGGCCGAGTTCGAGCGGCTTTTCCAGCGGACGCAGCAGGTCGACCATCAGCTCCTTCAGCGCGGCCTTGACGGCGGCGGCGTCGAGCAGCTTGTCTTCCTTGACCTTGCGGCGCAGGTTGTCCAGCAGATACTGGGTGGCGTCCATGCCGGCGTCCGACATCAGCAGGGCCGATTCCAGCTCTTCGTACAGGTCTTCGTCGATGCGCGCGCCGACGAACAGCAGGGACAGGTTGCTCGACGTCTTGGACAGGCCGGCCTTCAGGCGCGCCATCCAGGATTTCTTTTTCTCGGCCTCGTTGCCCGGACGCTCGGCGGTCTCGGGGAAGAGCTGGCCTTCGTAGCCGTTCGACATGACGGCGGCCTGCTCGGCAATCTGGGTGGCGACGGGATCGGGAACCTCGGCCTCGCGCGCGGCAGGCGCTTCCGGCTCGGACTCGGCCGCGGTCTCGGGGGCGGTCTCGGGTGCGGGAACGAAGGTGTCGTCGCTGGCGCCGAACAGGCGGCGCAGGAAGCCCGGCTGGGCGGGCGCTTCCGCAGGCGCTTCGGCGGCCGTGGACGGTTCGGCAGCAGCGGACTCGGTCTGGACAGGCGTCTCGGCTTCAGGCTTTTTCTTTTTGAAGAAACTAAACATGGATGTAGTCGGGGAGGGGAACTGCATGCATATGCCCGATAATTCCGGGCATGTCAACGATCACGGTATTCTACCAGAGCGTTGCGGCAAAGCCTCTTCCATACCGGCCGCCCGCCTAACCCGAAATACGGACGCCAGATGTGCGACGCCTCATCTATATTGTCGCTAGAATGCCGCTCATCAGTTCGTATATCAATACGTTTGCTGGAAAAACGGCGGCGAATCATATAGATTGCGAATGTCTATAAAAGAATCCTTCCCCAAGGGCTCATCGTGAAGATCCTGTCCAGGTACCTCAAGCGGCTTATTTCCGGAGACGAAGTTACCGGCGGTAACGCAGCCTCGCTGCGCAATATCGTCGTCTGGGTATTCATTGCGCTGGTGGCTGCTTTCCTGACCCATCCTTCGGGTCCGCGCAGCGCGCTGGATACGCCGGTGCCCTGGCCGGCGGAGCTGGGGTTGGACAACCCTGGGATTTAGCCAGCCTAAGCACGTCGTTCCGGCGCCCTAAAACGCCAACGGCCCTTATTTCTTGGCCGCCTCGGCATTCTTCCGAATCGTCTCCAGCGTCGCCCCCGGCGTAATCAGATTGCCGTCATAACGCAGCTCGATCACCGCCGGCAGCTTCTTCTCGTTCGTGAACGCCACCGCGCGCTGTAAAGCCGGCGCGAAGTCGGCGGTTTTCAAGACGACTTCCCCCTGGCCGCCATAGGCCTCGGCCAGCGCCGCGAAGTCCGGATTGTGCAGCTCGGTGCCTGACACGCGGCCCGGATACTCGCGTTCCTGGTGCATGCGGATGGTGCCGAACATATTGTTGTTGAAGACGATCAGGATCAGGCCGGCGCGGTACTGCACGGCGGTCGCCAGTTCCTGGCCGGTCATCATGAATTCGCCGTCGCCGGCAAAGGTGACGACGGTGCGCTGCGGGTCGACGATCTTCGCCGCGACGCCGGCCGGCACGCCATAGCCCATCGCGCCGCTGGTCGGCGCCAGCTGGGTGCGCATCGCGCCGTAGCGCCAGAAACGGTGTGCCCAGGTCGCGTAGTTGCCGGCGCCGTTGGTGATGATGGTGTCGTGGGGCAGGGCCGCCTGCAGGTCCTGTACCAGCTGCCAGAGATCGAGCGGAGGGCGGGATGAATGCGTGCCATCCTGGAAGATAGCCGGCTGCTGCTGCCAGGCGCGCAGCTCGGCCCTGGCCTCCTCGATCGTGTGGCGCCAGGCGGACGAATCCACCGGCTCCATCGCCGCGAGCATGCGCGCGGTTTCCGGCGCGCCGCCGGCGATCATCAGCTCGGCCTGGTAGACGCTGCCCAGTTCCTGAGGATCCGGGTGGATGTGCACCAGGCGCTGCTTCGGCACCGGCGACGTCAGCAGCGAATAACCGCTGGTCGTCATCTCGCCCAGGCGCGGGCCGAAGGCGATCAGGACGTCGGCCTCCTTCACGCGCGCGGCCAGCTTCGGATTGATGCCGATGCCGACGTCGCCGACGTAGTGCGGGTGCTCGTTGTCGAGCAGGTCCTGGAAGCGGAAGGCACAGGCCACCGGCAGGCCGTTCGCCTCGGCAAACTTGGTCACGTCGGCGCAGGCCTGCTCGTTCCAGGTGCCGCCGCCCAGCAGCAGCAGCGGCTTCGTCGCTTCCTTCAGCATGCCGCGCAGGGTGTCGATCTGGCTTGCCGCAGGCGAGGCCTGCACTGGCTGGTAGCGGCGGGTGTCCGCCACTTCCGCCTGCGCGATCAGCATGTCTTCCGGCAGCGCCAGCACCACCGGGCCCGGACGGCCGCTGGTCGCGACCTGGAAGGCGCGCGCGATGTATTCGGGGATGCGGTCGGCGCGGTCGATCTGCGCCACCCACTTGGCCATCTGGCCGTACATGCGGCGGTAGTCGATTTCCTGGAAGGCTTCGCGGTCCATGAAGTCGGTGCCGACCTGGCCGATGAAGAGGATCAGCGGCGTCGAATCCTGGAAGGCCGTGTGCACGCCGATCGAGGCATTGGTCGCGCCGGGGCCGCGGGTGACGAAGCAGATGCCGGGCTTGCCGGTCAGCTTGCCGTAGGCCTCGGCCATGAACGCCGCGCCGCCCTCCTGGCGGTTGATCACGAAGCGGATGTTCGAATCGTGCAGGGCGTCGAGCACGTCGAGGTAGCTTTCACCGGGGACGCCGAAGGCGGTGTCCACGCCGTGGACCTGGAGTGCATCGACCAGGATCTGGCCGCCGCTGCGGGAGGGGTGGGTCATGGTGCGTCATCCTTATAGATTTTGCTATCCGGACATTCTATGCGAGCGCTTCGGAGGCGGCTTTTGAAATGGCGACACAAAATTACAGAAATCGCAGAGGTGCTTCAGACGAAGCCGCCCGTGAGGCCGAAATAAGACAGGTGCAGCGCCGGCTGGAGGGGGCACTCTCTAAATCGGTTACAATGCCCGCCGTGAAGCAGGCCAGACAGCCGCTGGCCGGCACCGCAAGGTGCTGGCGGGAGGAAGGTCCGGACTCCATAGAGCAGGGTGACGGTTAACGGCCGTCCGTCGAAAGCCGGTGTAAGCCGGTATAAGGCGAGGAATAGGGCCACAGAGACGAGCGTATTAAGTTACGGTGAAACGCGGTAACCTCCACCTGGAGCAATTCCAAATAGGCACGCGTTGATGTTGCTCGCGGAGCGTGCGGGTAGGAAGCTTGAGCGCCGGAGTAATTCGGCGCCTAGAGGAATGGCTGTCATAGGGGCGTCCCGCAAGGGAGACCACTACACAGAATCCGGCCTATCGGCCTGCTTTACACACGATTCGGTCATGACGATGGAATACATCCTCGCCCTCGACCAGGGCACCACCAGTTCGCGCGCCATCCTGTTCGACCGCCAGGGACAGGTGGCCGCCACCGCCCAGCACGAATACCCCCAGCATTTCCCCCAGCCCGGCTGGGTCGAGCACGACCCGCTCGACATCTGGCACAGCCAGCTCGCCTGCGCGCGCGAGGTGCTGAAGGAGAGCGGCGTGGCCGCCTCCGAGGTGGCCGCAATCGGCATCGCCAACCAGAGGGAAACCACGGTGGTCTGGGACCGCCGGACCGGCGAGCCGCTGTGCCACGCCATCGTCTGGCAGGACCGCCGCACGGCGGAACGCTGCGACGCCCTGCGCGCGGCCGGCCACGCGCCCCTCATCCAGCGCAAGACCGGCCTCGAGGTCGACGCCTACTTTTCCGCCACCAAGCTGCAATGGCTATTGACCAACGTGCCGGGCGCGCGGGCGCGCGCCGAACGCGGCGAACTGGCCTTCGGCACCGTCGACAGCTGGCTCGCCTTCAGGCTGACCGGACGCCACGTGACGGACGTGAGCAACGCCTCGCGCACCATGCTCTTCAATATCAACAGCTTGCGCTGGGATCCGGAACTGCTCGACCTGTTCGGCGTGCCGGCTTCGATGCTGCCGGAAGTGGTGTCCAGCTCGGAGCAGGTCGGGCTGACGAACGAAGCGTGGTTCGGCCGCGCGATCCCGCTGGCCGGCATCGCCGGCGACCAGCAGGCCGCGACCTTCGGCCAGGCCTGCCATCGGCGCGGCATGGTCAAGAATACCTATGGCACCGGTTGCTTCATGCTGATGCACGCGGGCGACGTGCCGCCGGTGTCGCACAACCGCCTGCTGTCGACGGTCGGCTGGACCGTCGGCGGCCGTACCGATTATCTGTTGGAGGGCAGCGTCTTCATGGGCGGTGCCACCGTGCAGTGGCTGCGCGACGGCCTCGGCATCATCAAGCAATCCGCCGACGTCGAAGCCCTGGCCCTGTCCGTGCCCGATAGCGGCGGCGTGGTGCTGGTGCCGGCCTTCGTCGGCCTCGGCGCCCCGCACTGGGATGCCTACGCGCGCGGCACCATCGTCGGCATGACGCGCGGGACCACGGCCGCCCATATCGCGCGCGCCGCGGTGGAAGCCATCGCCTACCAGAGCGCCGAGCTGCTGGCGGCGATGCAGAGGGATGCGGCCCTGGCAGTGCACGAAATGCGCGCCGACGGCGGCGCGGCCCGCAACGACATGCTGATGCAGTTCCAGGCCGACCTGCTGGGCGTGCCGGTGATCCGTCCGCGCGTCACCGAGACCACGGCGCTGGGCGCGGCCTGCCTGGCCGGGCTGGCGGTCGGCTTCTGGTCTTCACGCGAGGAGATCGCGGCGCAATGGCAGGCCGAGCGCCGCTTCGAGCCGCAGATGCCGGCCGCGCGCCGCGAGGAGCTGATGGCGCGCTGGGCGCGGGCGGTGGCGCACGCGAAGAGCTGGGCCGAGCCCGCGCAGCATTAATCCTGTTCGGGCACCAGCGACAATACGTGCGCAGCGACCGGCCCGCCGTGCAGCTGCAGGCGGTTGCGCGCCAGGCATTCGTGGACAGCACCTGCTTTACGCGCCACCGCGAGGCTGGGCAGGTTGCCGTCCGCGATGACGATCTCGACGCGTGACAGTTTCAAGGCGTCGAAGGCATGCCGCGCCAGGAGGTGGACGGCGGCCAGCGCCGCGCCCCGGCGCTGCTGCGAGGCGCGCACCCAATAGCCCAGGTTGCAGAAGCCGTTCACGGTGTTGAACTGGTTCAGGCCGGCGCCGCCGACCAGGGTCACGCCGTCCTCCAGGAAGATGCCGAATTCGTGGGCGCTGCCGGCGGCCCGGGACCCATCGCAGAAGTCGAACCAGGACAATGCCTCGTCTTTCGTGTAGCCGGCGTGGGCCCAGCTCATCCACTGGCCGACGCTGGCCATCGACTCGCGCACGGCTTCGGCGAAGCTTGATGCGTCCGCTGCGGCGAAAGGACGGAGCAGGAAATGGCCGGTATGCAGCTGGTTCATGACAGGGAGCGTTGAGTTGAAATAATTTCATCATAGCATCGCGCCTACATGGTCGAGCTGCAGTGCGAGCCGCCGCCGTTGGATCGGGCACAATCGAAACAGATCAATCCCATGGGAGCTGTGCATTGAAAGCCTTCTTTTCCACCGTCCACGCGGTCATGGCCGTGCTGTTCGTCGCCATATCCCTGCTGCTGATGGTGCTGGCCGTGCTGACGGGCTGGAGAGCCGTCGGCGCCGAGCTGGCCGAAGGCGCCGAGAGTGCGATCGAGGCGATCGGCCTGCTGGCGATCGCGGTGGTGTCGCTGCAGATCTCGCAGACCATCGCCGAAGAGGAGGTCATCCGCGACGCCCACATCAGCGCGCCGACGCGCGTGCGCCGCTACCTGTCGCGCTTCATGGTCGTGGTGGTGGTGGCGCTGTCGATCGAGGGTCTGGTCGGCACCTTCAAGGCCCTGCACGAGGAGCCGGAACTGCTGCCGCACGCGGCCTCGGTGCTGGTCGCGGCCGGCATCCTGCTGTCGGGCTGGGGGCTGTTCATCCGCTTCAACAAGGAAGCCGAGCTGCTGGAGCCGGAGGCGATGAAAGAGGCGAAAAGCGAAGACAAAAAACTGGAAGACAAGGGGTAGAATGTTCGATATGCCTTCCCAAGGAAATGCAATGCGCTACCGGACCACGATCATGCCGCTCATCTTCGCCATTGTCGCTGCCGCCGGCCTCCCGGCGGCCTCCGCCCAGCAGGCGGCTGCGCCGCAGCCGGGCGATATCGCCTCGCTGGCCGATCTTCCTTCCGACATCCGGCTGGTGATCGGTCCCGACGTCTCCGACCGCGGCGGTCCCTTCGCCGCTGGCTGCGTCAGCAGCAACGGCGAACCGCACAGCCGCTTCGCCAGCGCCCGCATGAACGCCGACACGGCCCAGGTCACGATCGAGCGCGGCGGCATCGCCCATTACTTCGATACCCTCGACTTCCGCCAGGTAAACGGGCGCTGGGTTCATGTGCCGAAGCAGCCGGGGCAGGGCATGCTGGTTCAGGCGCCGGACAAATAAGCCTTCATGCGATGCCGCGCCCGGTGGCATAGGCGCGCAGCTGCTCCTGCTGCTGCTGGTCCAGACAGCGGAAGGGAATCGGCATCCCACCTTTGGCAAACATCAGCAGGTAGCCGCGCTCGTAGCGGCGCACCATCTTCACCTCATCCCAGCTCTTCGACAGCGTCCCGAGCCGCGAGCTGCGTTCGATGCCGTGGCCGTCGATGCGGAATTCGCAGACCGGCATGCGGCGCTTTTTCAGCAGGAAGACCGGCGGCGCGATGAGCCCGATCCAGAGGTCCAGCGTGAAGGGCAGCGACAGCAAAGCCAGCGCGCTGCCCGCCGCCAACGCGTATCCGATCCAGCCGGGTCCGGCGGCCCAGGCAAGCAGGCCGGCCACTACCCCGATCGCGAGCGGCATCCAGGTCTGGCGCCGCCTTTGTTGCGCCGGCATGTGGCGAAGGATGAAGCCGACGTGCCCGCGCAGGATGCTCATGTATTCGGCCAGGGTATAGGAGACGCTGAAGCGGATCGGCGGCGCGTCCGGCGGCGGCGCGACCTTGCCAAGCGGCGGATCGATGGTCAGCTCGGTGCTGGTGAAGCGTTTCTGTTCCTGCCGGACGATCTGCATGGCGACCTCCTTGCGGTGAGGAGGCTGGGGATGGCCGGTGCCGAACATGGTGACTCCACGTTGAAGAGGGTGTCCGGCACATGAAGACCGTTTTTCAATTTGCAAGTATGCAATCCGGGAACTGCTAAAAAATATTCCTGGATGGCGTCAGCCGCATCCAGGTCGGCAGCCAGGGTGGGCAATTGCTGTACACCGCAGCGGCAGAAGGGCACCAAGTACCATACCGACCTAGTGTTTTTACACAGCCTTGGCCGGCTCCTGCACTCCAGTGTATGGCAACTCGCAATGTACAAATTCGGGTTCAGCTCCAATGCCAGGTCGCGGTCTCGAACCCGAGGTCAAATGCAGCGAGAAGGACGTTGCGTCCCGCGAGTGGTAAGGCTGTATTGGTGGGGTCGAACAGGACATCGACGCTGACTAAATAGCCCTCGATGTCGACCGGAACCGCAGACAACTTCAGAAGCATGCTGACGGCCCCGCTGGCAGTACTTATTGGAAAATTGGTCGCGCCGACCAACGACAGACCGCTCGCAGTGGCGGCCAATAATGGAAGTTGGAGGTAATCGGCGCCGGTATCAACCAGGCATTTATGCGTCGGTGTGCTGCTCGACGAAGGATTCAAGACGACGTCGGCGAATGGACGATTGCCGACAAAGCCCGCGTTGTTGGGAAAGTGAAATGTCTTCACTGTATTGCCCCGGATGGAAAGAATCCGATCGTCAGGTCGCGAAGGGGAATATTCTGGGCAATCAGAAAAGCGATCAAGCGGTCATACCGAATGTCCTCGGCGACCATTCGGGTAGCGTCCGCCGCGATCCAGAGATCGCGAGGAATATTACCGAAATGGTTGTCGATCCAAATAGAACCGGCGTGCCTGGACATGATGAGCCGTCACCGCAAGACTTGCTGTGTTATTAAACGCGCTTCTGCGTTGGCTGGCGCGTCGCCGGATTCGCCGGCGTGTCCGCACTGACTTGGGGAGCTTGAAGAACCTTCCCCGAAATGGCTTTGAATCTCACCTTGACTCTGTTCGACTGCTCGCGTTTTTTCTCGCCGCCGAGCTCCATCACCCACACCTTGACGCCGCCTTTCGCACCGGTTTCGAGTTTGACAGCGAATTCGAGTTCGCAGTCTTCGAACTGCATCACCGGGTTACCGCCCACCCTCGCAGCGGCGTCAGCAGCGCTCAATTGCTCAGCCAGATGTTTGAGCACTTCGGATAATTCGAACTGATTTTCCATGTCGAACCTTCCATAGCAGTTTAGAGATCCATACTCTACCAACTCGACCGCTCCTGCAACTGGCACGGCGCACCATCGGTTGCGAACGTTGTTAAATCGGTACTTCGGCATCGCGCCATGAAGGCCACCTCGAATAACTCGTCTTTTTGCATGAGCAAGGCGCAGTTGTTGCTGGACTTGTTCGAAGATTTGCTTGCCGACGCCCGCCTGGGCCAATCGGTCACGGGAGTGTGAGCGATTCCTTGATGACCTGTGTTAGCGACTCTAAAACCCGATCCGTCCCTTGCCCGGCGTAGGCTTGAGCCGGATATCGCTTGCCACCACATGTTCCCGCCCATCCGCCACCGCATACCCAAGTCCATCCAGCAGGGTCTTGCGCAGGTCGCGCGGCGACACCCCCGCCAGCTTGTCCAGCACCACATCTCCCAGACGAGGATCGAAGGCGCCGAGATTCAATTCACGAAGCAGGCCCGCATACATGCGCTGGGCAATGCCGGCCGCCTGTTCCGGCGTCGGCGCCGGCACCTCATACACCGCCATGCGGTTCAGCAGCGGATGCGGGATGCCTTCGGTGGAATTGGCGGTCAGCACCCAGAAGATCTGGGAAGCGTCGATGTCGACGTCGATGAATTCGTCGCGGAAGGCGCAGGCCGTTTCCGGCTCCAGCAACTGATAGAGAGCGGCCAGCGGATCCGACTGGGAAGAACCCGAGGCTTTTTCGACCTCGTCCAGCACGATCACGGGATTGGCAAACTGTCCGCGCACCAGGCGCTCGGCCACCTTGCCGCACTTGGCGCCACGCCAGCTGGCCGAACTGCCGGTGATGACGAAGCCGGCCGAGAGCGCGTTCATGCTGATCAGCTCGCAGTCGGTCTGCATGACCTTCGCCAGCCGCTTGGCGAAGTGGGTCTTGCCGACGCCCGGTCCGCCCAGCAGCAGGATCGGCATGACGTTAAACCCTTTATCGCCTGCATGGGCCAGGCGCAGGTAGCGCGCCAGGTCGTCCAGCACTTCGTCGAAATTGGGGCATTCCTCGAACAGCGGGTCGAGGGCGTCGATGGAAGAGGGGGTGGTGACGAAACGTTCGGCGCCCGTCTCCAGCATGCGTTCGTAGAACGCTTCGAGCTCGGGCGAACGTCCGCGGCTGCGGTCGAGCGCACCCTGGACCTCGTGGAGGTCGTAGACGGTGCGGGTCCGGGCTAATGTGATACTCACGGCATCCTCCGGCGCAGGCTGAGCCTGCGAGTCAGTACTTGCTCACTATCACCCGCTAACGGCTGGGTGACCGCTTGTCTTTATCCTAACCCGCTCTGCATCAATCTGCAATTTCCCACCGTACTGTGTCATGCATGCCGCATAGAGGGCGAGCACGCTTGCGCGACCTACCGTCAGTAAAAAGTTGCGACTGATCAAACGTAAAACCCATGTGTATACGTGAGCCGCCACATGCAGATACTTAGCTAAGTACCTAATTTTGTTCGATATTTTTACTTGAGGTCGCTTCAGCGAAGTTCGCTAAGTCCTTGGTTTCATTGGCAATTTCGATGTTTTCCAAACGTGAATTCGCTTGACCACAGTCAACGCTTCCTCTAAAGTGGGAAACGGTGGCAAAAAGTGCAGTTTTGTGGGAGAAATCAGGATCTCCCGGCGCCTAAAACTAACAAACTGATAACTCTCCAAAACTAGGTAAATACGTGTTTCAGGGCGCGTCAGCGATCAATCTCGATGCGAAGGGGCGGATGTCAATACCGTCCAAGCACCGTGACGCCTTGTTGCAGCAGTGTGAAGGCCGTATGACGCTCACGAAACACCCACATGGTTGCCTGTTGTTCTTCCCGCGCCCGGTGTGGGAAGAACATCGCGAACAGATCGCCTCCTGGCCGATGTCCGCCAGGGCGTGGCAACGCATTTTCCTGGGTAACGCCTGCGATGTCGAGTTGGACGCGTCGGGCCGGGTGCTCATTTCGCCCGAACTTCGCAGCGCGGTTGGCTTGGAGAAGGAAGTCATGATGCTCGGGATGGGTACCCATTTCGAGATCTGGGACGCCGTAAAACTGGCCGCAGACGAGGCCGTAGCCGTCGCCGGCGGCATGCCCGATGTCCTTTCCAATTTCTCCTTTTAAGGCACCGCCATGAACGCTATTCCGGTGCCTGAATTGCAGCATCGTACGGTGCTGCTTGACGAAGCAGTCGATGCGCTGAACCTCGAAGGCGAGCGCGCATCCGGTACTTATATAGATGGCACGTTCGGCCGCGGCGGTCACAGCCGGCTGATCCTGTCGAAGCTGGCCCCGCAAGGGCGCCTGATCGCCTTCGACAAGGACCTGCAGGCGATCGCCACCGCCGAACAGATTATTGACCCGCGTTTCACGATCGTGCACGACAGCTTTGCGACGATGGTTGACGCACTGGCGGCACGCGGAATCGCCCGGGTCGACGGCATTCTGCTGGACCTCGGCATCTCGTCGCCCCAGGTGGACGACGCCAGCCGCGGTTTCAGCTTCCGCAACGACGGTCCCCTGGACATGCGGATGGATACGACACGGGGCATCTCGGCCGCCGAATGGCTGGCCGTGGTGGACGAAAGACAACTGGAAAAGGTGATTCGGGATTATGGGGAAGAACGGTTTGCTTTTCAGATTGCAAAGGCGATTGTTGCTCGCCGGGCAGTCGAGCCAATTTCAAGCACACGACAGCTTGCCGCAATCGTGGCAAACGCGGTCAAAACCCGGGAGAAAGGCAAGGATCCGGCAACCCGCACCTTTCAGGCTGTCCGGATTTTCATCAATCAAGAGCTTGAGGACCTTGAAGCAGGTCTGAACGCTGCCTACGAGCTGCTCGCGCCCGCGGCGCGCATGTCGGTCATCAGCTTCCATTCGCTGGAAGACCGCATGGTGAAGCAGTTCCTGGCATCGAAGGCCAAGGTCGAGCAGCCGGACCGCCGGCTGCCGATCCGCGCCGTCGATCTGCCTCAGCCCTTGATGAAGCTGGTCAAGAAGACCAAGCCGTCCGGCCCCGAGGTCGAGGCCAACCCGCGCGCCCGCTCGGCGGTGCTGCGCGTGGCCGAGCGGCTGGGAGGTCCGGCATGATCGGCAAGATCAACGTCGTGCTGACCACGGTGCTGGTCGGCTGCGCGCTGTCGGTCGTGAACGCCCGCTACCAGCGCAACCACCTCGTCAACGACATCGAAAAACTGGCGACCCAGCAGCGCCAGCTCGACATCGACTGGTCGCAGCTCCAGCTCGACCAGTCCACCCTCGGCAAGAACGAGCGCATCGAGCAGATCGCGCGCGTCAACCTGAACATGGCGCCCCTGAGCCCGGCGCGCACGCAGTACCTGACGGAAGGCGGCAAATGAAGTCGAGCGCCGGCAATTCCCGCTCCAATTCCCGCGTCGCCGCCTCCAAGGGCGTGGCATTCTCGAAGAGCCCGGTGCTCGCCGTGCGCCTGCCCGACTGGCGCTCGCGCGTCGTGCTGTTCGTGCTGTTCTCCGCCTTCGCGGCCCTGGCCGGCCGCGCCCTGTGGGTCCAGATCGCCGACAATAAATTCCTGCAGGAGCAGGGCGCCAACCGCTACATGCGCACCCAGGAACTGCCGGCCACGCGCGGCAAGATCTTCGACCGCAACGGCATGGTGCTGGCGTCTTCGCTGCCGGTGAAGTCGGTCTCGGTGTTCACCGAAGATTACAAGGCCAATCCGGCCTCGCCGCAAACGGTGCGCGAACTGGCGCGCCTGCTCGAGATGCCGGAAGCGGAGCTGCAGAAGAAGCTGAATTCCGAGCGCAGCTACGTCTACCTGAAACGCCAGGTCGAGATGGACGTCGTCGCCAAGATCGAGGCGCTCGGCATCGACGGCCTCGACACCCGCAAGGAATACAAGCGCTACTACCCGCAGGGCGAGGTGATGGCCCACATGGTCGGCTTCACCAACGTCGAGGACGTGGGCCAGGAAGCGATGGAGCTGGCGCAGCAGAAGTCCCTGGCCGGCCAGCCGGGCAGCCGCCGCGTGATCAAGGACCGCCTCGGCCGCATCGTCGAAGACGTCGGCATGTCGCGCGAGCCGCACGACGGCAAGGACCTGACCCTGTCGGTCGACAGCAAGCTGCAGTACATCGCCTTCAACAGCATCAAGAACGCGGTCGAGAAATTCCACGCCAAGGCCGGCGCTGCCGTGGTGCTGGACGTGCACACCGGCGAGGTGCTGGCGCTGGCCAACTGGCCGACCTACGATCCGAACAACCGCGCCCACCTGACCGGCGAGCAGCTGCGCAACCGCGTCATCACCGACACCTTCGAGCCGGGTTCGACCCTGAAACCCTTCACGGTCGCGCTGGCGCTGGACAAGGGCCTGATCACGCCGCGCAGCACCTTCGATACCGGCAACGGTCGTTATCTCACCGGCGGCCACGTCATCCGCGACACCCATGCGCACGGCGTGATCGACGTCGGCACCATCATCCAGAAGTCGTCGAACATCGGCACCACCAAGATCTCGGAGATGCTGTCGGCCGAGGAAATGTGGGAGATGTTCACCAAGGTCGGCTTCGGCCAGGCGCCGCGCTACGGCTTCCCGGGCGCCGCCGCCGGCCGCGTGCGCCCGTACAAATCCTGGCGCACGGTGGCGAAGGCCAACATGTCCTTCGGCCAGGGCATCTCGATGTCGCTGCTGCAGCTGGCCCACGCCTGGCTGGTCTTCGCCCGCGACGGCGACATCATTCCGCTGTCCTTCCAGAAGGTGACCGAGAAGCCGGTCGGCCAGCAGATCGTCTCGGCCAAGACCGCGAGCCAGATGCGCGTCATGGTGGAATCCGTGGTGAGCCCGGAAGGCACGGCGTCGCAGGCCCAGGTGGCGGGCTACCGCGTGGGCGGCAAGACCGGCACCGCGCAGAAGGTGGTCGATGGCCGCTATTCGCAGACCCACTACGTCGGCAATTTCGCCGGCATCGTGCCGATGTCGAACCCGCGCTTCGTGATCGCGGTGATGATCGACGACCCGAGCGGGCCTTTCCACACCGGCGGCGCGGTGGCGGCGCCGACCTTCGCGACGCTCGCGGCGAATGCGCTGAGGGCGGCGAACGTGTCGCCCGACTCGACGGTCACGGACATCATCATCCCCGAACATCCACTCGAGGAGAGTAATTGATGGCGAACCTGAACGACATCTGCAGATGGATCCGCGCCGCCGCACCAGGCGGCCGTCTCGTTTCCGACTCCCGCCGCGTGGGCCGCGGCGACGTCTTCTTCGCCTATCCGGGCGAGGGCGCCGCCGACGGCCGCAACTACATCCGCTCGGCGCTCGAGAAGGGCGCGGCCGCGGTGGTTTTTGAAGCGCGCGATTTCGCCTGGACCGAGTCGGACGCCATTCCCCATCTGGCGGTGCCCGGACTGAAGAAGAATGCCGGCGCCATCGCCCATGCTTGCTATGGCCAGCCGGACGCCGGCATGTTCACCGTGGGCGTGACCGGCACCAACGGCAAGACCTCGATCGCACTGTGGACGGCGCAGGCGCTGGCCCGCCTGGGCGGCGTCGACGAAGGCGTGGGCGTGATCGGCACCCTGGGCATCGGCCTGGTGCGCGCACGCTTGGAAGCCGAATTCGACGCCACCGGCTACACTACGCCCGACGCGGTGCTGCTGGCGACCCGCCTGGCCGGCCTGCGCGATGCCGGCGCGCGCGCGCTGGCGATCGAGGTGTCGTCGATCGGCCTGGTCGAGGAACGCACCGCCGGCATGCATTTCGACGTCGCCGTGTTCACCAACCTGACCCGCGACCACCTCGACTATCACGGCGACATGGCCAGCTACGAAGCGGCCAAGCTGAAGCTGTTCGAATGGCCGGGCCTGAAGCACGCCGTGCTGAACCTGGACGACCCGGCGGGCGGCCGCATCGCGGCCCACCTGCGCGCCAACCACCCGCAGGTGGCCGTTACCGGCTACACCGTGCGCGGCGAAGACGAGCAGCCGGCAATCGATGGCGTGAGCATGCTGCGCGCCTCGCAGCTGCGTTCGCGTCCGGCTGGCACCGAGTTCCACGTCGACACGCCGGCGGGCAGCGCCCTGGCCCGCACCCGCCTGGTGGGCCACTTCAACGTCAGCAATGCGCTGGCGGTGCTGGGCGTGCTGCTGGCCAAGGGCGCGCCGCTGCGCGCCGCGCTGGACGTGATCGAAGGCTTGGCCCCGGCCCCGGGCCGCATGCAGCAGATCGGCGGCGCGGATGCACCGCTGGTCGTGATCGACTACGCGCACACTCCGGACGCGCTGGAAAAGGCGCTCGCCGCACTGCGCCAGGTGGCGCATGACCGCGGCGGCCAATTGTGGTGCGTGTTCGGCTGCGGCGGCGACCGCGATCCGGGCAAGCGCCCGCAGATGGGCGCGATCGCCCAGATGGCCGACCACGTGCTGGTGACCAGCGATAACCCGCGCAGCGAAGAGCCGCGCGCGATCATCGAACAGATCGTCGCCGGCATGGACCCGCACCATCCGGGCTCGACCCACCAGGCGATCGAGGATCGCGCCGCCGCCATCCTGTCGGCGGTGAAGCATGCTGGCAAGCCGGACGTGATCCTGCTGGCCGGGAAGGGGCACGAGCCCTACCAGGAAATCAAAGGTCGGAAGATTCCTTTTTCCGATGCCGACCACGCCGCGCTGGCCCTGAGCGCGCGGTTGACGATGATGAGAGTAAGTTAAATGCGCGGCACGCTCGAAGAATTGAAGAAAGCGCTCACCGCCTCGATGGCTGAAGTGCGCATGACGCGCGACGCCGCCTTCGAAGGCGTGTCGACCGACAGCCGCACGGTACAAGCCGGCGCGCTGTTCGTCGCGTTGCGCGGCGAAACCTTCGACGCCCACGACTTCCTCGACCAGGTCGCTGCCAGGAATGTGGCGGCGGTGGTGGTCGAGAAGCTCCCGGAAAACTTCCCGCTGCCGGCCCTGGTGGTGCCGGACACGCTGGCGGCCCTGGGCCGCATCGGCAATGCGTGGCGCAGCCGGTTCGATATCCCGGTCATCGGCGTCACCGGCAGCAACGGCAAGACCACGGTCAAGGAAATGATCGCCTCCATCCTGGCCGCCGCCTTCGGCGAGGAAGCGCGCCTGGCCACCCAGGGCAACCTGAACAACGAGATCGGCGTGCCGCTGACCGTGATGCGCCTGACCGGCGCGCACAAGGCCGCCGTGGTCGAACTGGGCATGAACCACCCGGGCGAAATCGCCCGCCTGGCCGCCATCGCGGCGCCCACCGTCGCCCTGGTCAACAACGCCCAGCGCGAGCACCAGGAATTCATGCACACCGTGGAAGCGGTGGCGCGCGAGAACGGCTCGGTGCTGGCGGCCTTGCCGGACACCGGCGTGGCCGTGTTTCCGGGGGATGATGAGTACACGGGCTTGTGGCGTGGGCTGGCTGGCGATCATGAGGTGCTGACCTTCGGCCTGTCCGAAGGCTGCGACGTTCGCGCCACGTATACGCCGAACAGCTTTGGTGCTGACCTCACAGTTACGTCGTCCCCGCGCAGGCGGGGACCCAAGTTTGGCGCCGCTGACGAGCAAGCAAACCTGGATTCCCGCCTTCGCGGGAATGACGTTCAAGAGCAAGTGGCCGGAAGTGACGCGCAAACGTTCACGATCAAACTCTCCGCCGCCGGCGAACACAACGTCCGCAACGCCCTGGCCGCCTGCGCCTGCGCACTGGCCGCCGGCATTCCGGTCGACGCCATCGTGCGCGGCCTGGAAGCATTCGCGCCCGTCAGCGGCCGCCTGCAGCGCAAGCAGGCCGCGGTCGGCGCCACCGTGATCGACGACACCTATAACGCCAACCCGGATTCGGTGCGCGCCGCCATCGACGTGCTCGCAGGGGCTGCCGCCCCGCGCATCCTGGTGCTGGGCGATATGGGCGAAGTCGGCACGCAGGGACCACAGTTCCATGAAGAAATCGGTGCCTATGCGGCAAGCCGCGGCATCGAGTCCGTCCTCGTCACCGGCGCATTGGCGCGCCACATGACGGGCGCGGGCGCGCAACACTTTGAGCAGTTCGACGATTTATTGGCAGCACTGGACAAGCAACTGGGCAGCAAATCCGACGCAACTGTGTTGGTGAAGGGCTCGCGCTTCATGAAGATGGAACGCGTGGTCCAACATCTCGTTCAATCACAAAACACTGGCAAGGATTCTCACTAAATGCTTCTCTGGCTCGCACAATATTTCCAGGACTATATCGGTCCGATGCGGATTTTTAACTACATCACCTTCCGCGCCGTGTTCGCGACCATCACCGCGATCGCCATCGGCCTGCTGTGCGGCCCGGCGGTGATCCGCAAGCTGACCGCGATGAAGGTCGGCCAGGCGGTGCGTACCTACGGCCCGCAGACCCACCTGGCCAAGCATGGCACCCCGACCATGGGCGGCGTGCTGATCCTGATCGCCATCGGCGTCTCGACCCTGCTGTGGTGCGACCTGTCGAACCGCCTGATCTGGCCGGTGCTGGTGGTTACGCTCGGCTTCGGCGCGATCGGCTGGGTCGACGACTACCGCAAGGTGGTCTACAAGGACCCGGAAGGCATGCGTTCGGGCGAAAAATACTTCTGGATGTCGCTGATCGGCATCACGTCCTCGCTGTACCTGGCATTCTCGGTCTCGGCCGCGACCCCGTGGGAAGTGTGGCAGCTCTTCTTCGCCTGGGTGCAGTCGGGCTTCTCGATGGACCTGCCGCCCAAGGCCGACCTGATCGTCCCCTTCTTCAAGAGCATCAGCTATCCGCTGGGCGTGTGGGGCTTCATCGCGCTGACCTATTGCGTGATCGTGGGCGCCTCGAACGCGGTCAACTTCACCGACGGCCTGGATGGCCTGGCCATCATGCCGACCGTGATGGTGGGCGGCGCCCTGGGCCTGTTCGCCTACCTGACCGGTAACGCCACCTATTCGAAATACCTGTTCATCCCGCACATCCCGGGCGCCGGCGAACTGCTGATCTTCTGCGGCGCGATGGCGGGCGCGGGCCTGGCCTTCCTCTGGTATAACGCGCACCCGGCGCAGATGTTCATGGGCGACGTCGGCGCGCTGGCGCTGGGCGGCGCGCTCGGCACCATCGCCGTCATCGTGCGCCAGGAAATCGTGCTGTTCATCATGGGCGGCGTGTTCGTGGCCGAGACCCTGTCGGTGATCATCCAGGTGAGCTGGTTCAAGTACACCAAGAAGCGTTACGGGGCCGGCCGCCGCGTGTTCCTGATGGCGCCGCTGCACCACCATTTCGAACAGAAGGGCTGGAAGGAAACCAAGGTCGTGGCGCGTTTCTGGATCGTGACCATCATCCTGGTCCTGATCGGCATCTCGACCCTCAAACTGCGTTAAACCGGGAATTGTTGACCGAACGATGAACTACGAAGGCAAAACCGCACTGGTACTCGGACTTGGCGAATCGGGCCTCGCGATGGCGCAATGGCTGGCGCGTTGCGGCGCCCAGGTGCGCGTGGCCGATACGCGTACCGAGCCGCAGCGCCTGGTCGCGCTGCGCCAGGCCGTGCCGACTGCGGACTTCATCGGCGGCGCCTTTAGCGTCGCGCTGCTGGACGGCGTCGACTTCGTCGCCGTCAGCCCGGGCCTGGCGCCGGAACGCGAGCTGGCCGAGATCGCACCGGGCGCGGCCGCCCGCAATATCCCCGTGTGGGGCGAGATCGAGCTGTTCGCCCAGGCGCTGTCCGACCTGAAGACCACCCGCGGCTATGCGCCGAAAGTCATCGCCATCACCGGCACCAACGGCAAGACCACGGTGACGAGCCTGACCGGCCTGCTGTGCCGCCGCGCCGGCTTCACCACCCGCGTGGCCGGCAACATCAGCCCGGCCGCGCTGGACGTGCTGCGCGAAGTCCTCGACAAGGAAGAATTGCCGCAGGCCTGGGTCCTGGAACTGTCCAGCTTCCAGCTGCACACCACCTTCAGCCTGAACCCGGATGCCGCCACCGTCCTGAACCTGACCCAGGACCACCTGGACTGGCACGGCAGCATGACCGCCTACGCCTTCGACAAGGCGCGCATCTTCGGCAAGGACACGGTCCGCGTGCTGAACCGCGACGACGCCACCGTGATGCGCATGACGAATCCGGATGTGCAAGTCACCACCTTCGGCACGGGCGAACCGGACGCGCCGGGCAGCTTTGGCCTGGTGAACGAGCGCGGCGTGCTGTGGCTGGCGAATGCGAATCCGGCCGAGGAGCCGGAGAAGAAGCGCAAGAAAAATGAGCCGGAAGAGCCGCAGGAAGTGGTGATCAACCGCCTGATGCCGGCCGACGCCCTGCGCATCCGCGGCATCCACAACGCCTCCAACGCGCTGGCCGCGCTGGCCCTGTGCCGCGCCTGCGGACTGCCCCTGGCGCCGCTGCTGCACGGCCTGCGCGAATACCAGGGTGAGCCGCACCGCGTCGAACTGGTCGCCAGCATCGACGAGGTCGAGTACTACGACGACAGCAAGGGCACCAATGTCGGCGCCACCGTCGCCGCGCTGGAAGGCCTGGGCCAGACCTTCGGCGAGACCGGCCGCCAGATCCTGCTGATCGCCGGCGGCGACGGCAAGGGCCAGGACTTCGCACCGCTGGCCGGTCCGTGCTCGCGCTACGTGAAGGCAGTGCTGCTGATCGGCCGCGATGGGCCGGCGATCAAGGCCGCCATCGAAGCGAGCGGCGTGCCGTGCTTCAACCTGCCGGGCCTGCCGGAAGCGACCCGCCGCGCCGGCGGCCTGGCCAAGCCGGGTGACGTGGTGCTGCTGTCGCCGGCCTGCGCAAGCCTGGACATGTTCACCAATTACGCGCACCGCGCCCAGGTCTTCGTCGACACCGTGCGCGAGATCGCGCTCGAGAAGGGGCAGGACATCTGATGGCCTTCCAGCTTCCCTTCAAGTTTGGCGGATCCTCGGACGATGCGGCGATCGCCGCGCGTGCGCGGCCGTCGCGCATGATGGAATACGACCAGCCGCTGGTATGGGTCGTGGTCCTCTTGATGCTGTTCGGGATGGTGATGGTGTATTCGGCCTCGATCGCGCTGCCGGATTCGCCCAAGTTCGCCTACCTGGGCGGCAAGAACAACTACTTCCTGCTGCGCCAGGCGATGTTCATCGCGGTCTCGCTGCTGTTCGGCCTGTTCGCCTTCCGCATCCCGGTGGCGGTATGGCAGCGCTTCGCGCCGCTGATGTTCGTCGTCACCCTGATCATGCTGGCCATCGTGCTGGTGCCGGGCGTCGGCGTCTCGGTGAACGGCGCGCGCCGCTGGCTGCCTTTGCGAATCGGCCAGCCGTCCGAGATCATGAAGGTGGTGGCGGTGCTGTACGCCGCCGACTTCACGGTGCGCAAGCAGCAATACATGCACAAGCTGACCAAGGGCTTCATGCCGATGGCCGCCGCGATGGCGCTGGTCGGCGTGCTGCTCCTGCTCGAGCCCGACCTCGGCGCCTTCGGCGTGATCGTCTGCATCTCGATGGGCATCCTGTTCCTGGGCGGCTTCAATATGATCTGGTTCGGCGGCATCGGCGCCGTGCTGGTAATGGTGTTCTCGACCATCATCGCGCTCTCGCCCTTCCGCCGTGCCCGCATGTTCGCCTACATGAATCCGTGGGAAGAGGGCAATGCGCTCGACAAGGCCTACCAGCTGACCCATTCGCTGATCGCCTTCGGCCGCGGCGAGCTGTTCGGCGTCGGCCTGGGCGGCAGCGTCGAGAAGCTGCACTACCTGCCGGAAGCGCATACCGACTTCATCATGGCCGTGATCGGCGAAGAGCTCGGCCTGGCCGGCGTGCTGGTCGTGGTCGGCCTGTTCTACTGGTTAGTGAAACGCGCGTTCGACATCGGCCGCCAGGCGATCGCGCTGGAGCAGCACTTCGCCGGCCTGGCCGCGAAGGGCATCGGCATCTGGCTGGGCGTGCAGGTCTTCATCAATATGGGCGTGAACCTCGGCCTGCTGCCGACCAAGGGCCTGACCCTGCCGCTGATGAGCTACGGCGGTTCCGGCCTGATGTTCAACTGCGTCGGCCTGGCGATCCTGCTGCGCATCGATTACGAAAACCGCGTCCGCATGCGCGGCGGCCGCCAGGGAGCGATCAAATGAGCAAGCGTCTGATGATCATGGCGGCCGGTACCGGCGGCCACATCTTCCCCGGCATCGCGATCGCCCAGTCGATGCGCGAGCGCGGCTGGGAAGTGAGCTGGCTGGGCACCGCCCACGGCATGGAGAAGGACATCGTGCCGAAGCACGGCATCCCGATGGACAGCATCGACTTCGCCGGCCTGCGCGGCAAGGGCCTGGGCCACACCATCGCCGGCGCCTTCAAGATGCTGGGCGCGTTTGCCGCCTGCCGCCGGTTCATTGCCGCCCGCAAGCCGGACGTGGTGCTGGGCATGGGCGGTTACGTGACCGTGCCGGGCGGGATGATGGCGCGTTCGCGCGGCGTGCCGCTGGCGCTGGTGAATGCCGACGCCGCGCTGCTGCTGTCGAACAAGACCCTGACACCGATGGCCCAGCGCGTGCTGTTCGGCTTCCCGGCCGACTTCGGCAAAGCGGCCGGCAAGGCGGTCGTCACCGGCAACCCGGTGCGCAAGGAGATCCTGGAGATGCCGTCGCCGGGCCACCGCTTCGCGAATCGCAGCGGCCCGCTGAACATCCTGGTGGTGGGCGGCAGCCTCGGCGCGAAGGTCCTGAACGACAGCGTGCCGGCGGCCCTGGCCCTGATTCCGGAAGGCCTGCGCCCCGTCGTCACCCACCAGTCGGGCAAGAAGAACATCGACGCCCTGCGCGCGGCCTATGCAAGCGCCGGCGTGCAGGCCAATGTGGTCGACTTCATCGACGACATGGCGGCGGAGTACGCGAATGCCGACCTGGTGATCTGCCGCGCCGGCGCGATCACGGTGTCGGAACTGACCGCCGCCGGCGTCGCCAGCGTGCTGGTGCCTTTCATCGCCAGCACCACCAGCCACCAGCGCGACAACGCGGTCTGGATGGCGGGGCAGAAGGCGGCCATCCATTTGCCGCAGGGCGAGCTGAACCCGCAGCAGCTGGCGAAGCTGCTGCAAACGACCTCCCGCGACGACTGCCTCCGCATGGCGGAAGCGGCGCAGGCAGTCGGCCGGCGCGACGCCAATGCGGCGATCGCGCAGGTGCTGGAAGAACTGAGCAAAGGCAGCAAATGAAACACAAGATCAAACACATTCACTTCGTCGGCATCGGCGGCAGCGGCATGAGCGGCATCGCCGAGGTGCTGCTGAACCTCGGCTACAAGGTGTCCGGTTCGGACCTGGCCTCGAACGCCGCCAGCCAGCGCCTGGCCGAACTTGGCGCGACGGTTCACATCGGCCACGCGGAAGAACACGTGCGCGGCGCCGATGCCGTGGTCACCTCGACCGCCGTCAACGAAGCGAACCCGGAAGTGGTGGCCGCACGCGCCGCCAAGGTCCCGGTGGTGCCGCGCGCCATCATGCTGGGCGAACTGATGCGCCTGAAGCGCGGCATCGCGATCGCCGGCACCCACGGCAAGACCACCACCACCAGCCTGGTGGCTTCGGTGCTGGCCGAAGGCGGCATGGACCCGACTTTCGTGATCGGCGGCCGCCTGAACAGCGCCGGCGCCAACGCCAAGCTGGGCACCGGCGACTACATCGTGGCCGAGGCCGACGAGTCCGACGCCTCCTTCCTGAACCTGTCGCCGATGATCGAGGTGATCACCAACATCGACGCCGACCACATGGACACCTACGAGCACGACTTCGAGAAGCTGAAGGCGGCGTTCGTGAACTTCACCCACCGCCTGCCGTTCTACGGCCGCGCGATGATGTGCATCGACGACGTCAACGTGCGCGCCATCCTGCCGCAGGTGACCAAGCCGGTGACGACCTACGGTTTTTCGGAAGATGCGGAGGTGCGCGCGCTGGACGCCCACGCCGACGGCACCCGCATGCGCTTCACGGTGCGCCAGGAAGGCTATCCCGACACCACCTTCGTGCTGAACCAGCCCGGCATGCACAACGTGCTGAACGCCTGCTCGGCGATCGCGATCGCGCGCGAGATCGGCGTCCCGGACGAAGCCACGGCCAAGGGCCTGGCGGAGTTCCGCGGCGTCGGCCGCCGCTTCACCCGCTACGGCGAGATCCCCCTGGAGTCCGGCGGCAGCTTCACCCTGGTGGACGACTACGGCCATCATCCGGTCGAAGCCCAGGTGACCCTGGCGGCCGCGCGCGCGGCCTATCCGGGCCGCCGCCTGCTGCTGGCCTTCCAGCCGCACCGCTATACCCGCACCCGCGACCTGTTCGAGGACTTCGTCAAGGTGCTGGCGGCGCCGGACGTGCTGCTGCTGGCCGAGGTGTACGCGGCCGGCGAAACCCCGATCGTGGCGGCCGACGGCCGTGCGCTGGCGCGCGCGCTGCGCGCCGGCAGCCAGATCGAACCGATTTTCGTGGAATCGATCGCCGACATGCCGGCGACGATCCTGAAGGTGGCGCGCGACGGCGACGTCGTGCTGACCATGGGCGCCGGCTCGATCGGCGGCGTTCCGCACCAATTAACACTGCTTCAAAAGGTAGCGAATTAAGAGCTGATTATGAGTACGCTTACTCAAACTGAAATCAAGGAACTCGGTAAAGTCGCCGTCCTGTTCGGCGGCCGCTCGGCCGAGCGCGAGATCTCGATCCTGTCCGGCACCGGCGTGCTGCAGGCCCTGCAATCGAAGGGTGTGGACGCCCATGCCTTCGATCCGGCCGAACGCTCGCTGGCCGAACTGGCCGCCGAAAAGTTCGACCGCGTCTTCATCGCGCTGCACGGCCGCTACGGCGAGGACGGCAGCCTGCAGGGCGCCCTCGAGCAGCTCGGCATCCCCTATACCGGCAGCGGCGTGATGGCTTCGAGCGTCGGCATGGACAAGATCACCACCAAGATCGTCTGGCTGGCGAACGGCGTCTCGACGCCGAAGTACGCCGTCATCGACGACGACACCGATCTGGACAAGGTGGTGGCCGACCTCGGCCTGCCGCTGATCGTCAAGGCGCCGCTGGAAGGTTCGAGCATCGGCATCACCAAGGTGACCCGTCGGGAAGAGCTGCAGGCCGCCGTCGAGCTGTCCCGCAAGTACGACACGCGGGTGCTGGCCGAGCAGTTCATCGAAGGCCGCGAATTCTCGGTGCCGCTGCTGGGCAGCGGTCCCGCCGCCCGCGCGTTGCCGATCATCGAGATCGTCGCCCCGGAAGGCAATTACGACTACCAGAACAAGTACTTCACGGACGACACCAGGTACTACTGCCCGGCGCCGCTTGACGCGGACCTGACCGCCGCGATCAAGCGCGAGGTCGAGAAGGCCTACCGCGCCCTCGGCTGCGAAGGCTGGAGCCGCATCGACGTGCTGCTGCGCGAGTCCGACCAGCAGTTCTTCCTGCTGGAAGTGAACACCTCGCCGGGCATGACCTCGCACTCGCTGGTGCCGATGGCGGCGCGCGCGGAGGGCACCAGCTATGAGGACCTGTGCGTCGAGATCCTGCGCTCGGCGTCGTTGAAGATTGGCCAGAAGAAGGAAAAGGCGTAACAAGATGTGGCATGACGCGCGAGCCCTGAACGCAACCTCCGGCGCGATTACCGCGCTGGTGGCGCTCGCCTGTATCGCGTCGGGCGTCTGGTGGCTGTCGCAGCGCCCGATGTTCACCCTGCGTGCGGTGCGTGTCGAAAGCATGTACGGCCTGGACCTGCAGCACGTGAACGAACTCACGGTGCGCAATGGCGTGCTGGGCAAGATCAAGGGGAATTTCTTCACTTCCGACCTGGAACAGGTGCGCGCCACCTTCGAGGCCGTGCCCTGGGTCCGCAAGGCCAGCGTGCGCCGCGAGTGGCCGAACCAGCTGATCGTCCAGGTCGAGGAGCACGAAGCGCTCGGTACCTGGGGCGAGGACGGACGCCTGCTCTCCGTCAAAGGCGACGTCTTCACCGCCAACCTGGCCGAAGCCGACGAGGACCACGAGCTGCCTGCTTTCGATGGTCCTCCCGGCAGCGAGAAGGAAGTGCTGGCCCGATTTGCCGAACTGCGCGGCCTGTTCGCGCCGATCCGCCTGGTGCCGGCTTCGCTCAGCCTGTCGAAGCGCTACGCCTGGACTGTCCGGCTGGACAACGGCATGAGCGTGGAGCTCGGCCGCGAGCTGGGCAAGGATGGCATGAAGGCCCGCGTGCAGCGCCTGGTGAGCATCTACCCGCAGCTCACCGCCCGCCTGCAGGAGGGACGCATCGACACGATCGACATGCGCTATCCGAACGGGCTGGCGCTGTCGTCGGCGGCATTGAGCGTGCCGCTTGATGCCACCAAGCCGGTCAAGGCGGCAAAGAAAAAAGCAAGCAACAAAACAACAAAGCAAACTTAATCAAGCAGGCGACAGCAAACATGACAAAAGACGCAAAGAACCTGATCGTCGGCCTCGACATCGGCACCTCGAAGGTGGTGGCGGTGGTGGCCGAGGTGATGGCCGATGGGCGCCATGAAGTAATTGGACTCGGCCAGCACGAGTCGAAAGGTTTGAAGAAGGGCGTTGTCGTCAACATCGAAGCGACCGTCGAATCGATCCAGCGCGCCCTCGAAGAAGCCGAGCTGATGGCCGACTGCAAGATCCGCAACGTGTATGCGGGCATCGCCGGCAGCCATATCCGTTCGTTCAACTCGAGCGGCATGGTGGCGATCAAGGACAAGGAGGTCACCGCGACCGACGTGGCGCGCGTGATCGAGACGGCGAAGGCGGTCAACATCCCGACCGACCAGCAGTTGCTGCATACGGTGCCGCAGGAATTCATCGTCGACAACCAGGAAGACGTGCGCGAGCCGATCGGCATGAGCGGCATCCGCCTGGAAGTGCGCGTGCACATTGTTACAGGTGCGGTGTCCGCGGTACAGAATATTGTAAAGTGCGTGCGCCGTTGCGGACTCGAGGTCTCCGACCTGATCCTGCAGCCGATGGCGTCCGCCGATTCCGTGCTGACCAACGACGAGAAGGAACTCGGCGTGGTCCTGATCGACATCGGCGGCGGCACCACCGACATCGCCGTCTTCAGCGACGGCGCGATCCGCCACACGGCCGTGATCCCGATCGCCGGCGACCAGATCACCAGCGACATCGCGATGGCCCTGCGTACCCCAACCGGCGAAGCGGAAGAGATCAAGATCCGCTACGGCGTGGCCAAGCAGGTGCTGGCCGATCCGGGCGAGACCCTGGAAGTGCCGGGCCTGGGCGACCGCGGTCCGCGTTCACTGTCGCGCCAGGCGCTGGCCGCCGTGATCGAGCCGCGCGTCGAGGAGCTGTTCGCGATGGTGCACCAGGTGGTGCGCGAGTCCGGCTACGAAGGCGTGCTGTCGTCGGGCATCGTGCTGACCGGCGGCTCCTCGATCATGCCGGGCATGATCGAGATGGCCGAAGACATCTTCCTGAAGCCGGCGCGCCTCGGCACGCCGGAGTATCGCGGCCAGTTGGCCGACGTGGTGCGCAGCCCGCGTTACGCCACGGTCCTCGGTCTTTTGCTGGAGGCGAAGAAGCAGTATCTGCGGGGGCACATCGTCACGCGTCAGGATGGATCGGTGAAAGCGGTATGGCAGCGGATGAAAGAGTGGTTTTTAGGGAACTTCTAAAGGTTTTCGTAACAAGTGGTAACGGTTTTGCTTGGTAACGTTCGTAAATTATTTTTAAAATAGACGCGTGTTTCCAATCTCGAGTTTTGACAGCCTTTCTGTGAGGGTTCGAGCTTGGAAACGGCACTTTGAGAGATTAGGAGTTCATCATGGAGTTTGATATGGTCGATAACGCATCACTGGGCACCGTCATCAAGGTTGTCGGTGTTGGCGGCGCGGGTGGTAATGCGGTGCAGCACATGATCAACAAGGGTGTTTCCGGTGTGGAGTTCATCGCCGCAAACACCGACGCGCAGGCGCTGGCCGCTTCGGGCGCGCACAACATCATCCAGATCGGCGATTCCGGCCTGGGCGCAGGCATGCGTCCGGAAGTCGGCCGCCAGCTGGCCGAGCAGTCGCGCGCGCGCATCGAAGACTCGCTGCGCGGCGCGCACATGGTCTTCATCGCTGCCGGCATGGGCGGCGGCACCGGCACCGGCGCCGCCCCGATCGTGGCTGAGGTGGCCAAGAACCTGGGCGCCCTGACCGTCGCCGTGGTTTCCAAGCCCTTCTCCTACGAAGGCCAGAAGTGCATGGACGTGGCCGAAGCCGGCCTGGAAGAACTGACCAAGCACGTCGACTCGCTGATCGTGATCCTGAACGAGAAGCTGGAAGACATCTACGAAGACGACTGCATGCTGGACTGGATGAAGCATGCCGACGACGTGCTGAACAACGCCGTTGCCGGTATCGCCGAGATCATCAACGTGCCGGGCCACATCAACGTCGACTTCAACGACGTCAAGACCATCATGAGCGAGCAGGGCAAGGCCATGATGGGCACCGCGACCGCATCGGGCGTGGACCGCGCGCGCATCGCCGCCGAACAGGCCGTGGCTTCGCCGCTGCTGGACGGTATCGACCTGTCGGGCGCCAAGGGCGTGCTGGTGAACGTCACCGCGTCGCGCAACCTGAAGGGTAAGGAAATCAAGGAAGTGATGGCCGCGGTGCGCGCCTTCGCCGCTCCGGACGCCGCCATCGCCCAGGGTATCGCCTACGACGACGCGATGGGCGACGAACTGCGCGTGACCGTGGTCGCGACCGGCCTGGGCAAGAACAAGGCCAGCATCTCGCTGGTGCAGCCGCAGCAGGTCCTGCGTACCGGCACCTACGGCGCCCCGGTCATGTCCGGCGCACCGACCATGGCCACTGGCGGCATGGGCATGGGCTCGATCGCCGGCGCCGGCCACATGGAAGGCATGAAGCAGCCTGCCGTGTGGCGCCGCGAACAGGCCTCCGAGCAGGTCCGCGCGATGCAGAACAACGGTGTCGAAACCTACGACATCCCGGCCTTCCTGCGCAAGCAAGCCGACTAAGCAAGCCAAAACTCCATGATGCAAGGGCCAGTACCGACCAAGCGGTACTGGCCTTTTGTTTTGCTCAAAATTCGGGGTCAGAGCACATTTCCCAACAAATTCGGGGTCAGAGCACTTTTATGGGCAATTGCTTTGCCGCGCATAACTTGACCGGTTTCCGATGACCGATCGTTCCGCCGCCAAGCAAAAGCCATCAGGGCGTCCGATAAAAACTGATCTGCGGGACATTGTTCAGAAAAGTGCTCTGACCCCGAAAGGTTGGAATAAAGTGCTCTGACCCCGAATTTCGCCAGATCAGGCATACTTGCGGGTTCTGATAATCACAACATGGAGTACCTGATATGACCATCCAGATCGGCGACCGCCTGCCGGAAGCGACCCTGTCGGAATTCATCGAAACCGAAACCGAAGGCTGCTCCCTCGGCCCGAATACCTTCAACGTCGCGGACCTCGTGAAGGGCAAGACCATCGCCATCTTCGGCCTGCCGGGCGCCTATACCCCGACCTGCTCGGCCCAGCACCTGCCGGGCTACATCCAGCTGGCCGACCAGCTGAAAGCCAAGGGCGTGGACGAGATCTGGTGCGTGTCGGTCAACGACGCCTTCGTGATGGGCGCCTGGGGCCGCGACCAGAAAGCCACCGGCATCGTCCGCATGATGGCCGACGGCAGCGGCACCTTCACCAAGGCGCTGGGCCTGGAGTTCGACCTGAGCGCCAAGGGCCTGGGCGTGCGCAGCCAGCGCTACTCGATGCTGGTCGAGGACGGCGTGGTCAAGCAGCTGAACCTCGAGAACGGCGGCGGCTTCGCAGTCTCGTCGGCCGAGAAGCTGCTGGAACAGATCGGCTAATCATCCCGCTACGCTGACGAACGGCGCTGCGGCGCCGTTTTTTATCACCATGATCATCAATACCGAATCCCCCGACCAGCCGGAAGTGCGCGACATGCTGGCGCGCCTCGACGCCTACTGCGCCTCCCTCTATCCATCCGAGAGCAACCACCTGATGGACATCGCCTCGCTGATGCGCGGCGACGTCCTGTTCCTGGTCGCGCGCGGCGTCGACGGCGCAGCTAGCGGCTGCGCCGCCCTGGTCCGGCGCGATGCCGAGGGCGAAGACGAAGGCTATGGCGAGATCAAGCGCATGTTCGTCGACGAAGCCAGGCGCGGCCTCGGCACCGGCCGCAAGCTGATGGAACACATCGCGATGTTCGCCGCCATGTCCGGCCTGCGCGTGCTGAAGCTGGAGACCGGCATCCACCAGTCAGACGCCATCGCCCTGTACGAACGCTTCGGCTTCGCGCGCTGCGGCCCCTTCGGCGATTATCAGCCCGACCCGCTGTCGGTCTTCATGGAGAAGCACCTGTGAATCCGAGCACCACGGCGCAAGGCAGCAGATTGAGCGGCAACCTGCGCAGCATCCGCGCGATGCTGGCGGCGGTGCTGATGTTCTCGGTCATGGACACGATCATGAAGCTGCTGTCCGCCGAATTCCCGGCGATGCAGGTGGCGTCCCTGCGTTCCCTGTCGTCGCTGCCTTTGGTGTGCGCCTGGGTGGCATGGCGCGGCGGCTTTCGCACGATGCTGCAAGTCCGCTGGCCGCTGCACCTGCTGCGCGCGCTGATCGGCATCTTCATGCTGGCCCTGTTCGCCTATGGGGTGAGGGGACTGTCGCTGGCGGAGGCCTATACGATCTTCTTCATCGGCCCGATCCTGATCACGGCGCTGTCCGTGTTCGTGCTGAAGGAGCGCGTGAACGCTGCGCGCTGGCTGGCGATCGCGGTCGGCATGGCCGGCGTGCTGGTGGTACTGCGGCCCAGCGGCGAGGGCTTCCTCACGCTGGGCGGACTGGCGATCCTGCTGGCGGCCGTGTTCTACGCGGTGTCGGCGGTGACCGGCCGGGTGCTGGCGCGCAGCGACAGCAGCGAGCAGATGGTGTTCTGGCTGATGCTGCTGATGGCCCTCGGCGCCACTGCGCTGGCCGCGCCTTCCTGGACCCCGGTCGAGGTGCGCCACCTGCCGCTGCTGGGCGGCCTGGCGCTCAGCGGTTTCCTGGCCCAGCTGGCGATCACCGAAGCCTTCAGCCATGGCGAAGCCTCGGTGGTCGCGCCCTTCGAGTACACGGCCCTGGCCTGCGGCATCGGGATCGACTGGGTGTTGTGGCAAACCTTGCCCGATCAATACACTCTCATCGGTGCGGCAATCATCATCGGCAGCGGCCTGTACCTGATCCGCCACGAATCCACCCACGCGGAGGGGGAACATCCCTGAAAACGTGGTGTTCCTGCCACCGGCCGAGGGAGGCCAGGGCGAAGAAACAGGGCCTCCTATATAATCGAACGATGCTCAAACAAAGAACAATCAAACAGCTGGTGCGCACGACAGGCGTCGGCCTGCACTCGGGCACCAAGGTCGAGCTGACCCTGCGTCCGGCTGCCGTCGACACCGGCATCGTGTTCCGCCGCGTGGATCTCGACCCCGTGGTCGAGTTTCCGTCGAACGCGGAAATCGTCGGCGACACCCGCATGGCCTCGGTCCTCAGCAAGGACAATGCGCGCGTCTCGACCGTCGAGCACCTGATGTCGGCCTGCGCCGGCCTCGGCATCGACAACCTGTACGTCGACGTCACCGCCGAAGAGATCCCGATCATGGACGGCTCGGCCTCGTCCTTCGTCTTCCTGCTGCAGCAGGCCGGCGTGCAGGAGCAGGCCTCGGCCAAGAAATTCATCCGCGTGCTGGAGCCGGTCGAAGTGCGCCAGGGCAGCGGCAACAACGAGAAGTGGGCCCGCCTCACGCCTTTCGACGGATTCAGGCTCGACTTCTTCATCGAATTCAACCACCCGGCCGTCGACGGCACCATGCAGCGCGCCGAGGTCGATTTCGGCAAGGTCTCCTACGTGCACGACGTGGCGCGCGCCCGCACCTTCGGCTTCATGCAGGACGTCGAAAGCCTGCGCGGCATGGGCCTGGCCCGCGGCGGTTCGCTGGAAAACGCGATCGTGATGGACGAGTACCGGATCCTGAACGCCGACGGCCTGCGCTACGAAGACGAGTTCGTGCGCCACAAGATCCTCGACGCGATCGGCGACCTCTACCTGGTCGGCCACCCGCTGCTGGCCAGCTACGAAGCCCACAAATCCGGCCACGGCCTGAACAACCTGCTGCTGCGCGAACTGCTGGCGCATCCGGAAGCCTACGAGATCGTCACCTTCGACCAGCAGGAGCGGGCGCCGGTGTCGTATGGGGCGCAGATGGAGCGGGAGTGGGCTTTAACCTGAAGCCCTGAACAACGTCGTCCCCGCGCAGGCGGGGACCCAAGTTCGGTGCGTTCCACTACCGTTATAAGCCACCAGTACGCTAGCAAACTCGGATTCCCGCCTCCGCGGGAACGACGGTCTTCGTGACCGCTATTTATTCTTGCGCCTCTCCGCCAGCCGCCTGATCGCCGCAATCAACTGCGCGTTCTGCGGCGATTCCGGCAAAGCATCCCCCAGCTCCTCGAAGGCCTGCACCGCCGTCGGCGGCAGTTCCAGCGAGGACGGCTTCAAACCCTCCGGTTCAGCCGGCAGCGCGCGTCCCACCTGGATCTTGATCCGCACCGAGTCCACCTGCCAGCCCTTCTTCTGCAGTGCCGCCTGCAGCTTGGGCGCCTGCTGCTTGAGCTTGGCGGCCACGGCCGAGGAGGGCACGGCCAGGGTCAGCACGCCATCCTGGATCGCCAGCGCCTCGCAGTTGGCGTACATCGGCGGCAGGATCAGGCGCACCTCTTTTTGCAGGCTGGCCATGCGGGTGGCGGCCGGCAGCAGGGCGGCCATGCGGTCGTTACGGCGCAGGAAGTCGGTCGCCTCGATCGACGTGCGGCGAACCTTGGTGCCGTAGATATGATAGGGAGGCTTGGGTGACTGCATGGGCGGAACATACCACAGCCAGGCCGTGCTCATAAAGAAACGTACGGTAAACGTGCTTTCGAGTGCAATTTGATAACATTCTTTGTCCGCCTGCACTTGTGATGCGCCCGTTCACCCCCAAGTGTGGCCGGATCGCATGATAAAATCGGTGGCTTTTTGCCATAGGCGGTCGTCGGCGGATATTATTTTGATATCATCCATGGCTTTTTCGCGGCGTACTTTTTAAGAACACAGCATGTCATTCCTGACCAAGATTTTCGGCAGCCGTAACCAGCGACTGCTCAAGCAATACCAAAAAACCGTGCGCGACATCAATGCGCTCGAGCCGCAGATGGAAAAGCTGTCGGATGCCGAACTCCAGGCCAAGACCCCCGAATTCAAGGAGCGGATCGCCGGCGGCGCTTCGCTCGACGACATCCTGCCGGAAGCGTTTGCCGTCTGCCGCGAAGCCGCCAAGCGTGTGATGAAGATGCGCCACTTCGACGTGCAGCTGATCGGCGGCATGGTCCTGCACTATGGCAAGATCGCCGAGATGGGCACCGGCGAAGGTAAAACCCTGATGGCAACCCTGCCGGTCTACCTGAATGCGCTGTCCGGCAAGGGCGTGCACGTGGTGACCGTCAACGATTACCTGGCGCAGCGCGACGCCGAGCAGATGGGCCGCCTGTACGGCTGGCTCGGCCTGACCACCGGCATCAACCTGTCGCAGATGGATCACGACAGCAAGCAGAAGGCCTACGGCTCCGACATCACCTACGGCACCAACAACGAATACGGCTTCGACTACCTGCGCGACAACATGGTCTACGATGCGCGCGAACGCGTGCAGCGCGGCCTGAACTTCGCCGTGGTCGACGAGGTGGACTCGATCCTGATCGACGAGGCCCGTACGCCGCTGATCATTTCCGGCCAGGCCGAGAACCACACCGACCTGTACCACAAGATCAATGAAGTCCCGCCGATGCTGACCCTGCAGATCGGCGAAGAGACCCCGGACGGCAAGGGCACGGTCGAAGTCCCGGGCGACTACACCAAGGACGAGAAGGCGCACACCGTGCTGCTGACCGAGGCCGGCCACGAGAAGGCCGAAGCCATCCTGACCAAGATGGGCCTGCTGCCGGAAGGCGCCTCGCTGTACGACGCCGCCAACATTACCCTGATCCACCACCTGTACGCCGCCCTGCGCGCGCACGTCCTGTACCACAAGGACCAGCACTACGTGGTGCAGAACAACGAAGTGGTGATCGTCGACGAATTCACCGGCCGCCTGATGACGGGCCGCCGCTGGTCCGACGGCCTGCACCAGGCCGTCGAAGCCAAGGAAGGCGTGCGCATCCAGAACGAGAACCAGACCCTGGCCTCGATCACCTTCCAGAACTACTTCCGCATGTACACCAAGCTGTCCGGCATGACCGGTACCGCCGACACGGAAGCCTACGAATTCCAGGAAATCTACGGTCTCGAGACCGTGGTGATCCCGCCGAACAAGCCGTCGCAGCGCAAGGACCGCCAGGACCAGGTGTATAAATCGGCCGAGGAAAAGTACAACGCGATGGTGGTCGACATCCGCGACTGCCACGAGCGCGGCCAGCCGGTGCTGGTCGGCACCACCTCGATCGAGAACTCGGAACTGCTGTCCGGGATCCTGACCCAGGCCAAGCTGCCGCACAACGTGCTGAACGCGAAGCAGCACGCCCGCGAAGCGGAAATCATCGCCCAGGCCGGCCGTCCGCAGATGATCACCATCGCCACCAACATGGCGGGCCGCGGTACCGACATCGTCCTCGGCGGTAACGTCGAGAAGCAGATCCAGTTCATCGAGGCCGACGAGTCGCTGTCGCCGGAACAGAAGACCGAACAGTCGCAAAAGATGCGCGATGAATGGCAGTCGCTGCACGACCACGTGGTGGCGCAGGGCGGCCTGCACATCATCGGTACCGAGCGCCACGAATCCCGCCGCGTCGACAACCAGCTGCGCGGCCGTTCGGGCCGCCAGGGCGATCCGGGCTCCTCGCGCTTCTACCTGTCGCTCGACGATCCGCTCCTGCGCATCTTCGCCGGCGACCGCGTGCGCGCGATCATGGACCGCCTCAAGATGCCGGAAGGCGAACCGATCGAGGCCGGCATCGTGACCCGCTCGATCGAGTCGGCCCAGCGCAAGGTCGAGGCCCGCAACTTCGACATCCGCAAGCAGCTGCTCGAGTACGACGACGTCGCCAACGACCAGCGCAAGGTGATCTACACCCAGCGTAACGAACTGCTGGAGTCGGCCGACATGTCGGAACTGATCACCAGCCTGCGCGTGGGCGTGTTCACCGACGTGGTGCGCACCTACGTGCCGGCCGAGTCGGTCGAAGAGCAGTGGGATATCCCGTCGCTGACCCGCGTCCTGAACGACGAGTGGGCGCTGCCGGTGCCGCTGGCGCAGATGCTGGAAGACGAGCCGAACCTGAACGACGACGACATCCTCGAGCGCGTGCTGGCCGCCGCCGACGAATCCTACAATAGCAAGGTCGCGATCGTCGGCAAGGAAGCCTTCGGTGGCTTCGAGCGCAACGTCATGCTGCAGAATATCGACACCCACTGGCGCGAGCACCTGGCGGCGCTGGACCACCTGCGCCAGGGTATCCACCTGCGCGGCTACGCCCAGAAGAACCCGAAGCAGGAATACAAGCGCGAAGCCTTCGAGCTGTTCGGCGCCATGCTGGACCAGATCAAGAACGAAGTGATCCGCACCATCATGACGGTCCGCATCCAGACCCGCGAGGAAGTCGAGGCGGCCGAGGCGGCGATGCAAGCGGCCGCGGCGCACCTGGAGAACGTGAACTACCAGCACGCCGACTTCGACCCGACCGCCGCGCCGGAAGAACTGATGGCGCCGCAGGCGGTCACCGCGGGCACCACCGCGGTGAGCGACGATCCGGCCACCACCTACATGGGCATGAAGGTCGGCCGCAACGATCCTTGCCCTTGCGGCAGCGGCAAGAAGTTCAAGGCTTGCCACGGCAAGCTGGCGTAATCGAAGGATTGCGGAAAAAAGAAAGGCGCCCAGTGGGGCGCCTTTTTTATCATCCAGCCGCCAAGCCCTTCCGCAACCAGATCACCGCCTCGTCACTGATCCCCGACCCCTTGCGCAGCATCGACTCTTCCTCGGTCGCACGGCGGAAACCCGCCACCGCCTCCGGGTCGGTACCGACCATATCGTGGAACAGCGCCATCCACTGGCGCCCCAGCGCCCGGGAAGCCGGCTGCGCGGCATCCGGATCGCGGCGCATCTGTTCGCGCACCTGGCCGATCAGGGGCGCCCATTCGTGGCCGCGGCGGGCCCAGTGGCTGCGCATGCGCGCGATCACGCTTGGCTCCAGGTAGCGCGACCAGATCGCGTATTTCAGCTCGCCGATCACCGCCATCACGTAGCGCATGAGGTGCTCCGGCATGCTGACCGAGCCTTTTTCGCGCTCGGCCATCAGGTTGACGCGCGCCGCCAGTTCGGCGTCGCCGCCGGTGCCGCGCCCGAAGGCGTCCAGCCAGCGCCGCCCGAAGTCCCGGGCGGTGTCGGAATCCGGCGCTACCTGCGTGCGGATCAGCTCCTCCGCTTCTTCGGTCAAGCGCTTGAATTGCGCCTTGATGGCCTCGTCGTGGTACATCGGAAGGCGGGCCAGTTCGTCCTGCGTGAAGTATTTTTCGTACATGCTCATCTGCTCCAGTGAGTCCAGCCAGGTGGACAGGTCCGGCTGGCCGCCGCTTGCGAGTTCGGCGCGCAGGCGCTGCAACTGCTCGCGCATGCGCGCGGCTTCCAGCATCTGCCGGTCGAGCGTGGCCAGCTGGCGGTCGATCACCGCCAGCGGCGATCCCGCCGGACTGTCCAGGTAAAGGCCGATGTCGGCCAGGCTCATGCCGAAGGAACGCAGGGCCTGGATCTGGTGCAGGCGCGCCACGTCGTTGCGGTCGTAGAGCCGGTAGCCGGCATCGGAACGCGCGGAAGGCTGGAGCAGTCCGATGCTGTCGTAATGGTGCAGCGTGCGTACCGTCAGCCTGGCAAGCGCGGCGAGTTCTCCCACTTTCAGCATGCGGACATCTCCTTTCTTCAGCGTGGCGCCATTCTGGAGCCTGACGTGGCGTGAGGGTCAAGCGGTGAATGATACCGCGCCGGAATGCCATAAGAATCAAATACATATGGAAATTTGTTCAGTTGTGGACGGACCGGCGCCGGGTTAAGCTGCACGACATACTGAACAAATCAGGAAGCCCATGAGACACCGCTCCGTCACCGCGCTGGCCGCCGCCTGCGCCATCGCCGCCGCCGTTCCCGCCTTCGCCGCCGATCCGGCCGCCACCGCCATCCTGAAGCAGGCCCTCGCGGCGCAGGGCGGCGAGGCGCTGCTGCGCGGCGTGAAGACAGTCGCCTTCGAATCGGCGGGCTACCGCAACATGCTGGAGCAGTCGGAGCGCCCCGAAGGCCCTTACCTGGTCGAATTCCACGAGCTCTCCGAACTGCACGACCACGCGCGTCAGGCGCTGCGCCGCCAGCTGCAGGTACGCGTGCCGCCAGCCGGCAGCTACACGCAGACGACGCTGGTGGCCAACGGGGTGGCGATGCAGGCCTGGGGCGAGCGCCAGATGCCGGGCGGCAGCCAGGAACCGCAGCTGGCCGCCGAGGCGCTGGCCCTGAGCCCGGAACGGGCACTGCTCACCGCCCTCGATGCGAAGGATTCGCACCGCGAGGCCGACCAGGTCGTGCACGGCGCACCGCACCAGGTCGTGGCCTTCACGCTCGACGGTGCGCCCGCGCGTCTCTATCTCAGCCAGTACACCCACCTGCCGTCGGCGCTCGAATACGCCGGCCCGGCCGCGCGCAGCGGCTACACGGCCTACCTCGGCGACGTGGTGCAGCGCACGAGCTGGGGCTTCTGGCGCCTGGACAAGAGCGGGCTGCGCTACCCGATGCAGTGGGACATCCAGGTCAACGGCATGCCCGACCGCACCCTGATGCTGCGTTCGCTGAAGGTGGACGCGCCCTACGATCCGGCGCTGACGACGGTGCCCGAGGCGGTGGCGGCGCGTTTCGATCCGAAGCAGCCGCCGCGCGACCCGGCCATGACGCCGCTGGGCGCGAAGAAGACCGAGATCGCGCCCGGCGTGCTGCTGATCGAATCGACCTGGAACGTCGCCATCGTCGACCAGGGCGACGGCCTGGTCGTGATCGAGGCGCCGTTCTCGTCCGCCTATTCGTCCAAGGTGCTGGCCGAGGCCGCGGCGCGCTATCCGGGCAAGCCGGTCAAGGCCGTGGTGACGACCTCGGATTCCTGGCCGCACCTGGCCGGCATCCGCGAATATGCCGCGCGCGGCATTCCGGTGTATGCCCTCGACCTGTCCAGCCCCATCGTGAAGCGCACCCTGGAGGCTTCCCATGCCGGCCGTCCGGACGCGCTGCAGCAGGCCCCGCGCAAGGCCGACCTGCGCCTGGTGGCCGGCAGGACGGTGATCGGCTCGGGACCCAACCGCATCGAGCTGTATCCGATCCGCGGCGCCGTCGCCGAGCGCCAGATGATGGCCTGGCTGCCCGGCCACCGCCTGCTGTACGGCAGCGATCCCTTCCAGAAGGACTCGTCCGGTTATAACAGCCCGCAGGCGGTGAGCGAGCTGCTGCAGGCGGCCGCGCGCGAGCGCCTGGACGTGGACCGCTTCTTCATGATGCACATGCCGCCGGCGCCGTTCGGCGAACTGCGCGCGGTGAAGGGCAGCGAGGGCTGAGCGGTCCCGGGATCCCGCCTAGCCGGCCGCATCCCGCGTCCCCGCATGCCGGAAGCGCTTCTCTTCATGCCATAGGGTGACGAACAGGGTCATCACCACCGGGCCGACGAACAGACCGATCAGGCCCAGGGTCTCGACCCCGCCGAGGATGCCCAGCAGGACCGCGAGGAAGGGCAGCTTGGTGGCGTTGCCGATGACGGTCGGGCGCACGAAGTGGTCGGCCACGAACAGCACCACCACGCCAAGGGCGACGATGGCGGCGGCGGCGCTCGCGTTGCCCTGGAAGAGCAGCAGGGCGGCGACGGCGCCGAAGGCCAGCGGCGCGCCGAAGGGGATGATCGCCAGCACGCAGGTGGCGGCCGCCCACAGCACCGCCGACGGCACGCCGGCGAACTGGTAGCCGATGCCCAGCAGGACGCCCTCGGCCAGGCCGACCAGCACCAGGCCGTTGACGGTGGCGCGCACCGCGGTCGGCACCTTCAGCGAATACAGGGCCCAGCGCTGGGCGCCGATCAGGTGGGCGCCGATGGCATGGGTCTGGCTCTGCAGCGCATGGCCGTCCTTGTAGAAGAAGAACAGGCAGAGGAAGGCGAAGGCGACGTCGATCAGGCGGTGCAGGACGCCGCTGCCGACCCGCTTGAGTACTTCGCTGGCCGACTGCATGCGGCCGACCGAGCCGTCCTGCAGCAGGTGCGCCAGGCCGTGCGGCTGGCCCAGGGTGGCCTGCCACCAGTTATAGATGGCGTCGCCGGCCATCGGGATCCGCAGCAGCCATTCGGGCGCCGCCAGGCCGTCGGTATTGGTTTTGGCGACCAGCTGGGCCAGCGCCGGCGCCTGGTGCGCGGCCTGGATCACGCCCAGCGCCAGCGGCGTGATGAAGACCAGCGCGGCGAGCAGCGTGACCAGGGCCGCGGACAGGATCTCGCGATTGCCGGTGAGGCGCAGCGCGCGCCGGTAGAGCGGCCAGGTGGCGATGCACAGGATCGCGGCCCACAGCAGCGGCAGCACGAAGCGCTGGGTCACGAACAGGGCGCACAGGATGATCGCCAGCGAAAAACAGGCGCTCAAGGTGCTGCGTTGGGTTTCGGTCATGGAAGTCTCCGCATGGTGGGAGGGATCTTACTCAAGGCGAGGGAGAAGGGGAGCGCGGTCCGCCAGCGGTGCGCGCCACGTTCCAGTCGATCTGCAGCCCGATCGGCTTGCCGTCCTGCAGGGCAGGGATGTAGCGGCACTGGCCCAGCACCTCGGTCATCGACCGGTCCCAGCCCGGATAGCCGCTGGGCGCCGTCACGCGCACGTTCTCCACCTTGCCCTGTTCGTCGACGCGCCAGGCGAAGCCGGCGCGGATCGGCTTGTCCTGGGCCATCACCTCGTCCGGGAAGTCGGGCAGGGCACAGCTGTCCTCGATGCGGCGCGCCTGAAGCGCGTTCGGCGGCAGGTTCGAGCGTTGCGTCACGACCGGGGCCGTGCCGGCCGGCGTCAGCTTCGGCAGACCGATTTCCTTGCCGTTGGCGGTGAGCTTGCCGTTCCTGACCTCGAGGGTCGAGACCAGCACATCGTTCTCGACGCGCGCAAAACCGCCGCCGACCAGCTTGCCGACGATGACGTCGGTCATGGTCTGGCCGAACTGGGCGGCGTTGGTCCCGTTCGGCGGCGTGCCCTGCTGCGCCGCCTGGCGCGCGGCGACGATGCCGGCGATGTCGCGCACCATCGCGACCGGTACCCGCACCTCGAAGCGCGCCACGATCTTCTTCAGCAGCGTTTTCATGTCCTGCAGGTCGGCCTCGACCGCCCCGAGCAGGCCGACGCGGCCGCGGATGCTGGCCTTGTTGCCGTGGAAGCGCGCGCTGATCTCGTCGATCTCGAGGGCCGAGCCGCGCGCGATGGCGGCCTTGCCGAAGTCGAGGAACAAGGGCTTCATGGCCGCCAGCTGCTGCTCGGGCGTCATCGTCTTCAGCTGTTCGCGGCGGCGCTCGCCGGCCTCCTGCAGCGCCGCCATCGAGGCCCGGTCGATGTTTACGAAGCGCATGTCGAAGCGGATGTCCTCGACCTTTTCGCCGGCGGCGGAGATGGCGCCGATCCGCTGCTGGAACAGCATGTCGATGGACTTCGGATGCTCCACGCTGCGCCAGCCCACGCGCACGTCGTCCATGGTCACGACCGAGGCGCCGGGCTTGGCCACGCCGCGCACGCTGGCGATGCGTACCTGGCCGTTGCCGAACCAGAGCTTGTCGCGGCTGCGGGACTGGTGCCCGGACACGGTGATGCCTTCCGCGCTCAGGCGCAGGTTCGGGTCCTCGGCGGCCAGGGTAGTCCAATGGCCCTTGAAGCCGACGGTCTTGCCGGCCTTGTCCATGTCGAGATCGAGCAGGGCCGCGTCCCAGTCGACGCGCGAATTGTCCTGGCCCGTGTAGTGCAGCGGCTGCAGGGCGAGCCGGTAAGCCAGGCGGCCCGCCCTGGCCTGCTGCCGTTCGACCGTGAAGGGCTGATCGTTGCCGAACACCGTGCGCAGCTTGGCGGCGGTCTCCGGGGTGTAGCGCACGCTCGCGATGCCGTCCAGCTGGGCGGGCAGGGGCAGGCGCGGATCCTGGGCCAGCTGCAGCTCGCCCAGGGCGGACTGCAGGGCGTCCGCGACCGGGCCCGGGGCGGGCCTGGCGGCGGCCTTGGCGACGGTCGGGTGTTCCGCGGCGAGCGCGGGGACGGCCAGCAGCGCTGCCGCCAGCAGGGAGGACGAGAGGACAGTTTTCACGGGAGGGCCGGATCGTTGTTATGTTTCCAATTATTAACGACTCGTCTTAAAAAGTCATTAACCAGGATAGTCATGAAACAAGGCGCGGCGCTGCCCGGCGGCGGCTGGCGGTACAATAACGGATTAGTCAATCTTTCCTTCCTTGAGAGTAGAGAACACCATGGCCGTCAATTCTCCCCTGCCCGTCGCCAGTGAGCTGAAACCCGTGAATGGCATCGACATCGGTTTTGCCGAAGCCGGCATCAAGAAGCCGAACCGCAAGGACGTGCTGCTGATGAAACTCGCCGAAGGCGCCACCGTCTCCGGCGTGTTCACCAAGAACCGCTTCTGCGCCGCCCCGGTCCAGGTGAGCAAGGCCAACCTGGCGGCCGCCGCCGATGGCGGCAAGCCGATCCGCGCGCTGGTGGTCAACACCGGCAACGCCAACGCCGGCACCGGCGAGACCGGCCTGGCTGCTGCCCGCGCCACCTGCGACGAAGTGGCGCGCCTGCTCGGCATCGACGCCCAGCAGGTGCTGCCGTTCTCGACCGGCGTGATCCTGGAACAGCTGCCGGTGCAGAAGATCGTCGCCGCGCTGCCGGCCGCTTGTGCGAACCTGAAGCAGGACAACTGGTTCAACGCGGCCGAAGCCATCATGACCACCGACACCCAGCCGAAGGCGGCCTCGGTCACCACGGCCATCGGCGGCCACACCGTCACGCTCACCGGCATCAGCAAGGGCGCCGGCATGATCAAGCCGAACATGGCGACCATGCTGGGCTATCTTGCCTTCGACGCCAAGGTCGCTCAGCCCGTGCTGGACGAACTGGTGCGCTACGCCGCCGACCGCTCCTTCAACTGCATCACCATCGACGGCGACACCTCGACCAACGACTCCTTCATCCTGATGGCGACGGGTACCGGCTCCCTTCGCATCGATTCGACCGACAGCCCCGACTACATCGCCCTGCGCGACGCGGTCACCGGCATCTCGACCCACCTGGCCCAGCAGATCATCCGCGACGGCGAAGGCGCGACCAAGTTCATGACCATTTCGGTGGAGCAGGGCCGCGACATGGAAGAGTGCCGCAAGATCGCTTATTCCATCGCCCACTCGCCGCTGGTGAAGACCGCCTTCTTCGCCTCGGACCCGAACCTGGGCCGCATCCTGGCCGCGATCGGCTATGCCGGCGTCGACGACCTGGACACCACCAAGCTCGATCTCTACCTGGACGACGTGCTGGTGGCGAAGGCCGGCGGCCGCAACCCGGAGTACAAGGAAGAAGACGGCCAGCGCGTGATGAAGAAGGCCGAGATCCTGGTGCGCGTCGAACTGGGCCGCGGCGATGCGAATGCCACGGTTTGGACCTGCGACCTGTCGCACGACTACGTCTCGATCAACGCCGACTATCGCTCCTGAGTTTCGCTCTTCATGAACCAGCTCGACCAGTTTCTGCATCGCGCCGAGAACCTGCTGGCCAGGTTGGAAGCGATGCTGCCCCCGGCCGTACCGCGCGAGCCGGAGTGGGGGCGCAGCTTCGCCTTCCGCTGGCGCAAGCGGCCCGGCGCCGGCCCCAACGGCCAGAAGTACCTGCAGCCGGTGCTGCACGCGTCGAACATCCGGCTGGACGACCTGCAGCACGTCGGCCGCCAGAAGGAGCAGATCGAACAGAATACCCGCCAGTTCGTCGCGCGGCGCCCGGCCAACAACGTGCTGCTGACCGGCGCACGCGGCACCGGTAAATCGTCGCTGATCAAGGCCTGCCTGAACGGCTTTGCCGGCCAGGGCCTGCGCCTGATCGAAGTCGACAAGACGGACCTGGCCGACCTGCCGGACATCGTCGACCTCGTGGCTGGCCGTCCGGAGCGCTTCGTGATCTTCTGCGACGACCTCAGTTTCGAAGAGGGCGAAGCCGGCTACAAGGCGCTGAAGGTGGCGCTGGACGGCAGCATCACGGCGCAGTCGGACAATGTGCTGATCTACGCGACCTCGAACCGCCGTCACCTGATGCCGGAAAAAATGTCGGACAACACCGGCTACAGCCATGGCGACGACGGCGACCTGCATCCCGGCGAGACGGTCGAGGAAAAGATCTCGCTGTCCGAACGCTTCGGATTGTGGCTGTCCTTCTATCCCTTCAAGCAGGACGACTACCTGGACATCGTCGGCCACTGGCTGCAAAGCTTCGGCTGCACCCCCGGGCAGATCGAGGCCGCACGCGCCGATGCCCTGCGCTGGGCGCTGGGTCGCGGCTCGCGTTCGGGACGGGTGGCCTGGCAGTTCGCCAAGGATTACGCGGGCAAGCTGGGGCAGGCCGATGGCTGAAGCAGGCAAGAAACCGATCGACGTCGCCGTCGGCATCCTGATGCGCGAGAACGGCGACGTGCTGCTCGGCCAGCGTCCGGAAGGCAAGCCCTATGCCGGCTATTGGGAATTCCCGGGCGGGAAAGTCGAGCAGGGCGAGGACATCTTCCACGCCCTGCAGCGAGAATTCGTCGAGGAGCTGGGCGTACACGTCGTCAGCGCCGAACCCTGGTGCTGCGTCGAACACGTCTACGAGCACGCCCACGTGCGCTTGTATTTCTACATCAGCCGCGAGTGGACGGGCGAGCCGCAAAGCCTGGAAGGGCAGGCCTTCGCATGGCAGGGCGGCTACTCCGTCAGTCCGCTGCTGCCGGCCACCATTCCCTTGCTGGAGTGGCTGGACCAGGTACGCTATCCGGCTTGAGCCGGCCTGGCCATTTATTGTCTGGTTGACATCGCAACGCAGGTAGAGCACGCTGTTATCTTCTCGACTATCCGGAGTTGATATGCAACGGCGTACTCTGCTTTTCGTTCTCGCTGCCGCACTGGCAGTTCCCATGGTCCATGCCCAGCAAGCGGACGCCGTGAAAAGCGCGGTCGACGCTGCCGACCGCTGGCTTGCGCTCGCCGATGCGGGCGATGGCGCCGCTACCTGGGACCAGGCCGCGTCGTCGTTCCAGGCCGCGGTCTCCAAACCCGCCTGGTCGGACACCCTCAAGAAGGCAAGGCAGCCGTTCGGCGCGGCCAAGTCGCGCAAGCTTTTGTCATCGGAATTCAAGAACTCGCTGCCGGGTGCGCCGCCCGGCGAGTATGTGCTGATCCAGTACGAGACGCAGTTCGAGCAGCGGCGGAACGCCATCGAGACCGTCGTGCCGATGCGGGAGCGGGATGGAAGCTGGAAGGTTTCCGGTTATTTCGTGAAATAAGAAAAGCATGGCGGTGGGGGCGATAGCGGACGTACGCGGCTATAGTCCAGGCATTATCGCCGCCGACGCATCTTTTTCGGCGTGCTCGCGGAAGGTGTGATTGCTGATCACATAGGCGTGAGGATTGCCTTCAACGAAGCCGCGAACGAAGGGAGCGGCCGACATGCCGCGCGGGACGAAGTGGACGCGTGCCCGCCAGCTCTGCGTCCAGAACGCGCTGTGGTTAAGTAGCAATATCAATTGCGGGAGTGTTTGCGCTCCACGCCTGTCTGCTGCCGGGCATCATCCCGCTGATGGAGCAACTGGATGAGCTGCGCTACCCTTCTCGGGCTGGTTTGGCGCTTCGATGTCGGCGGCCTGGGCGTGCCCTTCCGATACGTGGCCGACCGTGTACACGAGCAGCGACGAATCGGCGCCGGCTGGCGGCTCGCCCTGCCAGAGCCGGAAGCGCACCAGAGTCCAGGTGGCCGGCTCATAGCCGGTCACCGCCGCCAGCGCGCCGCCATCCTCGACGTCGTCGATGGCCAGCCTGGTTTCGCGTTTGCGCAGCGCTTCGAGATCGGTGCCGGGCGGGATCGCCTGCCGCGCGACGGAGGCGAAGCGCGCCTGGGCAAAGCCGGGCCTGAGTTGTGCCTGCCAGACCAGCCAGGTCTCGACCGCCGGCCTGCCGAACGACGCCGACAGGGCGGCGAAGCCGGCCCCGTTCAGGAAGGCGTGCATGCCTTCGACCGTGTTCCAGACATAGAAGGGCGCATAGGCGTTGTCCCGGCCGGCGCCGTCCTTGCGCGCGCTGAGGTAGGCCTTGAACAGCAGCCCCGGAAACCCATCGGTGAAACGGCCCTTGTCCGCGATGCGGCGGTCGATGATGGCCATGTCGTAGTCGGCAGGCAGTGGCAAGCGGTAATGCATTGCGATCATGTTGAAGCTCCAATCAAGGTAGTGGCGACAAGGCCGTTGCCGAACGACCAGTCGGCGGCATCGGCCAGCTTCCTGAGTCAGCCATGGGCGGTAGCGCGTCCAGCAGGCGCGTTGCGGTAGCGGCAGCGGGCCATCCCGCATAGAAAGCCAGGTGGGTGACCACTTCTTCCAGTTCCTGCCGGGTGACGCCATTGCCGAGCGCAGTCTGCAGGTGGAAGGGCAGTTGCTCGTCGCGACACAGCGCGATCAGGCAGGCGACCGTTACCAGGCTGCGGTCGCGTTTTCCCAGCGCAGCGCGTTCCCAGACTTCGCCGAACAGGACACGGTCCGACAGCTCGGCCAGCGCGGGTACGGCACCCAATGCGCTGGCTCCCATTCCTTTCAAAGTCGACGTCATTGCTTTCTCCATGGTTGAGGAGAACATGATATTTTCAGGAGATGGTTTTGAAAATCGAATATATCTGAAGCGATATTTCAATAAATAGGGACGATAATGCGGCGAACGAATTTCGATATGGATGCATTGCGCAGCTTTTGCGAAGGTATCGATCTCGGCAGTTTTTCGCGGGCGGCGGACAAGCTCGGACGCTCGACCTCGGCCATCAGCATGCAGCTGAAGAAGCTGGAAGAGCAGGCGAATGCCGATCTCTTGCGCAGGTCCGGGCGCGGCCTGGTGCTGACCCCGGCGGGTGAAGTGCTGCTGAGTTATGCGCGCCGGATCATCGAGCTCAACGATGAAGCGAGCTCCGCCGTGTCCGGGATGCAGATCCAGGGTGTCGTCAGGCTCGGCCTTCAGGAAGACTTTGGCGAAAGCCTGCTGTCGAATGTCCTCGGCCGTTTCATGCGCAGCCATCCGGACTTGCAGGTCGAGACGCTGATTGCCCGCAACGCCGAACTGATCGCCCGGCTCCAGGCCGGCAAGATCGATCTCGCACTTGCCTGGCATACCGCAAGCCAGTTACCCCAGGTGGAGATACTGGGCGACTATCCGATGCGCTGGATAGGACCCGCCGCACCCGGCCTCGGCGGGGAAGAAGTCCGGCGCGAACCCGTGCGCCTGGCCGTCCTGGATTCCCCCTGCGTGATGCGCAAGGCCGCGATCGACGCGCTCGACCGCGCGGGCATTCCCTGGCGTATCGTGTACACGAGTCCCAGTTTGGCCGGCGTATGGGCGGCGGTCGCCGCCGGGCTTGGCGTTACCGTACGCACCCGCCTCGGATTGCCGCAGGAATTGCGCTTGCTCACCGCCGAAGACGGCGTGCCCGAACTTCCGGATATCCGGTTGGCGCTTCTCATGGGAACCGGAACGCAGACGCCAGGCTGCGAACGGATGGCAGCGTTGATCCGGGAAGCCATCCTGGATCTGTCCCTCTCAGGGAGGTGAATGTTGACTTCTTGAAACATTTTATTTATCTTCCAAGCAATATATTGCTTCGGAGTCAAGCATGAGCCTCCTCGCCACCCTCGGCCTCAAGCCGCGCGCGGTCGTCAACGAATCCCGCGGAAAGCAGCAAGCCCAGCGACTGCTGGCCAGGCTGGAACAGGGCGCCTGGCATGAAGTCGAACAGGCGCTCGCCAAATCCAGCGAGGAGGGCCGCGACCTGCTCGTGCGCGCCATCGCCGAAGAAGAGAACGCGGTGCCGGCGGCATCGCGCTGGGTGCAGGCCCAGCCACGCTGCGCCATGGCCCAGCTGCTGCTTGGCGCCAACCTGGTAGCCGACGCATGGAAGATCCGCGGCAGCGAGTATGCGGAGGACGTCGATGCCGGCGCCTGGGAACCCTTCTTGCGGACCTTGAAGGAAGCCGAGGTGCCGCTGCAGGCCGCGGCCGCGCTCGACGCCAAGCTGGCCGATCCTTTTGCCTGGCTGATCGTGGCCGAAGTGGCCGGCGACGGCGAGGACGAGAAACTGAAAACCCTGTTCCGTGCCGCCATCGCCCGCTCGTCCCTGCACTGGGGCGCGCACTACAGCTATTTCATGGCGACCGCAGAAAAATGGTGCGGCAGCCACAAGGAGATGTTCGACTTCGTGCGCGCGGTCTCCAGGCGCAGTCCGAAGGGCCGGGTGCTGCACTGCCTGGTCGCGGTGGCGTATTGCGAGTATGCGCTGGCGACGGGAGCGAAGGGCCGCGCGACCATCCGCACGCCGCAATGCGCGGTCGAGGTCAAGGCGGCGCTGTACGCCTGGCTGGACGCCGGTCCCGCCACGCTGGAAGAGAAACTGCTGGATCTGGGCGGCGGTGTGGCCGACCTGGCGTTGAACCACTTCGCCGTGGCCTGCTACCTGTGCGGGGCGGTCAGGGAAGCCAGGCTCCTGATGGGCGCCCTGCGCGGCGGGATCCACGTGCTGCCCTGGGCCTGGATCGCCGAGGGCCCACGCGAGCGCAGCGAGCCCGGCTTCGTGCACGACCGCGTCATGCGCGAGCTGGCGCGCGGCTGAACGCAGTTCGGCCCGGCTCAGCCCTTTGCCTGGCGCGCCAGATTCTCCGGATAGCGCGCGCCTTCGATCGGGATGCTGGCGGCCGCCTGCGTGATGCCGGTGAGTTCCTCCGGCGTCAGTTCGAGTGCCATCGCGCCGAGGTTCTCGTCCAGCCGGTGCAGTTTGGTCGTACCCGGAATCGGCACGATCCACGGCTTCTGCGCCAGCAGCCAGGCCAGCGCCACCTGGGCCGGCGTCGCGCCTTTCTGCTGCGCGACCTGGCCCAGCAGCTCGACCAGGGCCTGGTTGGCCTTGCGCGCCTCGGCCGTGAAGCGCGGCAGGCTGTTACGAAAATCGTTGCTGTCGAACCGGGTGGTCTCGTCCATCTTCCCGGTCAGGAAGCCGCGTCCGAGCGGGCTGAAAGGCACGAAGCCGATGCCGAGTTCTTCGAGCAGCGGCAGGATCTCCTGCTCGGGCTCGCGCGTCCACAGCGAGTATTCGCTCTGCAGCGCCGTCACCTTCTGCACCGCATGCGCGCGGCGGATGGTGTCGGGGCCGGCTTCGGACAGGCCGAAGTGCTTCACTTTACCTTCCTTGATCAGCTGGCCGACGGTGCCGGCCACGTCCTCGATCGGCACGTTCGGATCGACGCGGTGCTGGTAGAGCAGGTCGATGGTGTCGGTCTTCAAACGCTTGAGCGAAGCCTCGGTCACTTCCCGGATGTGTTCGGGGCGGCTGTCCAGGCCGGACCAGCGCGTACCGCCGTTCGGATCGGGCGCGAAGCCGAACTTGGTGGCGATGACGACCTGCCCGCGCAGCGGCGCCAGCGCTTCGCCGACCAATTCCTCGTTGTTGAAGGGGCCGTAGACTTCGGCCGTATCGAAAAAGCTGACGCCGCGCTCGACCGCCGTGCGCAGCAGGTCGATCATGGCCTGGCGGTCCGGCGCCTGCCCGTAGGCATGGGTCATGCCCATGCAGCCCAGGCCGAGGGCCGAGACTTCGAGATTTCCCAGTTTACGTTTTTGCATCGGGAGCTCCTGACAAAAAGTGAAGAACGACTATAGCAGCCGATTCACTTTGGCGCCGGGAGCCCGGCTTGCGAGCGGCATTACTCGGCCAGCGGATCGTCCTGGGCATCGCCTGGCGTGGCGCCAGGGATCGTGTACTTTTCCTCGGCCCAGGCGCCGAGGTCGATTTGCTTGCAGCGGTCGGAGCAGAATGGACGGAACTGGTTTTCAGGCTTCCATTCGACCTTCTTGCCGCAGGTTGGACAGGATACGACGGTCATGACAGTTTTCAGAAGTTGCAGAGGGTGAGCTCAAATGGTACATCGTCTTCGAGCGCCTTGGGTTTCAGGTTCTCGCCCTGGCTCGTGAAGCGCACCCACAGCATGTATTTATTGGCCGAGATTTCCGGAATCGCGCCCAGGCTGTCGTCGATCGAGAGGCGCAGCATCTGGTAGACCTTCCCCTGCAGCATCTGCTGGTAGCTGCCGGCCACGGCGATCATCTTGACCGGGCCGCCGGAATCGCGCAGCAGGCGCAGCACCAGGGCCAGGGCGTCGAACAGCGGGGCCTGGGGCGCGAACCAGCCCATGATGTCGGCGTGGCGCTGCGCGGCGGGGCGCTGCTGCCAGGCATAGTAGGAGGGCAGGTCGAATTCGCAGGCGCCGCCCGGCATCACGGTGCGGCCGCGGATGCTCATCAGCCACTCGTTGTCGCGGATGTTCTGGCCGGTCTTGCCCTGGGCGGTGACGAGGGCATTGCTGACCGTGTCCAGCTCGGCCAGCACGGCATCGAGCATCTCGGTGGCGACGGCGGGATTGCTGCGGTAGCTCAGCAGGCTTTGCTTCTGGCGTTCCAGTTCCTGCAGCAGGTCGGACTTGAGGTCGGCGCGCCCGGCCACTTCCAGCATGTCGAAGATCGTCGCGAGAGCGACATGGTGCTGCAGAGGATGTTCCTGGTTCACAAAGAACTTGAACTTCTCGTACAGGTCCTCGAGCCGCAACAACGTGCGAATCCGCTCGTTGAATGGGTATTCGTAGACGATCAAAGTGGCATTCCTCTCGGCGTAGGCTGGCGCGACCACGTGATTCTGAACCATCGTGGGCAAAATTACAAACGCTCGTTCGGTGCGGCCGCCAATCTTGCCGCTTCGTCAAGATAAAAAGCGTGCAGGCGTTCCACCTGGGGCTCCAAGGCGCCGAGGCCGTCGTCGTTGAGGATGATGTCGTCGGCGGCAAGCCGGCGCTGGGCGCGCGTGACCTGGGCCGCCATGATGGCGCGCACCTGGGCTTCCGCCAGGCCGTTACGCGCCATCACGCGCGCCACCTGCACTTCTTCCGGGCAGTCGATGGCCAGGATCCGCGCCACCCGCTCGCGCCAGGTGCCGGATTCGATCAGCAGCGGCACCACGAAGATCACGTAGGGGCCGGTGGCCAGCAGGGCGGCGGCGGCGGTCGCTTCGCGTATCCTCGGGTGCAGGATGGCTTCCAGGCGGGCCCGCGCGCCGGGATCGGAAAACACCAGCGCGCGCATCTTCGCGCGGTCCAGCGCGCCCTCGGGCGTGGCGAACTCCGGGCCGAATTCGGCGACCAGGGCCGGCATGGCCGCGCCGTGCGGGGCGGTGAGGGAATGGGCGATCTGGTCGGTGTCGATGACCGAGGCGCCGCGCGCCGCGAACAGGTCGGCGACCGTGGTCTTGCCGCAGCCGATGCCCCCGGTCAGGCCGACGGCGAATCGCAGGGCGGCTGGCGTGGAATCCTGTTTATCCATTCAAGGCTGCGCCAGCCCCATGGCCAGGCGCGTCAGTTCCGGTCCGTAGAAGAGCGCGATCATACCAGCCCCCGCCAGATAAGGGCCGAACGGGATGTACTCGCCCTTTTTCTTCCGGCCGATCAGGATCATGGTCAGGCCGACGGCGGCGCCGACGAAGGAGGACAGCACGATGATCGTCGGCAGCATCTTCCAGCCGAACCAGGCGCCGAAGCCGGCCAGCAGCTTGAAGTCGCCTTCGCCCATGCCGATATGTCCGCGCACCAGTTCATAGGCGCGCGCCACGGCCCACAGGAAGAGGTAGCCGGCAACGGCGCCGAGCACCGCATCGCGCAGCGGCACGAAGCTGCCGTCCAGGTTGACCAGCAGGCCCAGCCACAGCAGCGGATAGGTGAGGTCGTCCGGCAGTTCCTTGTGGTCGACGTCGATCAGGGTCATCGAGATCAGCAGGTAAGTGAAGACCAATGCCGCCAGGCCCACCCAGCCGCTGCCGAAATGCCAGACCAGCAGCCCGGACAGGATGCCGCTGACCGCCTCGACGACCGGGTAGCGGGCCGAGATCGGCGCCTTGCAATTGCTGCACTTGCCGCGCAGGACGAGCCAGCTGAGGATCGGGATGTTCTCCAGCGCCGTGATCTGGTGGCCGCAATGCGGGCAGGCCGACCTCGGCACCATCAGGTTGTAGCGTTCGGGGAAGGGCAGCGGTTTGCCCTCCTTGTCCGCGATGTAGTTGTCGATCTCGCGCTGGCGCATGATCGGCAGGCGGTGCACGACCACGTTCAGGAAGCTGCCGATCAGCAGGCCGAAGATGGCGGCCGCGATGGCCGGGATCAGGCTGGCGGGCGCGGCGAATAAAAGGGTGTCCGGATGCATGGCTGGGAAGGCAGTAAATAGGTTGATTCCGTGAATCAACCTATTCTATGGGGTTTTGCCGGCTTTGGGCAGCCGAACCTGTTGCTCGGCCCAGCGGGCGAAGTGGCTGCCGACCCACAGGTCGCCCTCGTAGCTGAGGTGGCCGATGTCGCGGTACATCAGGTGGCCGTCGATCATGGCCCTGCACTGGCGTTCGTCGCACAGCGCATCCGAGGCGCGGAACCACTCGACCTGCGGGAACATGCGCGCCGTCTCCTTGCGGATCTGCTCGTGCTGCTCGACCTGGCTGTCCCATTCGCTGCGCGGAATCGCGCACGGCGCGGTGGTGGCCGACGAGGCCACGCCGGCGCGCTTGATGCAGGTACGCGGGTCGAAGGACAGGTCGGGGATGTCCTCGATGACGATCACCCGCTTGCCGGCGGCCAGGAAGCGGCGGTAGGTGTCGCGCGCGGCATCGATCGCCGGCCTGGAGCCGGGAGCGAAGCCGAGCCGCAGGTGGGTCGCGAAGATCACGGTCTTGATCGACGGCGTCTTCAGCGCCAGTTCCAGCATCGGCTGGGTGGCTTTCTGGTACGGGTCGTCGCCGGCCGCCAGGCCCCAGTAGGGGACGCGGGTGCCCATCATCATCAGGTTCTCGCCCTGGCTCTTGTAGTAATTCGTGAGGCCCGCCACCACGTGGTAGGCGTGGCTGTCGCCGAGCAGGGCCACGGTCGGATCGCGGTCCGGCCAGGCCAGCAGGCAGTATTCGTACATGGAGGCGAAACCGTAGCGCTGCTTGCAGGCGGCGGCGTTGGCCTTGTCCTCGACGATGACCAGGGCCTTCTGGTTGGCCAGGTTGTCCTGGATCGGGGCGCGCTGCGGCAAGCCGTCGCGGCTGAACACATAGGCGCCGGCCAGGCCGGTGGCTGCCATCAATGCGCACAGCAGCGCCACCGGCAGGCGCGCCCGGCGGCCCGACAGGCCGCGCAGCGGCCGTTCCAGCAACAGGTAGGACAGCCAGGCCAGGACCAGCGCCGCCAGCAGGGCGACGATGCGGATGCGCGGCGCCGGCAGGTGGCCCTCGACGATCTGGGCGAAGGACAGCAGCGGCCAGTGCCACAGGTAGAAGGGATAGCTGATCAGGCCGATCCAGACGGCGAGCCGGTTGCCCAGCACCACCCGGTTGATCCAGGCGCGCGGACCGGCGGCGATGAGCAGTACTGCCGCCGCCACCGGCACCAGTGCCCGCCAGCCCGGGAAATGTTCCTGCTTGGTGAGCGCCACGCCGAAGGCCAGCAGGGCCAGGCCGAGCAGGGCCATGCCGTTCGTCTTCCCGCCCGTCGTGCCGTCGGCGGTGTTGCGGTGCGCGGCGCAGGCCAGCAGCGCGCCGGCCAGCAGTTCCCAGGCCCGGCTCAGCGGCGAATAGAAGGTGGCGGTGCCATGGTGGGTGACGCCGACCGCGTTCAGCACGAAGGACAGCAGCGCCAGGGCGGCGGTGACGGCCACCAGGTTGGCACGCCCGCGCGAGGCCAGCCGCCAGGTCAGCAACAGCGCGGCCGGCCAGACGATGTAGAACTGCTCCTCGATCCCCAGCGACCACAGGTGCAGCAGGGGCTTGGTGTCGGCGCTGGTGTCGAAGTAGCCGACTTGCGCCCAGTAGAAGAAGTTGGCGGAGAAGCTGGCGCCGCCGCCCACGTGCTTGCCCAGTTGCGCGTACTCGTCGGGGAACAGGGCGTACCAGCCGAAGGCGAGGCAGGCGAACATGACCGCCAGCAGCGAGGGGAAGATCCGCTTGACGCGGCGCGCATAGAAGCCGGCGATGCTGAAGCGGTCCTGCTGCAGTTCGCGCAGCAGGATGCCGGAGATCAGGAAGCCGGAGATGACGAAGAACACGTCGACGCCGATGAAGCCGCCCGGCAGCAAGGTCGGGAAGGCGTGGAACAGGACCACCGACAGCACCGCGACGGCGCGCAGGCCGTCGATGTCGGGCCGGTAGGGAAGGTGGGTGGTGGCGGCAGGCGTGGCGGCCTTCGGCGCCTCGGTGACGCTCGACGGTTCGATGCTCAAGATTCAGGACCCCGGTGATGATGCAATTTTGCAATTTCCTATTGTCATCTACCGGGGCCCGCAGTGCAAGTTCAGCCGGCCTTGGCCCCCGCGAAATGGGCCTCGATCTCTTCCAGGGTCTTGCCGCGCGTCTCGGGCAGGAGGAAGGCGGCGGCCAGGAAATAAACCACCGAGCAGGCCGCGCCGAAGAAGAACACCGCCGAATAGCCGTGGCGGCCGACGATGGGCAGGAACAGGGCCGCGAAGGCGGTCGAGACGAACTGGTTGATCAGCAGGGCGATGCTCATGCCGTTCGAGCGGATCCGGGTCGGCATCAGTTCCGACAGCGCCAGCCACACGCACACGCCGGGGCCGACCGCGAAGCTGGCGACGAACACGGCGATCGCCAGCGCCACCTGCCAGCCGCGTTCCGGCGGCGGCAGGGCGCCCAGGCGCGCGCTTTCGATCGTCAGCGGCGCGGCGGCCGCCGCGGCCGGATCGGGGAAGGGGTTCAGGTGGAGGCGACGGAAGGCCTTGCCCAGCACGCTGTCCGGCTGCACCGCATCGGCGCGGCGCGCCTGCAGCAGCGGCAGGGCGGGATCGTCGCTGCGCAAGGTCTGCACATTGGTGAAGGGGCCGTAGGCATAGGCGACCGTGAGCACCTGCGGCCCGGCGCCGGCGCCGGCAGCGGCGCCGAGGCGCTGCAGGGTGGGCGCATCCATGCGCAGCGCCAGGCTGTCGTTTTCGATCATGGCCGCTACCGCCGTGCTTACGTCGCGCTGCTGCGCCTCGGTATCGTGGAACAGCAGGCCGGCCGCCAGCGAGGCGATCACGATGCCGGCGCTGCCCAGCATCAGCAGCGACTTCCTGCCGAGGCGGTCGACCAGGAACACGGCCAGCATCGTCATCAGGGCGTTGATCACCTTGAGCATGACGTCGGCGGCGTTCGCGGTGGCGCCCGGCAGGCCGGCGCGGCCGAGGATGTTGACCACATAGGCCAGCACCGAGTTGATGCCGGTGGCCTGGGTGCAGGCCAGGATCAGGCAGGCCAGCAGGAAGGGGAAGACGTAGCGGCGCGACAGCAGCGGATCGGCGGCGTTGCGGGCGGCCGGAATGCGCCGCATCTCGGCCAGTTCGAATTCGGCCTCGGCCGGCGTGCGGGTGCGCAGCAGGGCCGCGCGGGCTTCGCGGTCGCGGCCGCGGCGCGCCAGCCAGCGCGGCGATTCGGCCAGCAGCAGGCAGCCGCCAGTGAAGACGAGGCCGGGCGCCAGGCACATCCAGAAGATGGCGCGCCAGGCGTGGTCCTTGGCCGCCAATACGGCCGCCGCGCGCAGCTGCTCGGGCAGGGCCGCCGCGGCCTGCGAGGCGGTCTCCACGCTGCGCGCCTGCACCAGCCCGATCACGGCGGCGGCCACCAGGCCCACCGTCAGCAGCAGCTGGAACAGGGCGGCGCCGCGTCCGCGCTGGCGCGCGTGCAGGCATTCGGCCAGGTAGAGCGGCACGATCACGCCGATCAGGCCGCCGCTCACGCCTTGCAGCAGGCGGCCCAGCAGCAGCGGCACGTAGCCGTCCGCCAGCGCGATCACGGGGATGCTGATGACGAACAGGAAGCCGGACAGCGCCATCGCCGCGCGCCGTCCGATCAGGTCGGCGAGAAAGCCGGCGAACAGCGAGGACAGCACGGAGCCGAGCAGCACCGCGGCCACGATGAAGCTCAGTTCCTGGGCGCCGAGCTTCCAGGTCAGCGAGGCGGTCGATTCCAGGTAGGGCAGGGCGCCGGCGATGATGCCGACGTCGATCCCGTACAGCAGGCCGCCCATGCCGGCGATGCACAGGAGGTAGGCGGTGGAGCGGGCGGGGGAGGCGGAAAGCATGGCGGACATCATGGCTCCGTTAAGAAAGATCGATGGCTTCGCCTTCGACGAAGACGGCCATCGGCTGCAGGTCGGCGTCGAGGACGACGATGTCGGCCCAGGCGCCGGGCACCAGGCGGCCGCGTTCGGATTCGCCCAGGTAGTCGGCCGGGAAGCGCGACAGGCGGTTGCTGGCGTCGTGCATCGTCAAGCCGATATCGACGAAATTGCGCAGGGCCTGGTCCATGGTCAGGGCGCTGCCGGCCAGCGAGCCGCTGCCGAGCCGCACGCAGCCCTGGCACTTGAACACGCGCTGGCTGCCGAGCGCATACTCGCCGTCCGGCATGCCGGTGGCGGAGGTGGCGTCGGTCACGCCGTACAGGCGCGGGATCGCGCGCAGCGCCGCGCGCAGGGCGCCGGGGCCGACGTGCTGCAGGTCGGGGATGACTTCCGCGTACTCGGCATGGGCGAGGGCGGCGCCCACCATGCCCGGCTCGCGGTGGTGCAGGGCGCTCATGCCGTTGAACAGGTGGGTGAAGCCGGCGGCGCCGGCCTGCAGGGCGGCCAGGCCGTCCTCGTAGCTGCCGGCGCTGTGGCCGAGCTGGACCCGGATGCCCATCGCCGCCAGCTGCGGGATCAGTGCCAGGTGGCCGTCGATTTCGGGCGCCAGGGTCAGCACGCGGATCGGTGCGATCGCGTGCAGCGCGCGCACCAGGTCCAGGCTGGCGGTCATGACGTCGGGCGGCTGGGCGCCCAGGCGGGCCGGGTTGATGAAGGGACCTTCCAGGTGCACGCCCAGCATGCGCGCGGTGCCGGCCGGACGTTCGCCGATCGGGCCGGCCAGGCCGCTCAGGGCCTTGCGGATCGCGGCTTCGCGCGCCGTCATGGTGGTGCCGAGCAGGGAGGTGGTGCCGTGGCGCGCATGGTGGCGCGCCACCGTGGCGCCGGCGTCGCCGCCCTGCATGATGTCGACGCCGCCGGCGCCGTGAACGTGCAGGTCGATGAAGCCGGGCAGGATCCACGGTCCGCCGGCGGCGGCCGAATCCTCGCTGATGCTGTCGATACGTTGACCGAATCGGATACTGCCTGCGATCCAGCCGTCGGGGGTGAGGATTCTGCCGTCGAGCACTCTCTATTCCGCGATATGTAATTCGATGCCCAGCTTGAGCAGCCCTTCGCGGTACTCGGGGCTGATGCCGGCATCGGTGATGATGGTATGGATCCGGTCCAGCTGCGCGATGCGGTGCAGGCTGACCCGGCCGAACTTGGAACTGTCGGTCAGGACGATGATGCGTTTGGCGCGCTCGACCATCATGCGGTTCAGGCTCGCCTCGGCCTCATGATGGGTGGTGACGCCGAACTGCAGGTCGAGGCCGTCCACGCCCAGGAACAGCTTGTCGAAGTTGTAGACCTGCAGGCAGGCCTCGGCCTGGCTGCCCTGGAAGGACAGCGACTGCTTGCGCAGCAGGCCGCCGGTCAGGATCAGGTCGATGCCGGGCGCGTCGGCCAGCTCCCAGGCGATGTTCAGGCCGTTCGTCGCGACCGTGACGCCGCTGGCGTCGAGCAGGTTGCGCGCCAAAAAGATGGTGGTGGAACCGGAGTCGATCACGATGTTGTCGCCGGCCTCCACCAGCGAGGCCGCGAAGGCGCCGATGCGCTCCTTCTGCTCGTGGTACAGGGCGTCCTTCTGGCGCATGGTCTGCTCCGGCGGCGGCACCCGCGTCAGTACCGCGCCGCCGTGGCTGCGCGTGACCAGGCCCTGGCTGCCCAGGGCGGACAGGTCGTGGCGGATGGTCACGGCCGAGACCCCGAGCTGCTCCACCAGTTCGGTCACCTGGACCGAGCCCTGGCGGGAGAGCATTTGCAGGATCGTTTCGCGGCGCTGGCTGGTATTTCGCATGGTGTCGGTCTCGGCTCGTCGGCGTTGGAAAAATGCCGAGCTTAACAGATAGCGACGGGCTTGCCGACTGCCGCCATGTTGCGGCTGCAGGCACGCGCATACTGGGCCAGCACGAGGCCGATCCGGTGCTCCACCAGCGCCAGTGGATCGGTGGACAGGCGGTCCTGCAGCACCTCAAGGTACTGGTCCGGCAGGTACTGGCTGAGCAGGGGCAGCGGAATCGCGCGCCGGCGCAGGTTGGCGAACAGGCGCTCGACGGCGGCGGCGACCGGCGGCTCGCCCCAGTAGTAGCGGCAGCGGTCGCTGAGCGCATAGCGGCGCAGCAGGCGCTGTTCCTCGCTGCTGCCGTGATAGTGCTTGCGCCAGTGGGCGGGCTTGGCCAGCATGACTTCGTCCAGCACCTGCATCAGGCGCGAACTTTCGGCGGCCGGCACCAGTTCGTCCTCGATGCTGCACAGGGCCAGCAGGCCTTCGCGCATGGCGAAGGTGGCGGCCGGGCCGACCTTCAGGATCGCGAAGTGGTCGCGCACCATCTGGTGCAGCGCGATCTCGTGCTGGTAGTCGGTCGAGTGGGCTTCGAACACCAGGCCGGGCTGGTCGGCGATGAAGCTTGACAGCGCCGCCGCCGGTGCCGGCGTGTAATGCTGCACCTGGCTGTGGTCGAAGTCGACGCCCGGCTGCACCACCATCGCGATCACGCGGCGCCAGGCGCCGTGCAGGCCGGCGTGGAGGAAGGCGTGGCAATGCACGGACAGGGTGCGGCGCGCGGCCTCGGGGGTGGTCGGGGCGCCGGCGTCGACCAGGCTGGCCTCGCCGCCGGGGATCGGTACTTCGGTGCCGATCACGTACACCGGCGGCGGATGGCCGGCGGCCGCCGCGGCGGCATCGGCGATGCGGGCCAGGCGCGCCGAGCGCTCCGCCACGATCTCGTCGGGCAGGCGTTCGGGATCGTCGGCGCAGCGCATGCTGCAGTCGAGGTGGATCTTGTGGAAGCCGGCGGCGGCGTAGTCGGCCACCAGGGTCTCGGCATGCGCCATCGCGGTGGCGGCATCCAGTTCCTGCCAGGCGTTCGGGCCGAGGTGATCGCCGCCCAGCACCAGCCGCTCGGCCGGGAAGCCGCGCTCGCGCGCCAGCGCCAGCACGTGCTCGCGGAACATCGCCGGCGTCATGCCGGTGTAGCCGCCGAACTGGTCGACCTGGTTCGAGGTCGCTTCGACCAGCAGCGGGGTGTCGTAGTCGGCGGCCACGCGCATGGCGGCGCCCAGCACCGTCGGGTGGCTGCAGCAGACGCTGTACAGGCCGACGGCGTCGCCGCGCCGGTGCGCCTTGACAATGTCCTGGACGGGGGAGGTCTGGTTCATGGTGTCGCGAAGTCCTTCAATTGTTGACGGATCAGGAGCGCGGCGCCGCGCACGCCGCCGGCGTCGCCGAAGCGCGGCGGCAGGACCGGCGGCGGGTGGGCGCCGGCGAACAGGTGGCGGCGCAGCGCTTCCGGCAGGTCGCGGTAGAGGTGCGGCAGGTTCGACAGGCCGCCGCCCAGCACGATCGCATGCGGGTCGAGGCCAAGCACGACGCAGGCCAGGCCGTGGGCCAGCAGGTCGAGGTGGACCTCGAGCGTGCGCCGGGCGATCTCGTCGCCGGCATTGGCGCGCGCGGCGATGGCGAGGGGCTCGGCGCCGTCGCCGCCCAGGTGGCGGTGCAGGCCTTGCATGCCGGGGCCGGACACATAGCGTTCCAGGCAGGCGGTGCGGCCGCAGGGGCAGGGGATGAGGTCGAGGCCGTAGCGCGCGGCCAGGGTGGCCGGCAGCGGCCAGTGGCCCCATTCGCCGGCGATGCCGTTGCGGCCGCGCAGCAAGCTCCCGCCCACGCAATAGCCGGCGCCGGCGCCGGTGCCGAGGATGACGCCGAACATGCTCGGCAGGCCGTCGGCGGCGCCGCCGTCGGCTTCGGACAGGGCGAAGCACTGGCAGTCGTTGCCGGTGACGACGGGCCGCGCCAGCGCGTCCTGCAGCATCGCCCGCACTTCGCGGCCGTTCAGGGCCGGCACGTTGGAGCTGAGCTGGCGGCCGCTGATGCCGTCGGTGACGCCGGGCAGGCCGATGCCGACCGGCGCCTCGGCGCCCAGCGCCGCATCGGCGCGCCGCACCAGGGCGCACACGGCCTCGGTAAAGGCGGTGATGTCTTCGCCCGGGGTGGCGATGCGCTCGCGGTGCACTTCGCGCAGGCCGGCGTCGTAGCTCGCCAGCTCGATCTTGGTGCCGCCGATGTCGATGCCGTGGAAGCCAGCGGGATCAGTCATGCTCGTTTTCCTGCGCATGTGCATAGATGGTGACGCCCTGGACGACGCGGTTGACGGTGCCGCTGGCGAAAGGATTGTCGGGGCGCAGGCCGAGGGCGGCCGACTGGTGCAGGGCATACTGCTGCGCCATCAGCAGCCACAGCGGGGCCAGCCAGGCGTCGGTCCAGTCGGGCGCATCGGCGCCGAAATCGCCGCCCACGCCCACCGTCAGCACCCGGGCCGCCACGCCGTCGCGGCGCAGTTCGTCCAGCAGGTCGGTTTCGTAGCGGCGCGCCAGCGGCTTGCCGCTATAGAACAGCACCACCAGCGAGGCCGCGTTCAGCGCCGACTTCGGGCCGTGGCGGAAGCCCAGCGGGGTATCGGCCATGCCCAGCACGCGGCCGCCGGTCAGCTCCAGCAGCTTGAGGGCGGCTTCGCGCGCCAGCGCTTCCAGCGGGCCGCTGCCGAGGTAGGCCACGCGCTCGACCGGATGCGCGGCCAGCGCGGCGGCGGCCGGCGCCCAGTGCGCCAGCGCGCGTTCCGCCGCATCCGCCAGCCGTTCGGGACGTGCCGCGCAATCGGCATCGCCGCTCAGCACGCACAGCGCCGCCAGCAGCATGGAGGTGAAGCTGCTGGTCATCGCGAAGCCGCGGTCGCAGCTGGCGGCCGGCATCAGCAGCACGCAGGCGGCGGCGTCGTTGGCGCCGCGCACCGCCAGCGCGCCGGATGGGTTGCAGGTGATATGCAGGAAGCGGGCATCGGCCACGGTGGCGCGCACCAGCTCGACCGCGGCCAGGCTTTCCGGACTGTCGCCGCTGCGGGCGAAGGACACCAGCAGGGTCGGGGCGCCTGGGTCGAGGTAGAGCTCCGGATGGGTGAGCAGGCTGGTGGTGGCGATCGCGCGCACCTGGGCGGCGCAGCGCGCATTCAACTCGTCGGCGACGATCTGGCCCGCATAGGCCGAGCTGCCGGCCCCGGTCAGGATGACGCGCTGGCGCGGATCGTCCAGGCGCTGACCGAGGAAGGCGGCGACGCGATCCTGGTGGGCGCGCAGGCTGGCCGACAGGGCGCGCCAGACCGCCGGCTGCTGGGCGATTTCTTCGGCAGTATATAAGCCGCCGATGTCCTGCCAGGTGGTCGCGTCGCGTTCGAGAAGAGTGGTCATTGGATATTTGCGAAAGTATTCGGTGGAAAAATCATAAATAGTTATTTTCGAAAAGTCAAACACGAAAGATATTTCGAAAGATATTTAAGGCTTTAGCTTCGGTATCGGCACAGATAGTCGCAATGCAGCCACAATCGGAAGCGAATGATGTGGCAAATTACCAACTAAACGAAACAAAAATTACGAAATTTTGGCGAAACGAAAGGTTTGAGCGCCATTTTCATGCAGTTTTGCCGCGTTTTTCCGTGTTTTTCGCGGTTTTTGTTGACCTTGTTTATTTTTGTTTCTACATTATGCGAAACAAAACGTAATTTCGAGACACATATGAACAAGACCCCCTTCCGTTTTCGTTTCCTCGCCGGCTGCGTCCTCGCCGCCTGCGCCACCCTTGCCATGCCGGCGCAGGCGGCCCCCCTGGGCCAGCTGCGCAGCGTCAAGGCCGGCGCCGACGGCCGCTCCTGGGACCTGCGTACCGATATCGGCGCCCATATACAGGTGAGCCTGGCGCGCGCCGACGTCGTGCGTATCTGGGCGGGGCCGGGCGATGCCCTGGCCGGCCCCGGCGACAAGGCCGCGACGATCGTGGTCGGCACCCCGGCCGCCGAGGTCGCGCACACGGTCGAGGAAACGCCTTCTTCCATGACGATCCGCACCGCCGCGCTGGCGCTGCGCATCGACCGCAAGCCACTGCGCTTCACGCTCTACCGCGCCGGCGAAGAGACGCCGCTGTGGCGCGAGCTGCAGCCGCTGGACATCGGCGCCAAGCAGGCGGTGCAGGTGCTGTCCAGCGACGCCGGCGAACACTTCTTCGGCGGCGGCCAGCAGAACGGACGCTATGAATTCAAGGGCCGCGAACTGGCGGTGTCCTACTCGGGCGGCTGGGAAGAGGGCGACCGCCCGAATCCCGCGCCCTTCCTGCTCAGCTCGAAGGGCTGGGGCATGCTGCGCAATACCTGGAGCGACGGCAGCTACGACCTGCGCAACCCGGAGCAGGCGGTGCTCCAGCACGCCGAGGGCCGCTTCGACGCCTATTACTTCGTCGGCAAGGACCTGCGCGGCGCGCTCGGCCTGTACACGGAATGGACCGGCCGCGCGCGCCTGCTGCCGCGCTGGGCGCTGGAATACGGCGACGCCGACTGCTACAACGACGGCGACAACGTCAAGAAGCCGGGCACGGTGCCGCAGGGCTGGAGCGACGGCCCGACCGGCAAGACCCCGGACGTGATCGGCAGCGTGGCCAAGCGCTACCGCGAGCACGACATGCCGGGCGGCTGGATCCTGCCGAACGACGGCTACGGCTGCGGCTATACCTCGCTGCCCGAGACCGTGCGCGGCCTGGCCGGCTACGGTTTCCGCACCGGCCTGTGGACCGAGAACGGCGTCGACAAGATCGCCTGGGAAGTCGGCCAGGCCGGCACCCGCGTGCAGAAGCTGGACGTGGCCTGGACCGGCAAGGGCTACCAGTTCTCGCTGGACGCCAACAAGGCCGCCTACGACGGCATCATGAACAATTCCGACAGCCGCCCCTTCATCTGGACCGTGATGGGCTGGGCCGGCACCCAGCGCTATGCCGTCGCCTGGACCGGCGACCAGAGCGCGAGCTGGGACTACATCCGCTGGCACGTGCCGACCCTGATCGGCTCCGGCCTGTCCGGCCAGGCCTATGCCAGCGGCGACGTCGACGCGATCTTCGGCGGCAGCCCGGAAACCTATACCCGCGACCTGCAGTGGAAGAGCTTCACGCCGGTGCTGATGGGGATGTCGGGCTGGTCGGCCGCGGAGCGCAAGCATCCATGGTGGTTCGACGAACCCTATCGCGACATCAACCGCCGCTACCTGAAGCTCAAGCTGCGCCTGACTCCTTACATGTACACCCTGGCGCGCGAGGCCGAGGACAGCGGCGCGCCGCTGGTGCGCGGCCTGATGTGGGACTATCCGCAGGACCCGGCCGCCCTGAGCGAACGCTATAAATACCAGTTCCTGCTGGGCCGCGACATGCTGGTGGCGCCGGTCTACCGCAGCCAGGCCGCCAGCGGCGGCTGGCGCAAGGGCATCCACCTGCCGCAGGGCACCTGGTACGACTACTGGGACGGCCGCCAGGCCACCGCCGGCGCCGCCGGGCGCGACCTCGACATGCAGGTTACCCTCGACAAGCTGCCGGTGTTCGTGCGCGCCGGCGCCATCCTGCCGATGTATCCGGAAACGCTGTACGACGGCCAGAAGCCGAAGGACCGCGTCACCTTCGACGTCTACCCGGCGGCCGACGGCGAGTCCGCGTTCGACCTGTACGAGGACGACGGCAATACCCGCCGCTACCGCGACGGCGAATCCAGCCGCCAGCGCATCCGCATGCATGCCAATGGCGCCGACCTGCAGCTCGAAGCCGGCGCGGTCGACGGCAGCTATGCCGGCCAGGAAGCGCGCCGCGGCTACGGCCTGCGGATGCTGGCCGTGCACGCCCCTGCCGCGGTGCTGACGGGCGGCCGCGCGCTGCCGGCCCTGCAGAGCGCCGCTGTGCTGGAGAGCAGCGCCGAAGGCTGGTATTTCGACGCCGCCGACCGGCACGGTACCCTGCACGTGAAAACCGCGGCCCAGGACATCCGCCAGCCGCTGGTGCTGGACGTGCGCGGCGTGCTGGCCGCCCGCACCGACGATGCCTTCCCGGCCGCACCGGACACCGGCCGCGCGATTCCGGCCGATGCGATCACGGTGATCAACCGTCCGGCCGAGGAACCGGGCCAGAACATCGAGCGCGCCTTCGACGGCAAGCCCGATACCTGGTTCCGCACGGTGCGCAGCCAGGCGGTGCGCAGCGGTCCGCACGAATGGGTGCTGGGCTTCAGCGAGCGCCGCCTGATCGACGGCATCGAGCTCGCCCCGCGCAACGACAAGCACTGGAAGAGCGGCCAGGTGCGCGACTACGAGGTCTATGTCGGCGACACCAACGGCGACTGGGGCAGCCCGGTGGCGCGCGGCCGCCTCAAGCTGGCCGAAGGCATGCAGACGATTTCCTTCCCGGCCAGCGCCGGCCGCCTGCTGCGCTTCCGCGTGCTGAGCGTGCAGAACCCGGACGGCGACGGCGCCAGCGCGCTGGATCCGATGGTGACTGCCGCCAGCGGTGCGGCCCCGGCCCGCGCCTACGACGCCGCGCTGCCGGCCGACGTGCCGCCGATCACGCTGTCGGAGTTCCACGTGCTCGAGCACCGCGTGGCCGAGCGTCCGGAAATCCAGCGCTACCTGTCCGAGCTGCCGCTGCCGAAGACAGTGGCGCGCGACCGGCCGGCAAGCAGGGCGCTTGAGATGCGCATGAACGGCCTGCGCTTCCGCAAGGGCCTGGGCGTCGGCCCGAGCAGCCGCATCGACCTCGCCCTGAGCGGCGACTGGAACCTGCTGCGCGCTGACCTCGGCATCGACGACAGCTGCCGCAGCGCCGGCGGGCTGCAGTTCCAGGTCTGGAGCGGCAGCAAGCTGCTCTACGACAGTGGCCTGGTCAAGGCCCCGGGCGTGGTCAAGCCCGAAATCGACATCCGCGGCCTGCGTGAGCTGAGCCTGCGGACCCTCGGCGCGCAGGGCCAGAGTCCGGGCCAGGTGTGCGCCAACTGGGCCAACGCCCAGCTGACGGGCAGCGAAGGCGCCACCGTCACCTCACGCTGATTCACTCCACAACACGAAACGCAGGCCCCTGTCCCGAACAGGGAGGGGAGCCTGCATCCTTCACCAAGGAGATGTGCATGAAAACCACGCGTCTTACCCTGCGCAACGACGCCATCCGGCACGCTGCCGCCATCCTGATCGCGCTCGCCGCCGGCGGCGGCCAGGCCTGGGCCCAGTCGAACGCCACCACCACCATCTTCGGCGAGGTGCGCACGCCCGCCGGCGCCACGGTGGTCATCGAGAACCTCGCCACCGGCGCCCAGCGCAGCCTGACCCCGGACGCGGCGGGCCGCTACGTGGCGACCTCGATGCCGCCGGGCCGCTATGCGGTCAAGGTGCTGCGCGGCGGCGCGGTGGAGGCGACCCGCGAAGTCGAGGCGCTGGTCGGCTCCGGCGTGGAAGCGAGCTTCGGCGCCGGCGGCGGCGGCACCCAGACCGTGGTGGTGAGCGCGGCGCGCCAGGTGATCGACGTCTCGAATACCAATAACGGCGTGGTGTTCACGGCGCGCGAACTGCGCTCGCTGCCGGTGGCGAACGACATTGCCTCGGTGGTGCAGCTGACCCCGGGCGCGAATCGCGGCACCAACAGCCAGTACGGCAACGCGCCCTCGATCTCGGGTTCCGGCCAGTCCGAGAACGCCTTCTACGTCAACGGCTTCCCGGTGACGAACATCCTGACCCAGGTGGGCGCCTCCGAGCTGCCCTTCGGCGCGATCGCCAACATGCAGGTGCTGTCGGGCGGCTACGGCGCCGAGTTCGGGCGTTCGACCGGCGGCGTGATCAACGTGACGACCCGCAGCGGCGGCAACAAGTTCGAGTTCGGCGGCAAGCTGCAATTCCTGCCGGGCCGCCTGCGCGGCGCGCCGGAAAACATCTACTGGCCGAACACCGGGGCCCATCCGGACACCGACGGCAAGCTGCTGTACTGGAACCGCGACAACACGACCAGCAGCCGCGTGGCCGGCCTGTACGGCAGCGGTCCGATCCTGCGCAACAAGCTGTTCGCCTTCGTCGCCCTGGAGCGCACCGTCAGCAACAGCGAGGCGGTGGCCGCCTCCACCGATTCCAGCGCCGCCGCCAAGGCGACCAACGGCTGGAGCAGCGCGCACACCGTCACCGACCGCTACCTGGCCAAGCTGGACTGGAACATCAGCGACGACCACCGCATCGAATTCACCCGCCTGTTCGACCGCACCACCGGCAACAGCCAATACTCCGGCTTCGACTACAACAGCTTCAAGCGCGGCAACACCGTCACCGTGGTCAACCCGGAGACCATCAACTGCTGTGGCGGCGGTTCCGCCCCGGGCGCCGATGCCGCCATCCTCAAGTACACCGGCTACCTGAGCGACAACCTGACCGCGACCGCGCTGTACGGCGACACCCGCTCGATCCACCAGCGGATCCCGGTCGGCTACGATCCGACCCTGGCCCAGACCTCGTCGAGCATCACGACCCAGGTGCCGGGCCTGGTCTACAACAACCCGCAGAAGGTGACCGGCAGCCTGCCCGATCCGGCCTCGGAAGACAGCCAGAAAGGCCTGCGCCTGGACCTCGAGTACAAGCTCGGCGCACACGCGCTGCGCGGCGGTATCGACCGCATCAAGGTCGATTCGCTGGTCGGCACGGTGCTGGCCGGCGGCTACCGCTGGACCTACCGCAAGACCACCAACCCGACCCGCCTGCTGAACGGCGCCTTCCAGACCACCGACCAGGGCGGCGGCTACGGCCCGCAGGGCTATTACGTCAGCAAGGACCTCGACACCAACCTGGCGCGTCCGACCAGCGTGCAATCGGCCCAGTACCTGCAGGACCACTGGCAGGTGACGGAGCGCGTCCTGCTCGACCTCGGCCTGCGCCGCGAGCAGTTCACCAACTACACGACCAGCGGCGAAGCCTTCATCTCCCAGCGCAACATGATCGCGCCGCGCTTCGGCGCCACCTGGGACGTGATGGGCGACAGCTCGCTGCGCGTGTTCGCCAACGCCGGCCGCTACCACCTGCCGGTGCCGTCCAACCTGTCCAGCAACATGGCGGCGCCGCTGCTGCGCACCAGCCAGTACTACACCTATACCGGCGTCGACCCGGTCACCGGCGCGCCGACCGGCCTGCATGCGATCAGCGATCCGTATTCGGCCAACAATGCCTACGGCAAGGGCCGCGATGCGCGCGAGGTGACGGCGATCGGCCTCAAGCCGCTGTCGCAGGACGAGGTCTCGCTGGGCTTCGAGCGCGCCTTCGGCCGCCGCCTGGTGGCCGGCGCCAGCGTCCTGTACCGCCGCCTGAACGACACCAACGACGACACCTGCGACCAGCGTCCGATCGATGCCTGGGCCTCGCGCAACGGTGTCGACACCAGCAACTGGGGCGGCTTCCAGTGCGCGATCATGAATCCGGGCCGCGACAACGACCTGTACATCGACTTCGCCGACGGCAAGGGCCTGCGCCGGGTCGACATCAGCGCGGCGGAGTGGGGCAACCCGCTGCCGAAGCGCACCTACAAGGCGCTGACCATGTTCGTCGAGCACCCGTTCGCCGACGGCTGGTACGGCAAGCTGACCTACACGCTCTCGAGCCTGAAGGGCAATATGGAAGGCCAGACCGACACCATCGGCGGCGGCGACGTGGCCCTGACCGTCAGCGACGACCACAAGGAGCTGATGTACAACGCCTACGGCTACCTGCCGGGCGACCACCGCCACCAGATCAAGGCCTACGGCTTCGTGCAGGCGACCCCGCAGCTGACCCTGGGCGGCAACCTGGCCCTGATCTCGGGCTCGCCGCGCAACTGCATCGGCGAACTGCCGGCCAACCTGCACTTCGACGACGACTACGGCGCCGCCTATTTCTTCTGCGAAGGCAAGCCATCGCCGCGCGGCAGCCGCGGACGCACGCCGTGGCAGATGCAGCTCGACCTGAATGCCGCCTGGAACCCGGTCTTCGCCAGGGGCCTGAGCCTGAAGCTGGACGTGTTCAACGTCCTCAACCGCCAGACCGTCACCCGCTACAACGAGACCCGCGAGGACGGCAGCGGCGACATCTCGCGCAGCTACCTGCAGGTGGCCAGCCGCACCGCGCCGCGCTCGGTCCGCGTGAGTGCCGAATACAACTTTTGAGAATGGAGACAGACAAAATGATGAATCGACGCGATTTCCTGCTGAAGACCGCCCAGGCCGGCGGTGCCGCCCTGGCCGCCGGCCTGGCCGGCCCGGTCTTCGGCGCCACCCGCGAACGCCTGCGCCTCGGCATGATCGGCACCGGCATGCGCGGCCAGGTACTGCTGCGCGAACTGCTGCGCCGCGACGACGTCGAGGTCGCCGCCCTGTGCGACATCGAGCCGGTGATGCTGGGCCAGGCCCTGGCCCAGGTGGAGAAGGCCGGCAAGCCGCGTCCGCGCACCTATGGCGAAGACGGCGACCTGTTCGCCTACCGCCGCCTGCTGGATTCGAAGCAGATCGACGGCGTGATCATCGCCACGCCCTGGGAATGGCATGCGCCGATGGCGATCGACGCCATGCGCGCCAAGGTGCCGGTGGGCTGCGAAGTGGTAGCCGGCGTCACCCTGCGCGACCACTGGGACGTGCTGGACACCCAGCTCAAGACCGGCACCCCCTATATGCTGCTGGAGAACGTGTGCTTCCGGCGCGACGTGATGGCGGTGCTGCAGATGGTGCGCGCCGGCGTGTTCGGCGAGCTCGAACACCTGCAGGGCGGCTACCAGCACGACCTGCGCGCCGTGAAGCTGAACGGCGGCGATGCGGCCCACGTGGTCGGCGGCGGGGTCGAGTTCGGCGACAAGGGCTGGTCCGAGGCGCGCTGGCGCACCCTGCACTCCGTGCGCCGCAACGGCGACCTGTATCCGAGCCACGGGATCGGCCCCTGCGCGATGTACACCAACATCAACCGCGGCAACCGCTTCACCCGCATCAACAGCTTCGCCACCAAGGCGCGCGGCCTGCACGACTACATCGAGCGCCAGTCGCCCGGCCATCCGAACACCAAGCTCAAGTTCAGCCTGGGCGACGTGGTGACCACCACGCTGTCCACCGAGAACGGCGAAACCATCCTGCTGCAGCACGACACCTCGCTGCCGCGCCCGTATTCGCTGGGCTTCCGCGTGCAGGGCAGCAAAGGCCTGTGGATGGACCTGAACCAGGGCGTGCACGTGGAAGGGGTGAGCAAGCCGCACAGCTGGGATGCCTTCCAGGCCTGGCAGGACAAGTACGACCATCCGCTGTGGCGCCGCTATGGCGAACGCGCGGCCGGCGCCGGCCATGGCGGCATGGACTTCTTCGTGATCCACGCCTTCGTCGAAGCGCTGAAGGCGGATGCGCCGATGCCGATCGATATCTACGACGCCGTCACCTGGAGCGCGATCACGCCGCTGTCCGAGCAGTCGGTGGCGCAGGGCTTCCAGACACTGGACTTCCCCGACTTCACGCGCGGCGCCTGGCGCGACCGCAAGCCGATCTTCGCATTCGACGACCGCTACTGATCCCATGCTCGACCGACGCAGCTTCATCCAGGGCATGGCCGCCATGGCGCTGCCGCTGGCTTCCAGCGCCGCTTCTGCCGCCGGCACGGCGGCCGGTGCGCGCATCGCCATCCCGGCGCGCGCCACCGGCAACACGGTTGCGCAGACCATCGTCGGCCTCAGCTACGAGACCGACAACCTGCGCGACCCGCGCTTCTTCGCGGCCGCCAACACCGGTCTGGTCGACGCCTTCCGGCGCCTGAATCCGCACGGCGTGCTGCGCCTGGGCGGGAACACCAGCGACCTGGCGAAACCGGCGGGCTTCGACGGCCCGCTGCCGGTGCTGCACCCGCTGTACCGCGACCGCGAACGGGTGCAGCCCTATTACGACGTGAACCTTGACGCGATCGATGCGCTGGCCGGCTTCCTCGACGCTACCGGCTGGAAAGTCGTGTTCGGCCTGAACATGCGGGCCGGCAGCGTGGACCTGGTCGAGCGCCATGCCCGCATGGTGCGCAGCCGGCTGGGCCCGCGCCTGCTGGCGCTCCAGGTCGGCAACGAGGCGAACAACTACTTCAAGCGCTACGAGGACTACAAGGCGGCCTGGGACCGCCTGTCCGCGCCGCTCGGTAGCAAGGGTATCGCGGGACCGGACAGCGGCGCCAACACCGACTGGGTGCAGCGCTTCGGGAACGATGTGCCGGAGTCCGTACTGCTCAGCCGCCATTACTACCGCGAGGCGGCCGAGCGCGGATCGCTGGCCGACATCCTGCTGCACGACAGCGATGTCGACCGCGAGATCGCCGCGCTGGCCCGGGCGGCGCGCAGCCACCCGCAGGGTTTCTGGCTGACCGAGACCAATTCCTATTACCGCGGCGGGCGCGACGGCGTCAGCAACGCCTTCGCCTCGGCGCTGTGGGGACTGGACTTCACGCTGTCGGCGGCGTTCAACGGCGCCACCGGGATCTGCTTCCAGGGCGGGCCGCGGCGCAGCATCGAGAGCTCGCTGGAAGGCCACGACACCCGCGGCCGCGGGATCGACAAGCGCGGCGAGGACGTCCTGGCGCGCATCGAGGCGGCGGCATCGAACTACTCGCCGATCGGCGGCGACCTCGAGACCGGCTTCGCGCCGCGCCCGCTGTACTACGGCCTGCTTTGTGCCCAGCTGCTGGCCGGCGGCCGCTTCTACGAACTCGAACGCGCCGACCCGCTGCCGGGCCTGCGCGTGTACGCGACCGCGCACGGGGATGGCGTGCGCATCGTCGCCATCAATACGAGTGCCACCGAATCGCGGCTGCTCAGCCTCACGGGATTGCCGAAGGGCGCCCGCGTACGCGCCGCGCCGCTGCGGGCGCCAGGCCTGGAGGCGCGCTACGCGCTGGCCTTCGGCGAAGGCGAGGGCGCCCTGGCGCCGGGCGCCGGCTGGACCCTGCGCTACCGGAACATGCCGCCGGTGGCGCGCGACGGCGGGCTCCAACTCGCGCTGCCGGCCGGATCGGCGCTGCTGCTTCACACAAGCTGACACACAAGATCAACAACACAGGAGGAGAGACATGAAACTGAAGACATTATTGGCCGCCTTGGCGGCCGCTGGACTGGCGTCGAGCGCCGTCGCTGCCGGCCAGGCGGAAGACCAGGCGGTCAAGGCGGACAAGCCGGCGAAGTCCGACGACACGCGCAAGGAAGGGAAGATGGCGCGGGTCGAAGTGACCGGTTCGAGCCTGAAGCGCATCAACGCCGAAACCGCCTCGCCGGTGCAGGTGATCGACGCCAAGGAGATCGAGAACATGGGCGCCCGCACGCTGCTGCAGGTGCTCGACAACCTGCCGGCCGCGCGTCCGGCCCAGCAAGACTTCCGCTCGATGTTCACCGGCTCCGACGGCGGCTCGCAGGCCAACCTGCGCGGCCTCGGCGCCCAGGGCACGCTGGTGCTGCTGAACGGCCGCCGCCTGTCCTTCTACGGTGCGCCGGCCGGCTTCCAGACCATGTTCGTGAACATCGACGCGATTCCCGCCGCGGCGATCGAGCGCATGGAAGTGCTGACCGACGGTGCTTCGGCGGTGTACGGTTCGGATGCGGTGGCCGGCGTGATCAACGTGATCACCAAGAAGAACTACCAGGGCCTCGAAGTCCGCGGCAGCAACGATTCCTCGTCGCGGGTCTCGTCCTATGGCGAGCGCCAGGGCAGCATCCTGTTCGGCAAGGGCGACCTGGGCAACGACGGCTACAACGTCTACGGCTCGCTGAACCTCTACCAGCGCGACCGCATCGCCCTGGCCGACACCTACGACAAGCGCCCCGAGTACTTCTACGTCAACAACCCGAACTTCATCCCGAACTTCCGCATCGGTACCGGCAGCGAGCCGGGCACGATGAACCCCGGTACCTTCTTCGTGTTCGACCCTTTGAAGAACAATGCCCGCACCCAACGCGCGGTGAACGGCTGCCCGTCCTCGATCGTCGAAGCATCGGGCACCCGCTGCATCTGGAACAACCTGCCGTATGCGCTGGACACCGGCCCGTCGTCCAAGCGCGCCACAGGCTACCTGGCCGGCCGCCTGCGCATCAGCGACAGCCTCGAAGGATTCGCCGAAGGCGCCTACACCCATATCCGCATGCGCGGCGAGAACGGCCCGCGCACCTTCAACAGCGGCAGCACCAGCAACTGGTTCGCGCGCAATACCGGCACCACGCTGAACACCTTCGTCAATCCCTACCTGGGACCGAACAACGTCTACCTGAAGGGCAGGCTGGATCCGGACATGGCCGCCAAGATGGGCGGCGCCGCCGGCCTGAACTACATCCTGCAGGATGCGCCCGGCCACTTCGGCCAGACGAATATCGACGACAGCTACCGCGCGCTGGCCGGCCTGCGCGGCACCGTGTTCGGCGACTGGGACTTCGAGACCGCGCTGGCGGTCGCCGGCAGCCACTCGACCCTGTACCAGACCACCAACATCAACACCAAGGGCTTCGAGAAGGCCTTCGGCCCGACCACCATCGATCCGGTCACCAAGCGTCCCTACATCGCCGACAATCCGGCCTACAAGTTCGGCGAGATCAGCGAAGCCAATGCGGCCCTGCTGCGCGAAGCCTTCCCGACCTTCGACATCCAGTCCTGGACCCGTTTGATGACCTGGGACGCCAAGATCGAGGGCACGATCGCGAAGATCGGCGAGCGCGAGGTGCGCGCCGCCGTCGGCACCAGCCTGATGCGCGAGAGCTTCGAGACCCCGGGCAATCCGGATGCCGCCAACGGCCTGATCACCCAGCAGGGCGGTTCCTGGTTCGACGGCAAGCGCACCATCGGCGCCGTGTTCGGCGAAGTAGTGGTGCCGCTGACCGACAAGCTGGAACTGAACGCGGCGGCGCGCCTGGACAAGTACCCGCACTTTGCCGCCAACCTGGCGCCGAAGATCGGCGTGCAGTGGCGCGCCCTTCCCGAGCTGCTGGTGCGCGGCACCTATTCGGAAGGCTTCCGCGCGCCCAACCTGGCGGAATCGGGCGAGGGCGGCGTGTTCGCCCAGGTCGGCGGCATCCGCGACACCGTGCGCTGCGACGAGACCAATGCGATGGCGCGCCTGCTGATGAAATCGGTGACGCCGACCGACGTCGATCTCGGCAAGACCCTGCTGAACTCGAACTGCTCGACCACGGTGGGCGGCCTGACCCCGCCGAACCCGAACCTGCAGCCGGAGAAGGCCAAGATCGGCACCTTCGGCGTGGTGCTGCAGCCGGCCCGCGACGTCAGCATCTCGATCGACTACTGGATCGTCAACCGCCGCAACGAGATCGTGCGCCAGGACTTCAACCAGCTGTTCACCGACCTGGTCGACCAGTACGGCCCGGCGCTGCAAGGCACCAGCCAGGCGATCCGCAACGATCTCACCGACGCCGACCGCGCCAACATGGCGGCGGTACGCGGCATGTGCGCCAACGCGGCGAATGCGGCGGCCTGCGCCGGCGGCGTGCCGGGCTACTCGGTGGGCAACCTGGGCGGCCTGATCAACTCCTACCTGAACCGCGGCCGCACGCTGGTGGACGGCTTCGACATCGATGCGCGCACCCGCTTCTCGCTGGGCGCCTGGGGCAAGCTGAACACGGGCGTGGCGGCGACCATCCGCCGCCGCGAGACCTATAACTACGACGACGGCAGCGGCTTCTCGGGCAACTACGTCGGCTACTACGATTCGCCGCGCCTGCGTGCGACCGTCAACGCCGACTGGAGCTACCGCAACTTCGTGACCAGCCTGTTCGTCAACTTCACCGGCCGCACCAAGTGGGCCTACGGTCCCTACGACAACGACAACGCGCCGGAGAACTGCACCGCGGCCGGGGTGTCGCTGCCGGAGAGTTCCTGCGACGGCGCGCCGTCGTACACCACGGTCAACCTGGGCTTCAACTGGAAGCCGGTGAAGAACCTGGAGGTGGGGCTGAACGTCAAGAACCTGCTGGACAAGCGCCCGTACTACGATCCGAACGGCTGGGAAGGCTATAACCACAGCCAGAACCTGTTCGGCCGCCAGTTCTCGGTGTCGGCCGCTTACAAGTTCTTCTGAGCCGGGGCGCCGGCCGCCGCGAAGCAGTGATCGAGGCTGGGGAAAGTACCGTCGCGGACTTCGTCGCGGTACTTTCCGAAGGCCTCCCGCATATTGTCGGCCAGCGCGGCATACTGCTTGACGAAGCGCGGCCGGTAGTCGGAGAACAGGCCGAGCATGTCTTCGGTGACCAGTACCTGGCCGTCGCAGCTGGGTGAGGCGCCGATGCCGAGGGTCGGGATCGCCACCGCCCCGGTGACGGCGCGCGCCGCCGCCTCGCTGGTGCCTTCGATCAGCAGGCAGAAGGCGCCTTGCCGCTCCAGGCCGCGCGCCAGCCGCACCAGCGCGTCGATCTCTTCCGGCGTGCGGGCCTGGTAGCGAAAGCCGCCCATCGCCTGCACGTGCTGGGGCAGCAGGCCGATGTGCGGCATCACCGGAATCCCGCGCCGTACCAGGAAATCCACGGTCTCGAGAAGCTCTTCGCCGCCCTCCATCTTGACCGCCTGGGCGCCGGTGTCGGCCAGCACCCGGGCTGCGTTCCGGTAGGCCTGCCGCGGCGATTCCTGATAGGTGGCGAAGGGCATGTCGACCACCACGCAGGCGCGCGCGGCGCCGCGTACCACCGCCTTGCCGTGGGCTATCATCATGTCGAGGCCGACCTGCAGGGTCGACTCCATCCCGTAGGCCACCATGCCGGTCGAGTCGCCGACCACGATCAGGTCGACATAATCATCCATCAGCTTCGCCATCAAACTCGTGTAGGCGGTCAGGGAGACGATGCGTCCAGGTCCCTTCATGGCGCGGATCTGCGGCACGGTGATGCGGCGGAGGGTAGTGTGAGTGCTCATCGAATGGTCTCCTGTTGGAACAAGCAGCCGCCATTCTAGGCAGCGGCGCCTTGACAGGATTTCGACAGGCGGACAAGAATTGTCGCAATGCTGACAACCCTCGATTTCGACCCCGACCCGCGCCGCGTCCCCTCCATTGCGGAGCCGGTGACGGTCAACCTGCGCCGCCCCGCGCCCGGCCTGCGGGTGCCGAAGCACCGCCACGCCTGGGCGCAGATCGCCTATCCCTTCCGGGGCAGCATCCAGGTGGAAGCGCAAGAGATGATGTGGATCGTGCCGCCGCTGCGCGCGGTGTGGATTCCACCGGACGTCGAGCACGAGGTGACCATGCTGGGCGAGGTCGAGCTGCGCACCATCTACGTGGCGCCGGAGGCGGCGCCGCGCGCCATCGACGCCTGCGCGGTGATCGAGATTTCGGCGCTCACGCGGGCGTTGTTCGAAGCCTTGCTGGCGGCGGATCCTGTCAATGACGGGCGGCGGCACCTGCTGACAGAGCTGCTGCTGGTGGAAGTGGGAAGGGCGCCGGCATTGTCGCTCGGCCTGCGCATGCCGCGTGACCGTCGCCTGCAGGCCTTATGCCAGGCGCTGGCCGCCGATCCGGCCTCGCACCGGACCCTGGAAGACTGGGCCGGACAGGTGGGCGCCAGCGCCCGCACGCTGGCGCGCCTGTTCCGCGAAGAGATGAACTTCGGCTTCGGCACCTGGCGCCAGCAACTGCGGCTGGAACGCTCGATCGAACTGATGGTCCGCGGCCTGCCGCTGGGCGAAGTCGCCGCGCGCATGGGCTATGAAAGCCAGAGCGCGTTCTCGGCGATGTTCCGGCGGGCGCTGGGCGTCGCGCCCAGCCGTTTCATCGACGACGCTGCCGTCAGCGGGCCGCGCGCCTGATCCCGCGGCGGCTGGCGCCGAGGCCGGCCAGTCCGAGTCCCAGCAGCGCCAGGCTGGCCGGTTCCGGCAGCGGCAGCGAGAGCGTGTCGATGCCGATGTAGTTGGCGCTGTCCGCCGGACCGGTGTAGCGGATCGCGAAGCGGCCGACGCTGCCCGGCGTGCCGGTGCCGGCGAAGTCCAGGCTGACGCGGGTCCAGTCGCCGGTCGGCGCGGCGTCCAGGCTGCCGAGGACGAAATCGGCGGCGCCGGTACCGCCGGTGCTCAGGCCGTACTGGAACAGGTCGGAGTAGCCCTGGTCCGCCGCCGCCCGCACATAGAAGGAGATGGTGCCGCCGGCGCTGGTCGAGAACTCCGGGCTGATCAGCCAGTCGTCGATGCCGCCGCCGGCGGCCGCGCTCTGGTAGTTGGCGCCGAGGTAGGCGCCGGGTGCACCGTCCTGGGCGCCGAAGACGCGGCTGTTCCCCTGGAAGAAGCCGTTGCTGCCGACTGGTGCGCTGGCATTGCGCAGGATGAAGCCCCTGGCGGCCAGGCTGGCGATGTCGTCGAAGCCTTCGATGATGTTGGCCTGGGCGGTGCCGGCAAAACCAAGGGAGGCGAGAAGGGCGGCAAGGAGAACTGTACGCGGCGATCGTTTGAACATGATGGACTCCTGATGGTTTGCGCTCACTGCAGTGGCAGGGCGTTGAGGTCGACGGCGGGCGGGGTGCCGGTGGCCGGGCGGGTGAAGTTCTGGTTGATCGGCACATAGTTGCTGAAGAAGCCGCCGTTGCGCAGGTAGAAGCTGCTGCCGCGCCGGCCGCCGGCATAGTCCATGCGCTGGGCGTTGGCCGCGGTGGCGTCGCCGGTGAAGCGGGCGGTGGTGATTTCGGTCCAGCTGCCGGTGTTCGAGCGCGCCCACTGGTTGCCGTAGTCGGCCGAGCGCTCCATATAGCCGTTGGTGTCGATGAAGTTCTCGAGGAAGGAGTAGACGCCGGTCAGGTAGCTGGAGGTTCCCGGCCGCTTCCAGGTGGCGATGTACTTCCAGGCGCCGGTTTCCGGAGCGAAGAACCAGGCCGAGTAATCGGTGCCGCCGGCGCCGTCGGGCCGGGCGCGGGTGATGAAGCGATAGGTATTCCCGGCGATCCAGTTGAAGCGCAGGTAGGACTGGCCGCCGGTGCCTTCGCCGCCGAAGCCGTTGTCGACCACGCCGGCGCCCTTGCCGACAAGAGTGGTCCTGGCGCCGTTGTCGGCATCCCAGACCGAGAACAGCATCCAGCGCTCGCTCGGCGACTTCACCTGCATGCCGAAGTAGCCGCCGGTGAAGCCGTTGGCCATGAAGTAGGAGCCGATCTTGTCCTGCCCCTGCGGGACCGTGACCTCGTTGTAGAAGTACTCGGTCTGCGCCGGGACCGTGAAGCCGAGGTGCACCGAAGGACCGCGCCGCGACCAGTAGTAGTTGGCCGGATCGTTCGCGTAGTTCAGCGTCGCCTCGGTCGACACGCCGATCGAGGACACGTCGCCGAAATAGCCGCCATCCTTGCTCACGCCCTGCAGGTCCACCTTCACGTAACCAGCGGGGACGATCACGGTGCCGACCGGGTAATTTTTGGTGACGTTGCCCGTCAAGGTGACGTCGAAGGGCGTGCCGTTGATGCTGACGCGGACGGTGCTGCGCGTGCTGCCGGCCAGGCGCGCATTGAGCGACACCGTCACCGCCGCCGGACAGCTGCGCGAACAGTTGGGGGATGCGGCCACGCGGAAGTACGTGCTGGTGACGGTGCCGGCGCTGGTCCAGTTGCCGAGTCCATTGCTGGTAATGACTTCGGCGGCGTTCGGCGCCGCGCTGGTGACGAAGGCGTTGCCGGCGAGGGCGACCACGGCGTCGGTGGCCGCCGCCGGCAGAGGCGCCAGGGCCACGGCGGCGGCGGCGGCGAAGGCGGCAGCATTCAAATACTTGATCCTGCGTTCCATTGCATCTCCTTATGTGATTGTCATAAAGCGAAAGATATTAATTAAATTTCTTTCTTTTTTATTACGATTGCCTGGGTAATTTACGAATAAAAGAAAGTATCGTCAACAAAAACATAAGTTTCATGCCGATGATCAGATAAAAAACCAAATATATGTTTCGTTTATAGCTGAGATGGATTTTTGGCTTTCGTTTTGCCGGAATGGTGTGGTGCGCTCCGATTCTCCGGTGACGTGTAATCTGACCCTGTCTACATCGGTGCAAGCGGTAGATCATCATGTCCACAGAACAAGCAAGGCCGCTGGGATCCACCGGCTTCGTCAGCCTCCTGTTCACCGTGCTGACAGGGCTGTATCTGCTGATCGGCGGCGCTTGGCTGCTGTCGCTGGGCGGATCGGCGTATTACCTCATCACCGGCATCGTGCTGCTCGGCGTGGCATGGCTGCTGTTCCGCCGCCGCCCCGGCGCGCTCGCGCTCTATGCCCTGGTGCTGGTCGGCACGGCGGCCTGGTCGCTGTGGGAATCGGGGCCCGATTTCTGGGCGCTCGCGCCGCGCTCGGGCGTGCTGGTCGTCTTCGGCGTCTGGCTGCTGCTGGTGAGCCTGCGTCCGGTGGCGCCGCCCAGGTTCGACAGCGGCTCGCTGCTTGCGGCGCTGGTGATCTGGGCGGGCGTGCTGGTCTACGCAGCCTTCAACGATCCGCAGACCGTCGACGGCCGCTTCGCCGCTGCCGCCGGAGCGCAAGCGGCGAACGCCAACGTGAATGCCGGCGCCGGCGCCGGCGATCCGGCCGACTGGCCCGCCTATGGCCGCACGCAGGCGGGCACGCGCTACTCGCCGCTGCGGCAGATCACGCCGGACAACGTCAGGAACCTGCAGGTCGCCTGGACCTTCCGCACCGGCGACATGAAGGGGCCGAACGATCCCGTCGAGATCACCGACGAAGTCACGCCGGTCAAGATCGGCGACCTGCTGTATCTGTGCTCGCCGCACCAGAAACTGTTCGCCCTCGATGCGAAGACCGGCGCGCTGAAGTGGAAGTTCGATCCGGGTCTGCGGACCGACCCGAGCTTCCAGCACGTGACCTGCCGCGGCGTGTCCCATGTCGACCTGGCGCAGGGCGCCGCTTTGGCTGCCAGCACAGCTAGCGGCCCGGCCCCGGCCTGCACGCGCCGCATCTTCCTGCCGGTGAATGACGGCCACCTCTACGCCCTCGACGCGCTCACCGGCGAGCGCTGCGCCGACTTCGCCGACAAGGGCGACCTCGACCTCCAGCACGGCATGCCGGTGACGAACCAGGCCAGGAACATGTACGAGCCGACTTCGCCGCCGGTCGTCACGGGCAAGGTGATCGTGGTGGCGGGGGCGGTCGAGGACAACTACTCCACACGCGAACCCTCGGGCGTGATCCGCGGCTTCGACGTCAGGACCGGCGAGCTGCTGTGGGCCTTCGATCCCGGTGCGCCCGATCCGAACAGGATTCCGGGCCCCGGCGAGCACTACGTATGGAATTCGCCGAACTCGTGGGCGCCCGCCGCCTACGACCCGCAACTCGACATCGTCTACCTGCCGATGGGCGTATCGACACCGGATATCTGGGGCGGCAAGCGCACGCCCGACCAGGAGCGCCATGCGTCCGGCCTGCTGGCGCTGCACGCGTCGACGGGCAAGCTGGCCTGGTTCTACCAGACCGTGCACCACGACTTGTGGGACATGGACCTGCCGTCGCAGCCGACGCTGGCCGACATCACCGGCAAGGACGGCAAGACGATTCCGGTCGTGTACGCGCCAACGAAGACGGGCAACCTGTTCGTGCTCGACCGCCGCAGCGGCGCGCTGGTCGTGCCCGCGCCCGAAAGGCCGGTGCCGCAGGGCGCGGCGCCCGGCGACCGTGTCTCGCCGACCCAGCCCTTCTCCGAACTCACTTTCCGCCCGTCGAAGCCGCTCACCGATGCCGACATGTGGGGCGCGACCATGTACGACCAGCTCGTGTGCCGCGTGATCTTCCACCGGCTGCGCTACGAAGGCACCTTCACGCCGCCCTCGTTGCAGGGCACGCTCGTCTTCCCCGGCAACCTCGGCATGTTCGAATGGGGCGGCATCGCCGTCGACACCGATCGCCAGATCGCCATCGCCAATCCGATGGCGCTGCCTTTCGTCTCGCGCCTGGTGCCGCGCGGCCCGAACAATCCGGTGGAACCGGTACCCGGCGTGAAGGGCGGCGGCTCGGAACAGGGCCTGCAGACGCAATACGGCGTGCCCTACGGCGTGACCCTGAATCCTTTCCTCTCGCCGATCGGCCTGCCGTGCAAGCAGCCGGCCTGGGGGTATATCTCCGCGATCGACCTGAAGACCAACAGGATCGTGTGGAAGAAGCGCATCGGTACGGTGCGCGACAGCTCGCCGGTGCCGCTGCCCTTCAAGATGGGCATGCCGATGCTGGGCGGCCCGATCGTGACGGCCGGCGGCCTCGCCTTCATCGGCGCGACCGCGGACAACTATCTGCGCGCCTTCGACGTGAACACCGGCAGGCAGCTCTGGCAGGCCCGCCTGCCGGCAGGCGCCCAGGCCACGCCGATGACTTATTCCGCCAACGGCAAACAGTACGTCGTGATCGCCGCGGGTGGCCACGGATCCTTCGGCACCAGACTGGGCGATTATGTGATCGCCTATGCGCTGCCCTAGGCGAACTCCATCGCCTCGATACGACTCCAAGGTGTCAATGCAGGGGGAATCACATGGCGACGCTCGACAGGCTTTTCCGTTCCCGGCGCTCCCTGGTCCGGCCCGGCGTCCTTGCCGCGGCGGCCTTGCTGGGCCAGGCCATGGCCCATGCCATGGCCCATGCCGGCGACCTCACGACCAGCCCCACCCTGACCGGCGACTGGGGCGGCCTGCGCAAGCAGCTGGCCGACCGCGGCGTGGTGTTCAATCTCGGCTACGGCAACCAGCTGGCCCACAACTTCAGCGGCGGCACCGAACACCTGACGCGCGACACCGACCAGTGGGAATTCGGCACCACCGTCGACCTCGACAAGCGCTGGGGCTGGCGCGGCGGCAGCTTCCAGTTCACCATGACCGACCGTAATGGCCGCAATCTCGGCGCGGACGCACACATCGGCAACAACTTGCTGATCCAGGAAGTTTATGGACGCGGCCAGACCTGGCATCTGACGCAGTTGTGGCTGAACCAGAAGCTGCTCGACGACCGCCTGGAACTCAAGTTCGGGCGCATGACCCTCAGCGAGGATTTCTTCAGCTTTTCCTGCGACTTCCAGAACCTGACTTTCTGCAGCGCCCAGCCGGGCAACCTGGTCGGCAACTACTGGGTCAACTGGCCGACCAGCCAATGGGCCACGCGCATCAAATACCACCCGTCCGCGGACAGCTACGTGCAGCTGGGCGTCTACCAGGTCAATCCGAAGTACGTGGACGACGAGTACGCGCGCCACAACGGCTGGAAGCCGAACAACCCGAGCGGCACCACCGGCGCCCTGATCCCGCTGGAGCTCGGCTGGCAGCCGAACTGGCAGGGCCTGCCCGGTTCCTACAAGCTGGGCGCCTGGTACAACACTTCGGACGGCAAGGACCTGTTCTTCGACCGCAACCACAACCCGCGCGGCCTGACGGGACTGGAACCCCTCGAGCGCAACGGCCAGTACGGTGCCTACCTGAGCCTGCAGCAGAAGGTGACCGGAACGGCCAAGGGTAGCGGCGCGACGCTGTTCCTGAATTTCACGCAGGCCGACCACGACACGGCCCAGTTGGACCACCAGCTCACGCTGGGCGTGCAGTACAAGGGCCCGTTCGAAAGCCGCGCCCAGGACTCGATCGGCTTCGCCGTGGGTGCCACCCACAACAATGGGCGCTTCGCCGATTTCACGCGCCAGAACAATGCCCGCACCGGCCGGGACACCGTCGCGGGCGGTGGCTACGAATACGTGGGCGAGCTGTATTACTCCTGGTTGCCGCTGCCCTCGGTGGTTTTGCGTCCCAATCTTCAGTACATCGTGCATCCGGGCGGCACGACGCGCAACAGCAATGCCTTCGTGATCGGTTTGAAATCCAGTCTCAGCTTCTAATGCGTGCGGGGTAGGAACTGGTATTCTGGAGGCGCTAACTGATTGCAAGGGAAAAATTGAACAAGCTTTTCGCCGCTGCCCTGAATGCGATTCTCATTGCCGCCATGTTCGGCATTGCACTCTGGGCGATTCACGAATTGCCTGCCGGCGGGCAGGTCGTGATTCATTGGGGTTCGGATGGCAGGCCGGATGCCTGGGTCGGGGAGTGGGCCGGCCTCTTGATTATGCCGATCGTCGCCTGTGTGGTGTGGTTCTTGATGTCCGTGTCGCCGCAGGGCTTTTCATCGTCGGGAGATTCCGTTCCGCCGGCGCGGGTCCGGCGTACCGTGTTTTCGCGCCTGCTTTTCGTCCAGCTTGCGATCCAGGCGGTCATTGCGATTCATGCGCTGGGACGTGAGGTCGATACCAGCAACTATATTGCCCTTGCGCTGGGCATGCTCTATATCGCGATTGGGGCGCTCGACAAATCGCGCAAGGCCGGGCGCTGGATTTTCGTGGCGAGCGGGCTGGGGATGCTGGTTGCCGCGTTCGGGCTGGAGCGGGGGGATAAGGTGCTCGGGGTGTTTGTGCTGGCACTTGGAGCACCCTTGGTGACGGTGCTCTATTCCCACTTGATGAGCCGTACCGGATAGATGAGCAAGCTTTCCAAAATGGGTACATTGGCAGCAGCTTCACACCTCTTAAGTGGTTCAAGCATATTACCCGATAGACATCATCGCACTTTGTCAGTAGACTGAAAAAGTATGGTCTTGCGTGCAACGGCTGGGCAAGGCAAGCAGGTTTGCCAGCCGAGTTTCCATGGGAGCGGCCGGCGTGATTTCTTCCACACTTTTTTGTCAATAAGTACAATATCCCTGTAGCCGGTGCAGTCTTGAGATGCATGGGCTGCCTAACTTACAATTCTTTAGTTGGCTAGCCACTGGAACTGAGCAACTATTCGGGAAGACACTGTCCCGCAGGCAGCGAGCGACCGGGTAGAGTCTTATCCTTCGCCTCTAAAAATGTAGACTTAACCCAAGCAAGCTGTGCGAATCGCTTCTGCGCCGCTGATATATTGAGCCATACCAATGATCGACCACCCAGACCAGCCGCACTTGCGCGGTGGTGGCGCTATGGGCGCACTGATCCGTTGCCACGACTGGTCGACGACGCCGCTTGGCGCACCGGGATCTTGGCCTCTGTCCCTGAAGACGGCCGTGAGCCTGATCCTGCGCGCGCAGCAGCCTATGTACATCGGCTGGGGGCCACGCTGCATCTCGCTCTATAACGACGACTACATCCCGATCCTTGGCGACAAACATCCCGATGCGCTCGGCCATTCGATGGCCGACGTCTGGGGCGAGATCTGGGACGAACTAGGGCCGTTGAACGAGGCCGTCATGCGCGGCGAGTCGCTGTCATTCGAGAACAAGCTGTTCCGCTTGGCCAGCCGCAAGACGCCCGGACCACACTATTTCAGCTTCACCTACACGCCCTTGCTGGATGACGACGGGCAGGTCGCGGGCATCTTCTGCGCAGCGATCGAAACCACCTCGACAGTGATGCTCGCGGACAACGCACGTGCCGCGAGCGCGGCGCAGCAGGCCCTGGCCGAGAGCGAAGAACGCCTGCGCCTGGCCACGGACGCTTCCGAGATCGCGTTCTGGGACGTGAACGTGCCCGAGGGCAGCCTGATCTGGCAACCAGGGCTGCGAACCATGTTCGGCATCACGACCGATGAAGCGCTTTCGCTGGACGACTTCTTCGCGGGCCTGCATCCGGACGATCGGGCGACAGTGGCCCGCGCATTCGCGGCGGCGTGCGATCCGCAGCGGCGCGAGCTTTACAACGTCGAGTACCGCACGGTGGGACGCGACGACGGCCGGGTTCGCTGGATTGCGGCCAAGGGACGCGGACTATTCGACGACGCCGGCCGCTGTGTGCGCGCTAACGGCACGGCTATGGACATCACCAGCCGCAAGACCACCGAACTGGCGATGGAGATGGCCCTGGAAGCCAGCCGCACCGGCACCTTCCACTGGGACATCCAGGACAACCGGCTCACCTGGGATGGCGCGCTTGACCGCCTGTTCGGACTGCGCCCCGGGGAGGCGGTGCGTAGCCTCGACCAATTCATCGCGCTGGTTCATCAGGACGACCGCGCCGAGGTTATCCGCCGCTGCGAACGCTGCCGCGATGACGGTGACGATTTCGAGATGGAGTTCCGGGTGGTGTACCCGGATGGTTCGGTGCACTGGCTGTATGATCGTGGCCGGACCTTCCTGGACCCGACGGGCCGCGCGAAGACAATGACCGGCGCTTGTGTCGACATTACCGACTATGTACGCACGCGCGAGGCGCTTAAGCTTGCCGATCGCCAGAAGGACGACTTTCTTGCCACGCTCGCGCACGAGTTGCGCAATCCGCTCGCACCTTTGCGCACCGGGCTGCAATTGCTGCAGAACATCAAAGGCGAGCTGCCGAGCCAGGCGGATCAGGTGCTGGGCATCATGCAACGCCAGCTCGATCACATGGTGCACTTGGTCGACGACCTGCTCGACATTGCCCGCATCCGGCAGGGCAAAATCCTGCTGAGGCAGGAACCGCTTTCGCTGCAATCCGTGCTCGAACAAGCGCTGGAGGGCGTGCAGGCTCTGCTCGATGCGCAGGGCCATGAGGTCATTTGGCAAGGTGTGGATCGGGGGCTATGGGTCACGGGTGACCCGACCCGGCTAGTGCAGGTGGTGGGCAACCTGCTTAACAACGCGGCGAAGTACACGCCACGTGGAGGCCGCGTGGCGCTGCGCGGTGGCGAGTCCCCTCAGCCCGGCATGCTGCTCATCGAAGTGGCCGACACGGGCATCGGCATCCCGCCCGATATGATCGAGCACGTGTTCGACCGGTTCGCGCAGGTGCAGCAGCACCTGGACCATGCACAGGGCGGGCTGGGCATCGGCCTGAGCGTCGTCAAGGGCTTGGTCGAGATGCACGGTGGCCGCGTCGCCGCCCAGAGCGCCGGCCCGGGCGCAGGAAGCCTGTTCCGCATCTGGCTGCCGCGTGCCGACATGCCGGAGCCGGCCGAGGCCGCACCGCCTTCGAGTCAGGGCGCCATCGAGCGGCACAGGGTGCTGGTCGTCGACGATAACCGCGACGCGGCCGAGACCATGGCCATGGTGCTGGACATGAGCGGCCACGAGGTATTCCTCGCGCACGACGGGCAGACAGCGGTAGAGATGGTGAAGCGGCATGACCCTGCGGTGGTGTTCCTCGACATCGGGATGCCGGGCATGAATGGCTACGAGACTGCATTCCTGTTACGGGCCTTGCCGGGCGCGCAGGCTCGGGTGCTGGTGGCGCTCACCGGCTGGGGCAGCGAGGCCGATCAGGCGCGCAGCCTCGAGGCGGGTTTCGACCTCCACCTTACCAAGCCGGTCGACATCGACAAAGTCCAGCGCGTGCTGTCGGCGAGGTTCAAACACGAGGTTCGCGCGTCGACGCTGTAAGGGCCTTGATTCAGGCGGATGCCTGAAGTGCCGCCCGAGTCCAAGCTCCAGGTTTTAGGACGCCAGAAACTCATGGTCTCAATCAAAGAAACTGTCGACCTGGTTGCCAGGCCGTTAAATCTCGGCATACCGGCTTTTTTCATGACAGGCACTTCAACGAGGTGCATCCGCATTCGGCCCTAGGGTACAAATCGCCGCGCATGTTTAGGAAAAAGCGACGACGTCAGGCCCTGGAAACTGACGCTAACTAAGCATCAGGCTGTGTCCGGGAAAAGCAGGGCAAGGTCACCAAGACTTGAACTTGATGTGAGTTATAGTGAGCGTGTCGGGCCTTCTTAAGGGGATGTCATGAACTCGTCTCAAGTCCACACTTTATCTTCGGAAGGTGAGCCTGATGTCGATCACTTGCGCTTCCATCGTCAGCACGAACATTTGTTCAAGACGTTTGGCAGTGACTTGTTTGGACTGCGAGCGGAAGCCTTCGCCCGTTTCTTCGGAACGCCGGTTTTTCTCGGTGGGCAAACCTTAATCGTCGCCGTCTGGATCGCAGCAAACGTGCTGGGCTTCACGCATTTTGACCTTTACCCTTTCATTCTTTTGAATTTGGCGTTCAGCCTCCAGGCGGCTTATGCGGCGCCGCTTATCTTGCTTGCCCAAACTCGCCAGGCAGCGCGGGACAAGGCCCATTCCGACGCGGATGCCAAGCACCGCGAAGCAATCGCCACTGCGTCAACCAAGCAATCCGAGCAGATGCTTGAGCTGCTCCGTCAGAATACAGAGCTGACGGAAATCACCAAAGCCATGGCGGAAYGCATCGAAAAGCTGACGACGGAAATGCATCAGCATTTCGTACGGGATAACGAGCAAAAAAACTGAGTGCAATTTCTTATATACACCGAGGCTCGCTCTCGCCTTGGCACCCCTTCATGGTCGATGTTGGTCGAGCAAATCTACTAGTTTGGTAACGTCGATTTTGGTAACGTCGATTTTGGTAACGTCGATTGGTTTCACGAGATGATGGCCGAACCCAGCTGCCGTGGTTTTACGCCTGTCATGCTCCTGGCCGTATCCTGGCATTCCCCCACCGCGACGGACACTTTCGATAGGTCTTGGCATCTCGCTTGTGCAGTAGTTTGCCAAACCCGAGCAAACTACTGCGAACACCATGAGATCACTGCGAATTCACTGCGAAGTATTCTGAGAACCTATAATGTCAAAGTTTTAAACCACCGACCCCAGCTTGAAGATAGGCAGATACATCGCCACCACCAGGCCGCCGATCAGCACGCCCAGGATCACCATGATCATCGGCTCCATCAGCGAAGACAGCGCGCTCACCGCCTCGTCGACTTCCTCTTCATAGAAATCCGCAACCTTGCCCAGCATGCCGTCGAGGGCGCCGGATTCTTCGCCGATGGCGACCATCTGGGTGACCATGTTCGGGAACACGTTGGCGTTCTGCATGGCCGCCGTCAGGCTGGTGCCGGTGCTGACTTCGGTTTGGATCTTTCTCGTCGCGTCCAGGTAGACCGCGTTGCCGGAGGCGCCGCCGACGGAGTCGAGGGCTTCGACCAGCGGCACGCCGGCCGCGAACATGGTGGCCAGGGTGCGGGTCCAGCGGGCGATGGTCGCCTTGCGGATCACGTCGCCGAAGACCGGCAGGCGCAGCATCAGGCGGTCCATGGCCTGCTGCATCTTCAGCGAGCGGCGCCAGGACTGGAAGAAGAAGTAGATGGCGCCGAACAGCGAACCGAAGATGATGTACCACCACTTCACCACGAAGTCGGACATCGCCATCACCACCAGGGTCGGGGTCGGGAGGTCGGCGCCGAAGGTGGTGAATACTTCCTTGAAGGCAGGCACCACCCAGATCATGATCACGGCGGTGACGATGAAGGCGATCGCCAGGATCGAGATCGGGTACATCAGGGCCGACTTGATCTTGCCCTTCAGGGCCAGGGTCTTTTCCTTGTAGATCGCCAGGCGCGTCAATAAGTCTTCGAGGATGCCGGCCTGTTCGCCGGCGCCCACCAGGTTGCAGAACAGCGGGTCGAAATAGAGCGGGTATTTGCGGAAGGCGTTGTTCAGGCTGGTGCCGGTCTCGATGTCGGCGCGCAGGTCCATGATCAGCTTGGACATCGACGGATTCGAGTGGCCCTTGCCGACGATGTCGAAGGATTGCAGCAGCGGCACGCCGGCCTTCATCATGGTGGCGAGCTGGCGCGTGAACAGGGTCAGGTCCTTGTCGACGATCTTCTTGCCGCTGCGGTAGGCTTTCTTCTTGACCTTGGTGACCATGATGCCCTGGCGGCGCAGGGTCACGTTGACGATGGTTTCGCCGCCGGCGCGCATCTCGCCGCGCACGGTCTTGCCGGTCTTGTCCTTGCCTTCCCAGGCGTAGACGTGCTCCTTGATCTGGGCGCCGCCAGCGCTGCGGACTTGGGCCGAAGTTGCCATGTGTTTTCCCGTATTGGTTTACTACTCGTTGGTGCAGCCGAGCACTTCTTCGAGGCTGGTCAGCCCCTGTTTCACCTTCATCAGGCCGGAGCGGCGCAGCGAGTTCACGCCTTCGCTTTCGGCCTGGGCGGCAATTTCCATCGAGTTGCCGCTGGCCAGGATCAGGGCCTCGATGCTTGGGCTGATCGGCATGATCTGGTAGATGCCGACCCGGCCCTTGTAGCCGGAACCCAGGCAGCGTTCGCAGCCGACCGGGCCGTAGGGCTTCCATTCGCCGTCCAGGTCGCTGTCGCGAAAGCCCGCCGCCTTCAGCACGTCGCGCTCGATGTCGAGGGGCTGCTTGCAGGTACACAGGCGGCGCGCCAGGCGCTGGGCCGTGATCATGATCACCGAAGAGGCGATGTTGAAGGGCGCCACGCCCATGTTCATGAGACGCGTCAGCGTGGACGGCGCGTCGTTCGTGTGCAGGGTCGAGAACACCATGTGGCCGGTCTGGGCGGCCTTGATGGCGATGTCGGCGGTTTCGAGGTCGCGGATCTCGCCGACCATGATGATGTCCGGATCCTGGCGCAGGAAGGCTTTCAGGGCGACCGGAAAGGTGAGTCCGGCCTTTTCGTTGACGTTGACCTGGTTCACGCCGGGCAGGTTGATCTCGGCCGGGTCTTCGGCCGTCGAGATATTGATGCCCGGCTTGTTCAGCAGGTTCAGGCAGCTATATAAGGACACCGTCTTGCCAGAGCCGGTCGGCCCCGTCACCAGCACCATGCCGTAGGGGCGGGTGATGGCGTCGATCAGCAGCGCCTTCTGGTCCGGGTCGTAGCCCAGCGAGTCGATGCCCATCTGCGCCTGGGTGGCGTCGAGGATACGCATGACCGTCTTTTCGCCGAACAGGGTCGGCAGGGTGCTGACACGGAAGTCGATCGACTTGGTCGGCGACAGCACCAGGCGCATGCGGCCGTCCTGCGGCACGCGCTTTTCGGAGATGTCGAGCTTGGCCAGCACCTTGATGCGCGAGACCAGCTTGTCGCGGATCGACAGCGGCGGCGCCAGGTGGTCGCGCAGCACGCCGTCCACGCGTAGGCGGATCCGGTACTGCTTTTCGTAGGGCTCGAAGTGGATGTCCGAAGCGCCCAGCGTGATCGCGTCCATCAGCACCTTGTTCAGGAAGCGCACGATGGGCGCGTCCTCGACTTCGGTGGCGGCGGCTTCGACCGCCGCGGCGTGCGGCTCGTCCTCGGCGAATTCGATCTCGGCATCGTCGCCGACCAGCTCGCTGATGCTCTGTTCGGCGTTCTTCGACAGGCCGGCCAGCAGGGCCAGCAGGGTGTCGTGGGCGACGATCACCGGCTCGACCGAGGCTTCGCTCTGGAACTTGATCTGGTCCAGGGCCTGGGAATTGGTCGGATCGGACAGCGCCACCGACAGCTTGTTGCCACGCTTGGACAGCGCCACCACGCGCTGGCCCTGCATCAGGCGGGCATCGATGGCGTTGGTGGGGAGGGAGTCCACATTGAAGGTGGACAGGTCGAGCAGGGGATAGCCGAAGGTCTCGGCGCAGAATACCGCCAGGCCCCGCGCATCGATGATTCCGGCGCCGAGCAAGGTGTCGATGAAACCAGTCTTGTCGGCGGCGGCCTTCTTTTGGAGGCCGTCCGCCTGCGCTAGCGTCAATCGCCCCGCCTGGACCAGGGCGCGCGCCAACCCGGGCAATGCGGTGCCTGCGGTCGTGTTGGGGAGGACTGCTGCCATAGGATCAGGGACGGAGTGTCGACAAGGGGCTGGGCTGGACGGTTATGCCCGGCGGCTGCTTGGGATCATGCCCGCAGGCATCAAATTTGTAAAGAGATTGGCGTTGGGAAAGAGGCGTGCATACCACGTAGACGGAATGGTATTGCTGAGGTGATAAGCTGTTGGCTGGGGTCATTGCGGCTCCTGGGTGGGCAAAAGCACATCGTCGTTCCCGACATTGTCGGAAACGACTTCCCGCGGAGGCGGGAATCCAAGTTTGCTTGAGCTAAGGAAACGCATACAAACCTGGGCCCCCGCCTTCGCGGGGGCGACGTGGCGGCTTTTCAGGCCGCCAGCCACCGTTTGACGGCAGCCGGCCGCAACAGTTTCACGATCTTGATTGACTGATTCTGCACCTGCACCACTTCGATCACGCACTGGCCCACCTTCAGCGCAATCGGAAACTCGGGAATTTCCTGCAGCAGTTCCAGCAGCAGGCCGTTGACCGTCTTCGGCCCGTCCAGCGGCAGTTCCAGGCCCAGCTTCTTGTTGATGTCGCGCAGAGGCGTGCTGCCTTCGAGCAGGCATTCGCCTTTCGTGTTCCAGGCCATGGCGTCGGCGCGCGCATTGCTCGGGGTCGAGGTGGTGAAGTCGCCGATCATTTCCTCGATGATGTCCTCGAGCGTGACCAGGCCCTGCACTTCGCCGTATTCGTCGACGATGATGCCCAGCCTTTCCTTGTTTTCCTGGAAATACTGAAGCTGGGTAAAAACGTCCGTGTCCTGGGGGATGAAGTAGGGCTCGCTCAGCAGTCCCCGGATGTGGTCGACCGTCAGCTCGTCCGCTTCGTTGAGCAGCCGGACCGCCTTGCGGACCGCCAGGATGCCGACCACCTTGTTGATCTCGCCTTCATAGACCAGCAGCTTGCGGTGGTAGGAGGTGGTCAGCTCGGCCATGATGTCCTCGACCGGTGATGCCAGGTTCAGGGCTTCGATCTGGCTGCGCGGGGTCATGATGTCCTCGACCGAGATCTTTTCCAGGTCGAACAGGTTGAGCAGGATGCTCTTGTGCTTTTGCGGCATGAAGTTGCCGCCTTCCAGCACGACGGTGCGCAATTCCTCCGGCGACAGGCGCTGCTGGTGGGCGTCGGCGCCGCCGCGGATGCCCAGCGGACGCAAGATGGCGGAGACGAACAGGTTGACGAACCAGATCGCCGGCTTGGCCAGCTTCATCAGCGGCCGCAGCACCAGGCTGGTGCCCAGCGAGATGCGTTCCGGATAGGTGGCACCGATCACTTTTGGTGCGATCTCGGCGAACACGATCAGCAGGAAGGCCACGCTGGCGGTGGCGATCGTGATGACGCTTTCCTCGTGGCCGAAGAACAGGATCGCGATCGCCGTCACCAGGGCGGTGGCCATCGCATTGATCAGGGTATTTGCGATCAGCACCAGCGACAGCAGCTTGTCGGTACGCTCCAGCAGCCACAGGGTGGTGACGGCGCCGCGGTGGCCGCGCTTGGCCAGGTGGCGCAAGCGGTATTTATTGGCTGCCATCAGGGCCGTTTCCGCCATCGCGAAAAAGGCCGAGCAGAGAATCAGGAGAACGAGGGCGAGGACAAGCGCCCAAAGGGGTACGGATTCCAAGGTTTACCGTGAAGAATCGGGGAGAGGTCGATTCTAAGGTACGGGGGTGGGGGCTGCAAGTTCAGTTCCACCAATGCGAAGTCGTACCCGCTTCCGGCAATCGGACTTGGCGCGCATCGTGGACGATTCCCGCCTCGACGGCCTGTTCGGCCGTGTAGATACGCGAACTGCCCGTCAAAAAGCCGCGGATGTCCTGGGGCGTGCGGGCGCCGCGCGTCGCTTCTTCGAAGATCGAGGCATAGCGCTCGGCGTCGAAATCCAGGCAGTCGCGCCATTCCGAGATGCGGGCATGATCGGCCGCCACCAGGTTGCCGAAGCCCCAGTGCAGCGGGTGGATCAGGAAGCGGGTGCCGGGGCAGGCGTAGCGCTTCTGGCCGGCCAGGAAGATCGCGACCCCCACCGATTCGACGCTGCCGACATTCCAGGTGGTGAGGGGCAGCGGCAGGGACTTGAGAAAGAAATAGAGGGCGAAGCCGGCCGTCATGTTGCCGCCCTCGGTGGACATGTGGAGTTCGATTTCGCTGGCGCCGCTCTGCAGGGCTTGCAGGCACAGGTTGCGCACTGTGCAGGCCGAGTTGGCGTTGATGGGACCAATGAAATGAACGATGTGTAGCGCCATGCTTCCTCCTCGAGACGGTTCAAGCATAGCAAGTTCCGGCGTTTCGCCTCGTCTTGTTCAGCCGCCGCGCCCGCACCGGGAATATACTGGGGTAAGAGGTTTGGTTGAACTATTCGATATTGATGATATTCAAAATCATCCGCCGGATATATCATGCGCCCCCGCCGATGTTAATCTCGCACGCTGGGTTAAATCCGAGGCAACAATGTCCACACCGATCCGATTCTTCTACCGCGGGGCCGTCCACGAAGTGAGCGGCGCCCCCACCACGCAGACCGTCCTCCAGCATCTGCGGGAAGACCTGCATTGCACCGGCACCAAGGAAGGCTGCGCGGAGGGCGACTGCGGTGCCTGCACCGTGGTGATCGGTTCGCTGGAGAACGGCCGGCTCGAGATGAAGGCCGTGAATTCCTGCATCCAGTTCACGCCGACCCTGGACGGCAAGGCCCTGTTCACCGTCGAAGACCTGCAGCAGGCCGGCGGCGACCTGCACCCGGTGCAGCAGGCCCTGGTCGAGTGTCACGGCTCGCAGTGCGGCTTCTGCACGCCTGGCTTCGCGATGTCGCTGTGGGGGATGTATCTGAAGAGCGAAGGGCAGGGCTGCCCCTCGCGCCGCGAGATCGACGACACCCTGTCCGGCAACCTGTGCCGCTGCACCGGCTACCGTCCCATCATCGACGCCGCCCGCCGCATGACGGAACTGCCGCGCGTGGACTTCGACCGCGAGGCGCTGGCCGCCACCCTGCGCGGCCTGCAACGCGAAGCCGGCGCCGTCTACAGCGCACAGGGCCAGACCTTCCACGCCCCGCGCAGCGTCGACGAACTGGTGGCCGCGCGCGCCGCCCATCCGCAAGCCGTGCTGCTGGCCGGATCGACCGACGTCGGCCTCTGGGTCACCAAGCAGATGCGCGAGCTCACCGACATCATCTATCTCGGCCACGTCGAGGAACTGAAATCCGTGCGCGAGCACGACGGCCTGCTCGAGATCGGCGCCGGGGTGTCCCTGAACGATGCCTATGCGGCGATCTGCGCGCGCTATCCCGCGCTTGCCGAGCTGTGGCAGCGCTTCGCTTCCCTGCCGATCCGCAATGCCGGCACACTGGGCGGCAACGTCGCCAACGGTTCGCCGATCGGCGACTCGATGCCCTGGCTGATCGCCCTCGGCAGCCGCCTGGTGCTGCGCGGCCCGGACGGCGAACGCGAGCTGGCGCTGGAAGACTTCTATCTCGGCTACCAGCAGAAGGACCTGCAGCCGGGCGAGTTCGTGCAGGCGCTGCGGATTCCGCTGCCGCGCGCGGGCGTCGCCTTCCGCACTTATAAGCTGGCCAAGCGCTTCGACCAGGACATCTCGGCCGTGTGCGCCGCGTTTGCCCTCGAACTCGATGATGGCGTCGTCAGGCAGGCGCGCATCGCCTTCGGCGGCATGGCCGCGACGCCGAAGCGCGCGGCGGCAGCCGAGGCCCTGCTGCGGGGCCGCGCCTGGGACGAGGCCGCGCTGGCCGATGCGATGGCGGCGCTGGCCAAGGACTATGCGCCGCTGACCGACATGCGCGCCTCGAACACCTACCGCATGCAGGGCGCGCAGAACCTGCTGCGCCGCTTCTGGCTCGAAACGCGGACCGAGAACCCGCTGCCGGCCGAAGCAGTGAACGTATTCGCGTAAGGAGACACTGACCATGAACGACATGAGCGCACCGGAACTGAACACGGCGGCGTGGAGCGCGGTCGGCGTTTCGCGGGCCCACGAATCGGCCCGCCTGCACGTGCTCGGCCAGGCCGACTACACCGACGACATCGACGAGGTGCGCGGCACCCTGCACGCGGCCCTGGGTCTCTCCGCCAGGCCGCATGCGAAGATCGTCTCGATGGACCTGGCGCCAGTCCGTGCCAGCCGCGGCGTGGTCGCGGTCTATACCGCGCAGGACATTCCCGGCACCAACGATTGCGGCCCCATCATCCACGACGATCCCATCCTGGCCGACGGCCTGGTCCAGTACGTGGGCCAGCCGCTGTTCGTGGTGGTGGCGGACAGCCATGACAACGCGCGCCGCGCCGCGAAGAAAGGCGTGGTCGCCTACGACGAGCTGCCGGCCATCCTGACGCCGCAGGCCGCGCGCGCCGCACAAAGCTATGTGCTGCCGCCGATGCGGCTGGCGCGCGGCGATGCGCAGGCGGCTTTCGAGCGCGCGCCGCACCGGGTGAAGGGCGAGCTGCACGTCGGCGGCCAGGAGCAGTTCTATCTCGAAGGCCAGATCGCCTACGCCATCCCGCAGGAAAACGATGGCATGCTGGTGTTGTGCTCGACCCAGCACCCGAGCGAGATGCAGCACGTGGTCGCGCATGCGCTGGGCCTGCACTCGCACCACGTGGTGGTCGAATGCAGGCGCATGGGCGGCGGCTTCGGCGGCAAGGAATCGCAGTCGGCGCTGTGGGCGGCGGCGGCGGCCGTGTCGGCCAGGCTGTGCGGCCGCCCGGTCAAGCTGCGCGCCGACCGCGACGACGACATGCTCGTCACCGGCAAGCGCCACTGCTTCCACTATGAATACGAAGTCGGCTACGACGGCGAAGGCCGCATCGTCGGCGCGAAAGTCGACATGGTCTCGCGCGCCGGCTTCTCGGCCGACTTGTCCGGCCCGGTGGCCACGCGCGCCGTCTGCCACTTCGACAACAGCTACTACCTGGCCGACGTCGACATCCGCGCCGCCTGCGGCAAGACGAATACGCAATCGAATACCGCCTTCCGCGGCTTCGGCGGTCCGCAGGGCGCGATCGCGATCGAGTACGTGCTCGACGAGATCGCGAGGAACCTCGGCCGCGACGCCCTCGACGTCCGCAAGCTGAATTTCTACGGCCGCAGTGGTGACGGTATGGAGCGCAACGTCACGCCCTACGGCCAGGTCATCGTCGACAACGTGATCCACGAACTGGTCGACGAGCTGGAAGCCAGCAGCGAATACCGTGCGCGCCGCGCCGCCGTCGACGCCTTCAACGAGTCCAGCCCGGTGCTGAAGAAGGGCGTGGCGCTCACCCCGGTCAAGTTCGGCATCGCCTTCAACGTCACCCACCTGAACCAGGCCGGCGCCCTGGTGCACGTGTACGTGGACGGTTCCATCCTCGTCAACCACGGCGGCACCGAGATGGGGCAGGGCGTCAACACCAAGGTCATGCAGGTGGTGGCGCACGAGCTGGGCGTGGACCTGTCCCGCGTGCGCATCACCGCCACCAATACCAGCAAGGTCGCGAATACCTCGGCCACCGCGGCCTCCACCGGCGCGGACCTGAACGGCAAGGCGGCCCAGGACGCGGCGCGGAGAATCCGCGAGCGGCTGGCGGCATTCGCGGCCAGGCAGCACGGCGGCGCAGCGGAAGACGTGCGCTTCGCGGCCGACACGGTATTCGCGAACGGCGCCGAGATCCCCTTTGACGAGCTGGTGGCGAAAGCCTACCTGGCGCGCACCCAGCTGTGGTCGGACGGCTACTACGCGACCCCCGGCCTGTCCTGGGATCCGAAGACCATGACCGGCCGTCCCTTTTCCTATTTCGCCTACGGCGCCGCGGTGTCCGAGGTGATCGTCGACACCCTTACCGGCGAATGGAAGCTGCTGCGCGCCGACGCGCTCTACGATGCGGGCAAGTCCCTGAATCCGGCCATCGACATCGGCCAGGTCGAGGGCGCCTTCATCCAGGGCATGGGCTGGCTGACCACCGAAGAACTGTGGTGGGACCAACGCGGCACCTTGAAGACCCATGCGCCGTCGACCTACAAGATCCCGGCGGTGTCGGACTGCCCGGAGGACTTCCGCGTGCGCCTGTTCGAGAACCGCAACGTCGAAGACTCGATCCACCGCTCGAAGGCCGTCGGCGAGCCGCCGCTGCTGCTGCCGTTCTCGGTGTTCTTCGCGATCCGCGATGCGATTTCCAGCGTCGGCGGTCACAAGGTCAATCCGCCCTTGAACGCGCCGGCGACCTGCGAAGCCATCCTCAACGCCGTCGCCGCCGTCGAAGCGGCCACCCGGGCAGGCTGAGATGGAAGACTGGCTGTTCGTGGCGGCACGTGATGCCGGGCCCGAGGCCGCGCCCAGGGTCCTGGTGACCGTGGCCGCGGTCGAAGGCTCGGTGCCGCGCGAACCCGGCGCGAAGATGCTGGTCGATGCCGTGCGCCAGTGGGGCACGGTCGGCGGTGGCCACCTGGAGCTGCGCGGCGTCGAGACCGCACGCGCGATGCTGGAAAAGGGGGAGGTCCGGCGCCTGGAACGCTTCCCGCTCGGCCCCAGCCTCGGCCAGTGCTGCGGCGGCGTGGTGCACCTCGCCTTCGAGCTGGCGGATGCCGGCCACCTGGCGGCCCTGGCGGCGCGCGTCAATCAGGACAGCTGGCGCCTGGTGGCGCTGGACGGCGCGCCCGGCCTGGCGCTGTTCGACGCGCACGGACAAACGGTCCACGGCGGCGCGGCGCCGGAATTTGCACGCAACCCCGCCGCTACTCATATAATGCGCGAGCCGGACGGCCGCCGCTGGCTGGTGGATGCCGTCGAAGCCCCGCGCGCGCGCCTGGTGCTGTTCGGCGCCGGCCATGTGGGTGCGGCCATCGTGCGCGTCCTGGCCGGGCTGCCCTGCCGCGTGACCTGGGTCGACGAGCGCGAGGACCTGTTCCCCGCGAACCTGCCGTCCAACGTCGTCGCCGAAGCCACCGACACCCCGGAGGCGCTGGCGGAAAGCGCTGCGCCGGGCACCAGTTTCCTCGTCATGACCCACAGCCATGCGCTCGACCAGCGCCTGGCCGAAACGATCCTGAAACGCCCGTCCTTCGATGAAGACTGGTTCGGGCTGATCGGGTCGAATACCAAACGCAAGCAGTTCGAGCACCGCCTGCGCGAGCGCGGCATCGAGCCCGCGCGCCTGGATGCCATGGTCTGCCCGATCGGCGTGCCCGGCATCGAAGGCAAGCAGCCCGCCGTGATCGCGGTCGCCGTCGCCGCCCAACTGCTGATGGTGTGGGAAGCCCACGCCGCCACTATCGCTTCAACAGGAAGAATCTAATGTCGATCGACACCCAGAACCTGCAGGCCTACCGAGCGAGCCTGCTGCACTTTCACGCGGATCCGGCCTTTCTGGAGTCCGCCCATGCCTGGCACGAGGACGGCCTGCTGGTCGTCGAGAACGGCCGCGTCAAGGCGGCCGGCGACTACGCGAAGCTGGGATCGACCCTGCCGGCAGGTGTCGAGGCGGTCGACTACCGCGGCAAGATCATCACGCCCGGTTTCATCGACACCCACCTGCATTTCCCGCAGACCGACATGATCGCCTCGCCGGCGCCGGGCCTGCTGCCCTGGCTGGAGACCTATACCTTCCCGACCGAGCGCCAGTTCGGCGACCCCGTGCACGCGCGCGCCACCGCCGAGTTCTTCCTCGACGAGCTGCTGAGGAACGGCACCACGACGGCGCTGGTCTACTGCAGCGTGCACAGGGAATCGGTCGACGCCTTCTTCGAGGCGGCGTCGGCGCGCGACCTGCGCATGGGCGCCGGCAAGGTGCTGATGGACCGCCACTGCCCGGACTTCCTGCAGGACACCGCCGACCTGCGCGAGAGCGAGGGACTGATCAAGCGCTGGCACGGGCGGGGGAGAAGCATGTACGCGATCACGCCCCGCTTTGCCCCGACCTCGACCGAGGCCCAGCTGGCCGCCACCGGCGAACTGGCGCGCGCCTATCCGGACATCTTCATCCAGACCCACGTATCGGAAAACAAGGACGAGTGCAAATGGGTGGGCGAGCTGTTCCCGCAGCGCCGCAGCTACCTGGACGTGTACGACCACTATGGCCTGATGCGTGAGCGCGCCATGTATGGACACTGCATCTGGCTGGACGATGCCGACGTCGCCCGCATGGCGGAAAGCGGCTCGGCGATCGCCCACTGCCCGACCTCGAACCTGTTCCTGGGCAGCGGCCTGTTCGACATGGCGCGCGCCGACAAGGCCGGCGCGCTGGTCTCGCTGGGTACCGACGTGGGGGCGGGCACTTCCTTCTCGATGTTGCAAACCATGAATGAAGCGTATAAAGTTGCGCGACTGAAAGGCAGCTACCTCCCGGCCCTGCGCATGTTCTACCTCGCCACGCTGGGCGCCGCGCGCAGCATGCAGCTCGAGGGCACGATCGGGAATTTCGTTCCGGGGCTTGAAGCCGATTTCATCGTGCTCGACCCCAAGGCCACGCCGCTGCTGGAGCGCCGCACCGCGCACAGCAATACGCTCGAGGAAACCCTGTTTGCGCTGGCCCTGCTGGGCGACGACCGTGTCATCCGCGCCACCTACGCGGCCGGCCGTTTGGTCCACGAGCGGACGCTGCCCTGAGGTTTACCCTTGACGTTTCGCCCCTGGATCAGCCACGAGAACTTTATGCAGAACACATTCAGCCGCCGCCTCCCGCTCGCCGTCGCACTGGGCCTGGCCCTGGCCGCCAATGCCGGCGCGCGCCCGACCGCCGCCAACGCCAACGAGGCCGCCACCGCCCGCCATTACGCGGCCCTGATCGCGGGCGCCGAGCCGAAGACGGCCGAGCTGACCATGTTCTTCACCCAGATGCCCAAGGGCGGCGACCTGCACCACCATTATTCCGGCGCCGTTTACGCCGAGACCTATGTCGACTTCCTCGACAAGCAGGGCTATTGCGTCAACAAGCAGACCTACAGGATCGAGACCGACAAGGCGCTGGTCGAGGCCGAGCGCGCCAAGCCGGCGAAAGAGCGCAACTGCCTGGGCACCGCCGACGTCTACGCCGACGATTTCACTTACCGCGAGCTGCTGCAGCGCTGGTCGAGCAAGGATTTCCATAACCACGGCGCCCTGCAGGCGCCGCCGGACCGCCAGTTCTTCCAGACCTTCGGCTACTTCGGCCCGGTCTCCAACGCCAACTTCCACGAAGGCCTGGTCGAGATCAAGGAGCGCGCGATCCGCGAGAACGTCGGCTACATCGAGACCATGTTCAAGATGTCGCCCTTCGTCGCCAACAAGGACTTCGACGCCCAGGCCTGGCAGAACGCCCACGACGACAAGGCCTTCGAGGCCCAGATGCGCGCCTGGATGACCCAGCTCGACGCGGACCAGAAGTTCAACCAGGCGATCGCCGACTTCACGGCCAAAATCGACGAAGCCGCCGCCGGTATCGACGACGAGCGCTTCACCATGCGCTACCAGACCTATGTGCTGCGCCTGCTGAACCCGTCGCAGGTATTCTCCTCGATGCTGGCCGGCTTCAAGGCCGCGAGCAAGGACAGCAAGATCGTCGGCGTCAACATCGTCGGGCAGGAGAGCCAGATGGTGTCGATGCGCGACTACACCCTGCACATGCAGATGTTCCGCTTCCTGAAGTCGGTCTACCCGAAGGTCAAGGTGGCGATGCACGCCGGCGAGCTGGCCCTGGGCGACGTCCCGCCGGAAGACCTGCAGTTCCACATCGACCAGGCCGTCAACCTGGCCGGCGCCGACCGCATCGGCCACGGCATCGACCTGGCCCACGAGAGCAATGCGGTCGCCATCATGCAGCGCATGCGCGAGAAGGACATCCCGGTCGAGATCAACCTGACCTCGAACGCCTTCATCAACGGCGTGCAAGGCGAGAACCACCCGGTCACCCTGTACCGCAAGTACGGCGTTCCCTACGTCATCTCCACCGACGACGCCGGCGTGACCCGCCACAACCTGGCCAACGAATACGTGCTGTTCGCCAGCCGCTACAAGCCGGGCTACGCCGAGCTCAAGAAGGCGTCCTACAACAGCATCCGCTATTCCTTCCTGGATGCCGCCGACAAGGCGCGGCTGACCAAACAGCTGGACCAGCGCCGCGAAAGCGGGAACGACGGCTTTGGGCGTGCGTAACTAACCAAAAAATGCATATGTTTATGCTGGCTCTGTGGTCAACTCGCTACAAAACTCACGCTTTCTTCACAGCTTTGCCCAAAAAACAAGCGAAACAATTTTTCTACAGAATGCCTCCCTTATAATCCCGCCGTGCGCTTTTCCTAGGGGAAAGCCGCTCCACACGCGAATTCCTGCCCGTTTTTTCATCAACTTATACGCGCAAGCTATAAATTCCCAAGAGAAAACGTATTTGCTATCAGTTTTGCCTTCATGCATATTGGTCTTTTATTAACCAGTGGCAAAGACGAAGCTGGCAACCAATGGCTGTAACAGCCGGGAAATATTTGGCCGCTAGAATCGCGTGCGCCGCTTTTGTTCTTGAAGCTTTGGCAAGGGCGGTAAAGGGATGTACCGAATGTATAGGCGACGGCGCTAAGCGGTCGGTCCTAAGGGTTGCAGTACTGTGAGAGAGGGAACGACGTGTCCCTTAATAATTATTAAGTCTTTTTGGGGTTAATCCAATGATCTATCAAAAACGGATCCAGCTGACCAAGCTGGCGCTGGCTTTGTCGATTGCACTGGCAGGAGCACCGGCTCTTGCCCAGAACACGACTTCGGCAGTTGGCGGTCGCATCTCCGGCCCGGACGGCAAGCCTGCCGCCGGCGCCTCGGTGCAAATCATCCACACCGAATCGGGTTCGGTCAGCAACGTCACCACCGACGCCGAAGGCCGCTACCTCGCGCGCGGCCTGCGTACCGGCGGTCCGTACACGATCATTATCACGAAGAACGGCGTGACCGAGAAACGTGAAGGCATCTACCTGGAACTGGCCGAAGTCGCCGCCGTGGACGCCACCATCGGCGCACCGATGCAGACCGTGACCGTTGCCGGCAACCGCGCACGTGCCGACATCTTCAACCGCAACAACATGGGCGCCGGCACCTCGATCAGCAACGCCGTGCTGCAGACCCAGGCATCGATCAACCGCAACCTGCAGGACTACGCACGTGCCGACCCCCGCGTGTCGCAGACCGACAAGGAACGCGGCGAGATGTCCGTCGCGGGCCAGAACTCGCGCTTTAACTCGATGACCGTCGACGGCGTCGCCATCAACGACATGTTCGGCCTGGAAGCCAACGGCAGCCCGACCGCACGCCAGCCGATCTCGATCGAAGCGATCCAGTCGGTGCAGGTGAACATCGCCAACTACGACGTGACCCAGAAGGGTTACACCGGCGGTAACATCAACGCTGTCACCAAGTCCGGTACCAACAACTGGAAGGGCGGCATCTACTACGTCTACCGTGACGATCAGCTGTCGGGCAAGCGCTTCAACACCGCCAGCGGCGAATACAGCGACCCGCCGAAGTTCACCGAAACCACCAAGGGCGTCTGGACCTCCGGCGCGCTGGTGCAGGACAAGCTGTTCTTCTACGCCCTGAGCGAAGAGACCAGCTCGAGCCGCGCCGCTCCGGACTTCGGCTACGTCGGCCAGGGCCAGGGCACCACCGCCGGCATCACCCTGGACGAAATCAACCGCGTCCGTGACGTTGCCAAGAGCACCTACGGTATCGACCTCGGCAACCCGGTTGCCGGCGGCAGCGAGCTGAGCTCGCGCGAGCAGATGCTGAAAGTCGACTGGAACATCAACGAAAATCACCGCGCCAACATCCGTTACCAGCGTACCTCGCAGTCCGAGCCGATCTATCCGGGCTACTCGGCTACCGGCATCGCGCTGAGCTCCTACCTGTACACCCAGCAGAAGCAGCTGCAAACTGTCGTCGCCCAGGTCTTCTCGGACTGGACCCCGACCTTCTCGACCGAGTTCAAGGCTTCGAAGCGTGACTACGATTCGGTGCCGAAGAACAATGCGCGCCTGCCGACCCTGGGCTTCCAGTTCAGCGGCCCGCTGCCGTCGGATGCGCCGGCCGGCACCCGCACCGGTAACCGCTTCATCAACGCCGGTACCGAGATGTCGCGCCAGCAGAACGTGCTGGGTACCCGTACCCAGGACTACTACGGCGGCGCTAACTGGACGCTGGGCGACCACGAGATCAAGTTCGGTGGCGACTACCAGAAGAACAAGATCTACAACGCCTTCCTGCAGAACGTGTACGGTAACTACACCTTCGCCTGCGACAACAACTTCACCTACAACACGATCGGATCGAGCACGATCAACTGCGGCACGGCATCGCTGGCCCAGATCGAGAAAGCCGTCCTGGAGAACTTCCAGCGTGGCCGTCCGTCGTCGTACAGCCTGCAGACCGCCGCCGCTGGTTACACCCTGAACGACGCAATCGCCCAGTTCGAAATGTCGAACGTCGGCCTGTTCCTGCAGGACACCTGGTCGGTCAACCGCCAGCTGACCGTGAACTACGGCTTCCGCGTCGACCAGCTCGGCTTCGACCACGCACCGCCGGCCAACGCCGCCTTCGCCGCGCCGGTCGTCGCCGGTGCAGCCGGTGCCCGCCAGACCGGCGGCTTCGGCATCGCCAACACCTACACGCCGGACAACAGCAAGCTGTTCCAGCCGCGCTTCGGCTTCAACTACCGCTTCAACACCCCGCGCATGATGCAGCTGCGCGGTGGCGCCGGCCTGTTCCAGGGCGCGTCGGCCAGCGTGTGGATCGCCAACCCGTACCAGAACGCCGGTATCGCCACCCGTTCGAGCACCTGCTCGGGCACCGGCAACACCCGCTGCCCGGCTACCGACGGCACCTTCAGCCCGAATCCGGACACCCAGAAGGTCGTGACCGGCGCGCCGGCCACCGCTTCGGTCGACCTGCTGAACCCGAGCCTGCGCCAGCCGTCGAACTGGAAGTCGAACCTGGCCTTCGAGATGGAACTGCCGTGGTACGGCCTGGTGGCTGGCGCCGAAGCGCTGTACATCAAGACCAAGGATGGCATCACCTACCAGAACCTGAACCTGGGCAAGCCGAGCGCAATCGGCACCGATGGCCGCGAGCTGTACTACGGCGCCACCGGCGGCCTGCTGGCCAAGTGCTGGAACGTGGGTAACAACTCGGTCAGCACCGCAAGCGGCTGCACCAACACCACCAAGGCGCTGAGCAACGCGGGCTACGGCAACGTGCTGATGGCAACCGGTACCGACAAGGGCGAAAGCCGTCTGGAAACCCTGTCGCTGACCTATCCGATGACCCGTGGCCTGGGCTGGTCGATCGCCGCGACCCACACCTATGCGACCGAAGCGTCGAACCTGACTTCGTCGACCTCGAGCTCGAACTTCGGTGCACGCTCGGTGTTCAACCCGAACGAAGACGTGGCAGCGAACTCGGCCTACCTGGTGAAGAACCGCGTCAACGCGACGGTCAACTTCGAGAAGGCATTCTTCTCGGGCCTGAAGACCCGCTTCGGCCTGTTCTACGAAGGCCGTACCGGCAAGCCGTACAGCTGGACCTTCAAGAACGACATGAACGGCGACGGCATCGCGACCAACGACCTGATGTACATCCCGAAGGCCTTCGGTTCGGGTGAAGTCGTGTTCTACGGCGATACCGCAAGCAGCCACGCCAACGAGCAGCGCTTCTGGGACATCGTCAACGCCAACAAGGCGCTGAAGAACTCGGCCGGCGGCGTCGTGAACCGTTACAGCGACTTCGCACCGTGGACCAACAGCTTCGACCTGCGTATCAGCCAGGAGATCCCGGGCCTGTTCGCACGTAACAAGGGCCGTGTCTCGTTCGACATCTTCAACGTCGGCAACCTGCTGAACAAGAAGTGGGGCCACATCAACGAGATGCCGTTCTCGTCCTCGGGCGGCCAGACCCGCGGCTTCGTCGACTACGCCGGCCTGGATGCACAGGGCCGTTACGTCTACGCAGTGCGCACCCAGAACGACGACTACAGCATTCGCCAGAACAAGGGCGAATCGCAGTGGGCAGCACAAATCACCCTGCACTACGACTTCTGATCTGTTGATTTCGTAGCTGGATGATCGAGACGGCCGGTGGCGACACCGGCCGTTTTTCTTTCCCGCAGTGACTGGATTACATGCAATAATCTTCGGCTTGCAATCCATCGCAACAAGATAAGGTGTACCATTTCATGACCGTTTCCCGTCCCCTCCGCACCGGCCTCACCGTGCTGGCAGCCGGCCTGGTGCTGGCGGGTTGCGCGAGCGCTCCCGCAACGGCGCCGCGCGGCCCGATCGAACTCAATATCGTCGCCATCAACGATTTCCACGGCAACCTGGAACCCAGCAGGTACAGCTATGCGCCGATGGGCAGCGAGAAGAAGGAAAACATCCGCGCCGGCGGCATCGACGTGCTGAAGGGCGCGCTGGACGCCTTCCGCAAGGAAGACAAGGACCTGCTGTTCGTCGCCGCCGGCGACCTGGTGGGCGCGAGCCCGGCGGTGTCCTCGATGTTCGCGGACGAGCCGACCATCGAGGCGATGAACCGGATGGGCCTGGTCGCCAGCTCGCTCGGCAATCACGAGTTCGACCCCGGCAGCAAGGAACTGCTGCGCCAGCAGCACGGCGGCTGCGATTCGCCGCGCCCGGACAAGGCTTGCCGGCTGTCGAAGGACTTCCGCGGCGCCGGTTTTACTTACCTGGCCGCCAACGTCGTCGATGCCGCGACCGGCAAGAACCTGGTGCCGGCCTGGCGCGTCGTCGACGTCAAGGGCGTCAAGGTCGGCCTGATCGGCGCGGTGCTGAAGGACACGCCGTCGGTGACGGTGTCTTCCTCGATCAAGGGCCTGTCCTTCCTCGACGAGGCCGAGTCGATCAACAAGGTCGTTCCCGCCATGCGCGCCCAGGGTGCGCAGGTATTCGTGGTCCTGATCCACGAGGGCGGCCACACCGGCGAGCCCTTCGACAAGACGTATTGCGACGGCCTCGAAGGCCCGATCGTCGGCATCGTCAAGAAGCTCGATCCGGCGATCCGCCTGGTCATCACCGGCCACTCGCACAAGGGTTACCTGTGCAAGGTCGACGGCCGCGTGGTGACGCAGGCCGACTATGCCGGCCACGTGCTGTCGCGCATCAAGATGACTGTCGAGCCGGGCAGCGGCAAGGTCGACGACATCCAGGTCCGCAACGTCGTCATGGCGCCCGATCTGCCCGGTAATCCGGCCTTCACCCCGGATGCGCAGATGACGGCCTACCTGCAGGACGTGCGCGCCCGCAGCGCCGCCGAACTGGCCAGGCCGATCGCGCGCATCTCCGCGTCCGGCGTGTCGCGCAAGGACAGCGACGCCGGCGAATCGCCGCTGGGCGACGTGATCGCCGACGCCGCGGTGGCGGCGACCCGCGACCAGGGCGTGCTGCTCGGCTTCATGAACCCGGGCGGCATCCGCAAGGACCTGGAAGCGGGCGAGGGCGGCGTGGTCAGCTTCGGCCAGGCCCAGGCCGTGCTCCCGTTCGGGAATACCCTGGTGGTGCTGGACATCACCGGCGCCCAGCTGCGCGCCATGCTGGAGCAGCAGTGGGACCGTCCGGACAACAGCCAGTACATGCTGCAGGTTTCGCGCGGCCTGTCCTATTCGTGGGACAGCACCCGTCCGGTCGGCCAGCGCCTGGTGCCGGGCAGCCTGAAGGTGGACGGCAAGCCGGTCGAGGAGGGCAAGACCTACCGCATCGTGGCGAACAACTTCCTGGCCGAAGGCGGCGACAACTTCCCGGCGCTGGCCCAGGGCGTCAACCGCCATGACACCGGGATGCGCGACCTCGACGCGCTGATCGCCTGGCTGAAACAGAACCCGGGCATCGGTGCGACCGGCATGGCCGCGCCCCAGCCCCGAATCAACAAGGTGCGCTGAGCACCGTTCGATGAAACGTCCGGACAAGGAACCATCATGAAAAAACTCGTTTGTGTACTCGCGCTGGCCGGCGCCTTCGCCTCGACCGATGCGCTCGCCTGGGGCAACGACGGCCACCGCGCGGTCGGCGCCATCGCCGACAAGCTGATCAAGGGCACCAGGGCCGAGCAGCAGGTGAAAGCCATCCTGCTGCCGGGGGAGACCCTGGAATCGATCGCCACCTGGCCCGACTGCGTGAAGGGCAACTGGTGCGGCCCGCAGACCCCGGACATGGTCGAGTACGTGAACGCCAACCCGAAGCACAGCGAGTACCACTACACCGACGTGCCGTTCCAGCTGGATCATTATCATGACGGCGCCGCCGGCACCGCCGACGACGACATCGTGCAGACCCTGAAGCAGGCAATCGCCGTCCTGCAGGGCAAGGACACCCCGGCCACCAACCCGCACAAGTTCACCCCGCGCCAGGCCCTGATCCTGCTGACCCACATGACCGGCGACATCCACCAGCCGCTGCATGTGGGCGCCGCCTTCGTCGACAAGGACGGCAAGTTCGTGGTGCCGAAGACCAAGGCCGAGATCGACGAAACCGCGATCTTCGATTCGCGCGGCGGCAACAACCTGCTGATGGACGACGCCAAGCTCGCCGGCCTGGTCGCCAACCTGTCCAGCGTGATCCCGCCGGAAGAAGCCAAGCCGGTCAAGGAAGGCGTGCCCAAGGCGCTGACCAAGCCCTTCCACTCCTACTGGGACAGCACCACCGTCAACTACGCCTTCCGCCGCATCCAGACGAAGACGCCGGAAAAGTTCGCCCAGGCCGCGATCGACAGCAAGCCGGACGTCGCCCGCTCCACCGGCGACCTGGCCACCTGGCCCTATCAATGGGCGGACGATGCGCTGGCGGTGTCGAAGCAGGTGTTCGACGGCGTCACCGTCGGCAAGATCACCCCGCAGACCGGCAAGAAGGGCGAGACCTACTACACCTGGAGCCTGGAAGTACCGCAGAACTATCCGGTGCCGAGCTCCGCGATTGCCAAGACCCAGCTGATCAAGGGTGGGTATCACCTGGCGCAGGTGTTGCAGGCCATCTATCAATAATCGCTAACGCACGCACCACGCGCACATGGGCGCCGTTAAAATGGCGCCCATGCACAAACTATCCCTCCTGGCCCTCGCGGCCGCCTCCATCCTGCCCGGCATCGCGGCCGCCCAGGCTCAACCTCAAGAACGCGACCTGCCGCTGTGGGAAGCCGGCATCGGCGCCGCCGCCTTCAGCACGCCAGCCTATCCGGGCGCCGACGACCGCTCGAACCGCGGCCTGGCCCTGCCTTACCTGATCTACCGCGGCAAGGTCTTCCGCGCCGACCAGAACGGCATCGGCGCGCGCCTGGTGAACACCGACAAGGTGGAATTCGACGTCGGCTTCGCCGGCTCGCTGCCCGCGCATTCGAAGGACGTCGAGGCGCGGCGCGGCATGCCCGACCTCGGCACCCTGGTCGAGTTCGGCCCGCGCGTGAAATACAAGTTCGCCGACCTCGGCGAGCGCGGCAGGCTGCGTTTCGAACTGCCGCTGCGCGCCGTGATCGAGGCTCGTGGCGGGCTGCGGCGCCAGGGCTGGACCATGGAGCCGCGCCTGGTGTGGGAGAAGCGTGGCGAGGCCGCGCGCTGGACCATGGAAGCCCAGCTCGGCGCCGTGTTCGGCGACGGCCGCATCAACCGTTATTTCTATGAAGTGCAGCCGCAGTATGCGACCGCCGGGCGGCCGGCCTACAAGGCGGACAGCGGCCTGCTGCTGGTGCGCACCGGGCTGTTCGGCACCTACCGCCTGAACCCCGACCTGAGGATGTTCGGCTTCGTCCGCTATGAAACCTACTCGGGCGCGGCGAACCAGGACAGTCCGCTGATGAAAAAAAATACCGGCACATCGGCCGGTATCGGATTTGCGTGGACCTTCGCGCGCTCGCAGGAACGAGCGCGCAGCGCCGAGTGATCAGCGCGACTTGACGAACGGCTTGCCGATCGCCTTCGGCGCCACCGACTTGGCCATCAGGCCGGCCAGCACGATCACGGTCACCACATACGGGATCATCTGCACCAGCGAGCCCGGGATGCTGCCCACGACCGGCAGCTCGACGCCTTCGAGCTGGATCTGGATCGCGCCGAACAGGCCGAACATCAGGCAGCCCAGCACGGTGTGCAGCGGACGCCAGTTGCCGAACACCAGGGTCGACAGGGCCAGGTAGCCGGCGCCGGCCGACATGTCGCGCAGGAAGAAGCCGCTCTGGACGATGGCGAGATAGGCGCCCGAGAACGAGCACAGCACGCCGGCCACCAGCATCGCCAGGTAGCGGGTGCGCTCGACCGAGACGCCGGCGGCGTCGGCGGCGTGCGGGTTCTCGCCGCAGGCGCGCAGGCGCAGGCCGAAGCGGCTGTGGTAGATCGTCCAGTGCACCACCGGCACCAGCAGGAAGGCGACGTAGACCAGCACCGACTGGCCGCCGATCACGTGGCCGTACAGCCAGCCGATGAATGGGATGTTGGAAAGCAGCTCGGTGCCGGGCAGGGTGACGTCGAACAGGCGCGCCTCGCGCAGGTCCGGCGTGCGGCCGCCTTCATGGAAGAAGAACTGGGCGAGCACGAAGGTCAGGCCGCTCATGGCGATGTTGATCGCGATGCCGCACACCAGCTGGTTGCCCTTCTGGGTGATCGAGACGAAGGCCTGGACCATGGCCAGCGCGCTTGATACGCCGACGCCGGCCAGGATGCCGAGCCACGGGCTCTGGGTGACGTAGGCGACCGAGGCCGAGACGAAGGCCGAGGCCAGGATCTTGCCTTCGAGGCCGATGTCGACCACGCCGGAACGTTCGGCGAACAGGCCCGCCATTGCGGCGAACATCAGCACCGGCGCGTTGCGGATCATGGACACCACGATGCTGGCGATGTGAAAGTCTTCCATTTATGCTTCCTTGCTGGTGCGGGTCAGGTTGATCAGTTTCAGGAGCGCCGGCGCGTAGAAATTCTCCATCGCACCGCAGAACAGGATGATCAGGCCCTGGATGAAGATGAAGGTCTCCTGGGGGATGTTCGGCTTCTCGAGCGACAGGTCGAAGCCGCCCTGGATCAGGGCGCCGAACAGCACCGACGACAGGAAGATGCCAACCGGGTGCTGGCGCCCCATCAGCGCGATCGCGATGCCGACGAAGCCGGCGCCGGCCGGGAAGTTCAGCGACAGGTAGTGGGTCGAGCCCATCACCGAATTGACCGCGCCCAGGCCGGCCAGTGCGCCCGAAGCCAGCATGGTGACGATGATCATGCGGTCGATCCGCACGCCGGCGTAGTGCGCGGCGTGGGTATTCAGGCCGGTCGCGCGCAGCTTGTAGCCCCACGACGAGCGCCAGACGATCACGCCATACACGACAAGTGCGGCGATCGCCAGCAGGAAGCTGATGTTCAGCGGGGTGTCGCCGAACACGGGGAAGATCTTGTTCAGCAGCGGCAGCGAGGCGCTGTCGGCGAACACGCGCGAGGCCGGGTTCTGCTGGCCTTCCGGGATCATCTTCAGGATCACGTAGTTCATCAGGCTGGCGGCGATGAAGTTGAACATGATGGTCGTGACCACCACGTGGCTGCCGCGCTTGGCCTGCAGGTAGCCAGGCAGGAAGGACCACAGCGCGCCGAACAGCGCGGCGCCGATCATCGCGACCGGGATCATCAGCCAGCCCGGCAGGTGGGCATCGAAGGCCAGCACGGCCAGCGTGAGACCGAGGCCGCCGACATACATCTGGCCTTCGGCGCCGATGTTGAACAGGCCGGCCTGCATCGCGATCGACACCGCGAGGCCGGCGAAGATGAAGGTCGAGGCATAGAACAGGGTGTAGCCCAGGCCTTCCGGATCGAGGATCGCGCTGTCGATCAGGATGTGCAGCGATTCCGACGGGCTTTCGCCGAGCAGGTGGATGACCAGGCCCGCCACCAGCAGCGCCGACAGCAGGTTCAGGATGGGGAGGGCGAAACCCGTGGCCCAGCGAGGGAGTTCAGTCTTTTTCATGTCTCTTACCGTCAGGACTTGTGCAAGCCGCCCATCAGCAGGCCGATGCGGGTAGTGTCGAATTCATCGATCGGCAGGATGCCGGTGATGCGGCCGCCGGACATCACCAGGATGCGGTCGGCGAGCGCGCGCACTTCTTCCAGTTCCACCGAGGACAGCAGGATGGCCACGCCCTCGTCGCGCAGGCGCAGCAGCTGGGTGTGGATGCTCTCGATGGTGCCGATGTCGACGCCGCGGGTCGGCTGGCCGACCAGCATCATCTTCGGCCTGGCCGCGACTTCGCGCGCGATCACGACCTTCTGCTGGTTGCCGCCCGAGAGCAGGCCGATGCGCAGGTCCGGATTGTTCGGACGGACGTCGAAGGCCTGCATCAGGCCGGCGCAGCGCTGGGCGATCTTCCTGAAGTCGAACAGGCCCCAGCGGTTCTTGACGTGGTCCTGGTAGCCGAACACGGTGTTCTGCATGACCGAGAAATCCTTGATCACGCCGTCGCGCAGGCGGTCTTCCGGCACGTGGCCGATGCCCAGCTTGCGGAAGGTGGCCGGCAGGCCGTCGGCGTTCGCGCGGCCGGCGTAGGGCAGGTCCTGGCCCAGGAACTCGACCTTGCCGGAAGTCGGCAGGCGCATGCCGGACAGGATCTCGAGCAGCTCGCTCTGGCCGTTGCCGGACACGCCGGCGATCGCCACCACTTCGCCTGCGCGCAGCGTGAAGTCGATGTCCGACAGCAGCGCGACGCCGTTGGCGTCCTTCAGCTGGACGTTCGAGACCTTCAGCACGTCAAAGCCCGGATTGTAGGGCGCGCGCGGCAGCTCGCTCTGGATCGGACGGCCGACCATCATGTTGGCCAGCTGTTCCTTCGAGGTCTCCGGGGTCTTGACGGCGCCGACCACGCGGCCGGCACGCATCACCGTCACCTCGTCGGTGATCTCCATGATCTCCTGCAGCTTGTGGGTGATCAGGATGATGGTCTTGCCCTGTTCCTTGAACAGCCGCAGGATCTCGAACAGCGAGGCGGTTTCCTGGGCGGTCAGGACGGCGGTGGGCTCGTCCAGGATCAGGATGTTGGCGCTGCGGTAGATCTGCTTGAGGATCTCGACGCGCTGCTGGGCGCCCACGGACAGGTCGTGGACGGTGGCCAGCGGATCGACGTCGAGGCGGTAGCGTTCGCAGATCTCGCGCAGCTTCGCCTCGACCCCGGCGCGGTGCGCGGACAGCTTGAAGCCGCCCTCGTTGCCGAGCATGACGTTGTCGAGCACCGTCATGTTCTCGACCAGCATGAAGTGCTGGTGCACCATGCCGATGCCGAGGGCGATCGCTTCGTTACTGGTGCGGATATCCTGCGCCTGGCCGTCGATCAGGACCTGGCCGCTGTCGGCATTGTAGTAGCCGTACAGGATGCTCATCAGGGTCGACTTGCCGGCGCCGTTTTCACCGATCACGCCGTGGATCGAACCCTTGGCGATCGAGAAGCTGACATCGGCATTCGCCTGTACCGCCCCGAAGGCTTTGCTGATATTGCGGAATTCTACGGCTGGCTGCATAGCGATCCGTTTTCGTTAGACAAAGTAATTATGAAAAGCATTCATTCAAAAGCGCGCCGCGCCGGTTTCGGGCCGGCGCGGCGCGCTTCCTACGTAAAAAAACATTCGCCTATTGCGGGCACGAATTCGACGCGCGGTAGTCGACCACCTTGATCTTGCCGCTGATGATGTCGTCCTTGGCGGCGAGCACGCGCTTCTCGATCTCGGGCGTGATGAGGGCCCGGTTGTATTTGTCGAGCGCCCAGTCGACGCCGCCTTCCTTCAGTCCCTCATACGTGATGCCGGAGGTGAACTGGCCGTTCTTCGCCTTCATGAAGGCGTCGTAGGCGGCGTTGTCGACGCGCTTGACCATCGAGCTCAGCATGGTGCCCGGATACAGGTAGTTCTGGTTCGAGTCGACGCCGATCGCCAGCTTGCCCTTTTCCTTGGCCATCTGGAGGGCGCCCATGCCGGAGCCGCCGGCCACCGCGAACACGACGTCGGAGCCGCGGTCGAATTGCGCGCGCGCCAGTTCGCCGCCCTTGGCCGGGTCGTTCCAGGCCGCGCTGGTGGTGCCGACCATGTTCTGCAGGACCGGGATCTTCGGGACGATCGACCGGGCGCCCTGCACGTAACCGCAGGCGAAAGCGCGGATCAGCGGAATGTCCATGCCGCCGACGAAGCTGATGGTCTTGGTCCTGGACGCCATGGCGGCCGCCACGCCGACCAGATAGGAACCTTCCTGTTCCTTGAACAGCACGGAATTGACGTTCTTGCCCTGGGCATTGCCGTCGATGATGACGAAATGGACGTTCGGGTATTCGGCGGCGATCTTCTGCACCGGCTGGGTCTGGGAAAAGCCGATCGACACGATCAGGGTCAGCTTCTTGCGCGCGAGGGCGCGCAGCACCTGCTCGGCCTGGGTGTCGTAGTTTGCCTGGGCTTCGAACACCTTGATGCCGGTTTCCTTCGTGAAGCGCGTCACGCCTTCGGCCGCCGACTGGTTGAAGGACTTGTCGAACTTGCCGCCGGCGTCATAGACGATGGCCAGCTTGGCGCCGGCGATGTCGGCCGATGCGCTGGCGCTGATGCAGAGTGCCGCGATCGCCAGACTGAGTTGCTTGAATTTCATCTGTTTTTCCTGAATCTGGAAGGACCTGCAAGCTTGCGCGCTACGCGGCAAAGCAAGGACCAGCCATCCGCGGGTCTCCTCGCGGACTGTGTCAAACCTTGTTGAATCCTGTGGTGTCGATTGTGTAATCTGGCCGAGGCGGGCAAGACCGGAGAGTCGGCCACGCGGTTGAGCATCGTATTCGTCCTTGACGTTTAACTATGCATCAGTCTGTTTATTCGTGGCAAATACGATTTTACTTCGCAATTTATTTACTGGAAATATAAATAGTGCCACTTTTCGGTGGTTTCTTGCAGAAAACCACACGTCTTGACAGCTGCGAAAGGCTGGCCGAGGCCGATGCGCGCCGGCTTGCCGCTTACTTGACGGCTACCTGGATCGGCAGTGCGGTCAGCTTGGGACTGGCGTCCATGGCGGGCAGCGGGATGGCATCGGCCGGGTTGGGAAGGAGGGTGGCCGTGACGGCAATCGCCGCGACGGGAGCGGGAATGAGAGGCGCCGGCGCGCCATCGGTAGCGACGGAGGCGATGACAGGCGCCGGAATCGGCGCGCTCGATGCGGCGCTTGCCGGCGCCGCGTCAGGCGCGCGACTACCCGCCGCCGCGGCCTGTTCCAGTGGTTTGGCGAACTGGGAGCTCAGGAAGCCGGCGATGCGGCTCTGGGTGCCTTCCAGGTAGGGGATGTCCATGTGGTCCGAGCCGGGCACGATGTCGTCTCCGCACAACTGGGCCAGCTTGGCCACCAGCTGGTCGGTATGCGAATGCGGCACCACGTCGTCGCTTTCCGCGCGCAATACATAAGTCGGCGCCTTCAGGGCGGGCGCATATTTGATCGACTCGAAGCGGTGGCGCAGCATGTACTCGATCGGCATCACGCGGAACTTGCGCTTGGCGATCGCCAGGATCGAATCGTAGGGCGTGATCAGGACCACCGAATGCGCCGGACGCTCCTTCGCCACCTGCACGGCGACGCCGGAACCCAGGCTGCGACCGACCACGGCGATGCGGCGTGCGTCCACGTGGGCGCGTGCGGCCATCCAGTCGAACAGCATGCAGCCGTCTTCGACCATGTGGATCTCGTCCGGGTCGCCATGCGAATCGCCGTAGCCGCGGTAATTCACGGCCAGCACGGCCATGTTGGGGAAGAGCTTGCCGGCATCGCGCACCACCCAGGAGACTTCCTCGGAGCGGCCACCGAAATAGACGACGGCCGGATGCGGGCCAGGGATCTGCGGGGTCATCAGCCAGCCGCAGAGACGGGTGCCGTCGGCGGCGCGCAACACCACGGGACGGGTGCGGTGGCCGCTGCTGCGCGGGCTTTTGACTTCGCGCTCGACGGTAGGATTGAATACGAGGCGGCGCTGGTTGGCCGCGACCGCAGCCGTGAGGCCCAGCCACAGCATGCTGGCAAAGCCAGCCATCCCTGCCGCTACTTTTTTCCTGGTGTCCATGCTACTAGTCTACCTCTGCCATCCTGAAACGTTCTGTGCGCTGAGGTACAAAGCCATAGGAGCGGAGTAATTACCCAAGCGACGTTGCCATGTCGCAACGATAACATGGCTGGCGCAAAGCTGCAGGGCAGGGCCTGCTCAGGCCGCCGTGTCCTCGACCGTCTGGTAGCGCGAGCCCTGGCTGGGGAGGAGTGTCGGCGGCGTCGCGCAGTTGCAGATGCACAGGTCACCCTCCAGCGCCACCTGCCTGCCGTTGAAGCGCTCTTGCGTGCGCGGCCCGGTGCACTGGATGGTGCCGGTGCCGCCGCAGCCATGGCAGCTGATCTCATCGCCTTCGAGGGCGATGCGGGCGCCGTCGATCGACATGAAGCTCGAGGCCGAGGTGACGACGCCGTCGGCCGTCGTGCGTGCGCCCAGTGTGATGTGATGTCGTTTCATGGGCGCCATGCTGCCAGCCTCCGGCCGGCCCGCATTGGGATGCGTTAAGATGCCTTGGTCTTGTCGAATCCATGTCTGGGAGACTCCGTGCACTACCTGCTGATGTATGAACTGGCGCCCGATTACCTGGCGCGCCGCGGCGAATTCCGCAACGAACACCTGAAACTGGCCTGGGAGGCCGAGCAGCGCGGCGAACTCGTGATCGCCGGCGCCCTGGCCGATCCGGCCGACACCGCCGTCCTGCTGTTCAGCGGCGACTCGCCGGAAGTCGCCGAACGCTTCGCCAAGACCGACCCCTACGTCGTCCAGGGCCTGGTGACGAGCTGGCGCGCGCGTCCCTGGACCACGGTGGTGGGGAAGGATGCCAGCAATCCTGTCCGGCCCGAGTAAAACTTATTTCGCCGGCAGCAGCTTCACGACCAGGTTATGGGTCGTGAGCGCGAACGAGCCGTCCGGTGCGCGCGCTACCCCGATCGGCCGGTCCAGGCCGCCGGGCAGGGCGCCCAGCTGGATGCCCTGGCGGCCGGCCACGCCCGCCACCGTGCTGGTCACGTTGTCGAGGTTGATCCTGCGGATGGTGGCGTTGCCGGTGTCCGCGATATACAAGTCGTTGCCCTCGACCGCGATGCCGCTCGGCGCGCACAGCCGCGACACGGTGCTGCTGCCGTCCACCGCCCCGCACTGGCCGGCCTGGCCCGCCAGGGTCGATACCGTCCCGTCGGTCTTGATCATGCGGACGGTCGAATTGCCGGTGTCGACCACATAGACGTTGTCCCATTCGTCGACGCCGACGTCCTGCGGATTGCAGAAGCGGGCTGCGCCGCCGCGCCCGTCCGCGCTGCCGCACACGCCCGGCGAGCCGGCCACGGTGCTGACCTTGCCGTCGATATCGATGCGGCGCACCGTGTGGTTGCCGGTATCCGCGATCCACAGATTGCCGCGGCGGTCCAGCGCAATGCCCTTCGGATTGCAGAACTGGGCGGACGTCGTGCGCCCGTCGACGCTGCCGCAGGTGCCGTTGCCGGCTACAGTGCCGGTCAGGCCGGCCGCCGTGATCTTGCGCACCACCGAGTTGCCGGTGTCGGTCACATACACATTGCCCTGGGAATCCGCCGCCAGCCGGCTCGGTCCGTTGAAGCGCGCCGCGCCGCCGCTGCCGTCCGCATAGCCGACCGCGCCGAGGGCGCCGGCCAGGGTCGTGACCGCGCCCTGGGGCGTGACCTTGCGGACGGTCGCGCTGGCCGGCTCCGCCACATACAGGTTGCCGGCGGTGTCGGCGGCAATGCCTTCCGGCGCATTGAAGCGGGCCGCCGAGCCGGTGCCGTCCTTCGAACCGCCGCAGACGCCGCAGACGTCCCCGGCAATGGGGAAGAGTCCGGTCGCGCCCTGCGGCCGGTCGGGCCAGCTGGGCCAGTCGGGGTGGTTGGGCCACGGGTACTGGGGACCGTCGTGCCAGACGACCCCGATGCCGATGCCGATGTCGCCGCCGCAACTGGCGAGGCCGAGCGCGGTCAGCAGCGAGACTCTGCGTAATAGCGAATTCATGGCTGCCTCCCTTGGATGACCCACCGAGCATAGCGGGTGGGCGCCGCCTTGTCATGTGCACACGCAATGCGGGAGTGGCGCGTTCATGCAGTGGCCGTTCTTCCGATGTAAAAGCCACGGCGGCGCGGGCTGCGATGGCGGATCTCATCCATTCGTTGGACGCGCCCTATGCTGAGGTAATATCTCCACGATAAAAAATCCATACGGAGACCCATGCACACCGCTGTCAACCTGTGGCCGCTGCTCGGCATTGCCGTTGTCGTCGCCGGATTCCTGCTGCGCGCCAATCCGGTGCTGGTCGTGATCGCCGCCTGCGGCGTGACCGGGCTGGCCGGCGGCCTGTCCCTCGTCCACCTGCTGGAATCGCTCGGCACCGCTTTCGTCAAGACCCGCAACCTGCCCTTGATATTGCTGCTGCCGCTGGCCGCGATCGGCCTGCTCGAGCGCGCCGGGCTGCGCGAGCACGCCCAGGCCAGCATTGCGAAGATCCGCTCCGCCACCACCGGGCGCCTGCTGACGGTCTACCTGCTGGTGCGCGAACTCGCCGCCGCCTTTGGCCTGACCAGCCTCGGCGGTCATCCGAACATGGTGAGGCCGCTGCTGGCGCCGATGGCCGAGGCGGCCGCCGAAGCGCGCGGCGCCAACCTGGACGAGGCGATGCGCCAGCGCATCCGCGCGATGAGCGCCGCCACCGACAACGTCGGCCTGTTCTTCGGCGAAGACGTGTTCGTGGCCTTCGGCGCCATCGTGCTGATGCAGACCATCCTGCGCGCCGAAGGGCTCGAAGTCGATCCCCTGCGCATGGCGATGTGGGGCATCCCGACCGCGGTCACGGCCTTCCTGATCCACGCCTGGAACCTGCGCCGGCTCGATGCCCGCATCCTGCGCTGCACGGGCAGGCCGCGCCACGTGGCCGACGGAGTCACGCAATGATCCTCGCGCTCGACGATTTTTACGTGCTGGTCGGCCTGCTGTTCGCGGCCACGGCCATCATGAACCTGCGCGACCGCAGCAATCCGCTCCGCTTCACGAGCGCGCTGTTCTGGGGCCTGTACGCGCTGCTCTACCTGGCGGGCGGGCGCACGCCGCCGGCCGTCACCGGCCTGCTCATGGTCGCGATGGCGCTGGTGGCGGGCGTCGGCCTGGTGCGGGGAGGGAAGGCGAATCCGCCGCCGGAAGACGCGCGCCGCGCCAGCGCGGCCCGGCTCGGCCACAGGCTGCTGGTGCCGGCGCTCGCGATTCCGGTGGTGACGATGATCGGCTCGACCTTGCTGAAGGACGTACGCATCGACCTGGGAGCCTACAGCGCGCCGCTGCTCGATCCGAAGAACCTGACCCTGGTGAGCATGGGCTGCGGCTCCATCGTGGCCCTGGCGCTGGCCTGCTGGCTGACGCGCGCCACGCCGCTGCAGGGCGTGCGCGAGGCGCGCCGCCTGATCGACGCGATGGGCTGGGCGGTGGTGCTGCCGCATATGCTGGCCGTGCTCGGGCTGCTGTTTTCCGAGGCCGGCGTCGGCAAGGCCGTGGCCCACATCACGACCTCGTATATTCCGATGGATTCGCGCCTGGTCGCCTGCGCCGCCTTCTGCATCGGGATGGCGCTGTTCACGGTCGTGATGGGCAACGGCTTCGCCGCCTTCCCGGTCATCGCCGGCGGCATCGGGATTCCGATACTGGTCGGGGTGTATCATGCGAATCCGGCCGTAATGGCGGCGATCGGCATGTTCAGCGCCTATTGCGGCACCCTGATGACGCCGATGGCCGCCAACTTCAACATCGTCCCGGCGGCCCTGCTCGAGCTGCCGGACAAGAACGCCGTGATCAAGGCCCAGCTGCCGACCGCGCTGCCGCTGCTGCTGGCGAATATCGTCCTGCTCTACTTCCTGATGTATCGATAAGCTCATGAAAACTGTCCTTCTCACCGGATTCGAGCCCTTCAACGGCGCCTCCATCAACCCGGCATGGGAAGCCGTGCGCCTGCTGGAGGGCTGGTCCGGCGATGGTTTCAAGGTCGAGGTGCGCCTGCTGCCCTGCGTATTCGGCCGCGCCGCCGAGGCGCTGCTCGGCTTCGTCGACGAAGTCCGCCCCGACATCGCGATCGCGGTGGGGCTGGCCGGCGGGCGTCCGGAGATCTCGATGGAGCGCATCGCCATCAACGTCGACGACGCGCGCTTCCTCGACAACGCCGGACAGCAGCCGATCGACGCGCCGATCGTCGCGGACGGCCCGGCCGCTTACTTCACGACCCTGCCGATCAAGGCCATGGTGGCGGCGATGCGCGAGCAGGGCCTGAAGGCGGGCGTGTCGCAGACCGCCGGCACCTTCGTCTGCAATCACGTCTTCTATGCGCTGATGCACCACCTGCGCGGGCAGGGCGTGAAGGCCGGTTTCATCCACGTGCCCTTCCTGCCCGAGCAGGCCGCGGCCTGGCCCGAACCGACGCCGTCGATGGCACTGGAGGAGGTCGTGGCGGGCTTGCGGCTTGCGGTCGAGGTGGCGCTGTCAGTGGACGCCGACGTGGCGCTGGCGGGTGGGGCGACGCATTGAGTGCGCCGGGAATCCGCCTCGGGCTCGAAAGCGGTCAGGCCGCGGCGGCCAGCTGGCCAGCTTCATAACGGCGCAGCTCGCCTTCAGCCCAGTCCAGATCCTCGCGATTGACGCGAGGGGAATAAGATCCGCCCTTCAGGCGGCCTTCCGGTACCGGAATCTGCGCCGACCAATGTGCGATGCCATCCTTTCCGTTTTCGAGGCCGGTGACCAGGGTGACACGGTCGTTTTCGAAGAAGAAGTGCAGCATCTCGTCCTTGGTCATGACCGGGGCGCCCTCGGCGAACAAGTGTTTGCCACGATCCTTGCGCGCCATCCTGTGACCGCGCCGGAGTCCTTTTGGCTTGCGCTCTTTTACCAGGTGCCTGAGCGCATCGAGCGAAATGGCCTCGACGTGCCAGGGGCGCATATCGACGGCGGCGGTCTCGAAGGTGCGGTAACGTCCGTGCACCGACAACGGCGCTTCGCGCAGCACCAGGTACAAATTGTAGAGAAAGTCGGATTGAGCAGCGCTCAGATTCGTATGCACGTGTGGCCTTTCATCGTTCTGTAAGCAATAGGCGACATATTACGCGCTTGCATCGCTTAGAATGTTCCTTGAGGCAACTTTTTCAAGCGTGAATCAGATTGATGAAAAAAACCGCAGTATTCTTGTCCGCGATGCTCTTGAGCGGCCTTGCATCGGCAACGGACGTCAGGGCCTTCGATCTCGGCGGTGTCAGGCTGGGGATGAGCCCCAGCGAAGCCAAGGCCGCCTTGCAAGCGAAGTGCCAGCGCGACCACGGCAAATTCGATGTGACACCGTTCGCCGAGCCGAATCCCTACCTTCCAGGGAAAAAGTACAAGCTATATATGCACTGTGAAGCGCCGGCCGGTAAAACCTCGGTCCACGTCCGGGCGATTCCAGGCGGCGCGATTGTGGTCGAAAGGGTGATTTATGAAATGCCCTGGAATAACGACAACGTAAAGGCATTGCGCGCCAACGCCATTGCCAAGTACGGCGAGCCGACGAACATCATCCAGATGGGACCGGACCCGGAGTGGTGCGAAAGCCCCCATCCATCGTGGCCAGGCGGTCCGGCGTGCCAGGACGATAGTGGCCTCTCGGCCGGGGCCCGCCTCCGGATCACGTCGACGAAGGTCGAGCTTTACGATCCCCGGCCTTCCGAACTGGTGCAGGCGGATCGCAAGGCAAAGGAAACCGTGAAGCCCTCGCTGTAAAACGGGCAAGGTGCGCGCCCTTCAACGCCTGAACACGCCCACCTGCGCCTGCTCCAACAGGTCGTACTGCCGCCCACCAGGCAGACCCGGTCCTCGCGGACGATCGGGCTGGAAGTGCTCATGGTTTGTCTCCGAAAGGATCAGCCGAAGGTGAACGCGAAGGCGCTGGCGCCGGCGTCGAGGAAGCGGATCTCGAACAGGTGTTCCTTCACGGCGCCGGACTGCCTGACGAGCTGGTAGAGCCGCGTATCGCCGATGCTGCCGTTGCCGTCGACGTCGGTGTCCGAACCGTGATCCGCTCCGGGCGCGCGGCCGTCGATGCGTACCTGGAAGCGCACCGGCTTGCCGCCGGGTCCCGGTCCCAGCACCAGGTGCAGGTCGCGCGCACTGAAGCGGTAGACGATGCTGCCGTCCGCGTGGTTCAGGCGGGCGCGCTCGGCGCCGACGGTCCAGTTGCCGACGAGGCTCCACTGGTTCGATCCGACCTCCGTCCTCGCGTAATCGTGCGGCGCATCGCGTTCGAGCTGCCCGCCGCCGGCCAGATTGGACGCCTGCGCATAGCCTACATAGGTTTCGCCGGACCCCAGGTGCGCGAGGTCGGGGGCGGACTGTTCGCCGGCGGCGCGCGGCGTGACGAGGGTGTCCGGCGCGCCGGCCTTGCCCGCTTCCGCCAGCAGTGACTGGATGATGCGTTCCGTCTTCTCGTAGTTGCCTTCGCCGACGACACGCGCGCGCAGCTGGCCGCGGGCGTCGGCAATGTAGAACACGGGCCAGGCATTGTTGCGGAAGGCGGTCCAGATGCGCCTGTCGCTGTCCACGGCCACCGGGTAGTCGATCATGAAGCGCGCAAGGGCCTGGTTGAGGTTCGCGATCTCCTTCTCGAAGTCGAACTCCGGCGTGTGGACGCCGACCACGACCAGGCCCTGGTCACGGTATTTCCGTTCCCAGGCGCGCAGGTAGGGCAAGGTGCGGATGCAGTTGATGCAGGAATAGGTCCAGAAATCGACCAGCACCACCTTGCCCTGCAAAGCCTTGCCGCTGAGGGCAGGGGAGTTCAGCCAGGTCACGGCGCCGTCCAGCGGCGGCAGGGCGCCGAGTACCGGCAAGCCGCTGCGGTAGCCGGTATCGGCCGCGCCGGCCGCGCCGGCCGCCGGCATCATCATCGAGAAGGCGGCGCCGGTAGCGGCCGCTGCAAGGACGGCGCCGGACAGCCAGTTCAGGGGATGGCGAAGCATGCGTTTGAATTCGAACATGGCGGGTCTGCTCTCCGTCTCAGAGATGGTCGACGTCGATCACGGCGTCGGCGAAGGCGCGCGGCGCTTCCTGCGGCAGGTTGTGGCCGATGCCGCCGCGGATGAGTTCATGTCTGTACTTGCCGGTGAAGCGCTTCGCATAAGCCGCCGGCTCAGGATGCGGCGCGCCGTTGGCGTCGCCCTCCAGGGTGATCGTCGGGACCGTGATGGCCGGCGATGTGGCAAGGCTGGCTTCCAGCCCCGCGTATTTCGCTTCTCCCTCCGCCAGGCCGAGCCGCCAGCGGTAGTTGTGGATCGTGATGGCGGCGTGGTCCGGATTGTCCAGCGAGGCGGCGCTGCGCTCGAAGGTGGCGTCGTCGAAGTGCCAGCGGGGCGAGGCGGTCTGCCAGATCAGTTTGGCGAAATCGTGGCGGTTCTTCTCGTAGCCGACCCGGCCGCGCTCGGTGGCGAAGTAGAACTGGTACCACCACTGCTGTTCCGCGGCGGGCGGCAGCGGCTGCCTGCCCGCTTCCTGGCTGCCGATCAGGTAGCCGCTCACCGACACCAGGCCCTTGACGCGCTGCGGCCACAGGGCGGCGACGATGTCCGCCGTGCGCGCGCCCCAATCGTAGCCGGCCAGGATGGCGCGGTCGATCTTCAGCGCATCCATCAGCGCGACCACGTCGGCCGCGAGCGCCGCCGGTTCGCCGTTGCGCACGGCATGGGCGTCGAGGAAGCGGGTGCTGCCATAACCGCGCAGGTGGGGCACGATCACGCGATAGCCGGCCCTGGTCAGCAGGGGCACGACGTCGACGTAGCTGTGGATGTCGTAGGGCCAGCCGTGCAGGAGGATCACGACGGGGCCCGTGGCCGGACCTTCGTCCACGTAGCCGACATTCAGGACGCCCGCATCCACCTGTTTGATCGAGGCGAAGCCGGGCGCCGGCCTTGCCGCTTGCGCCGCGCCGGGCAGGGCGAAGGATGCGGCGGCCAGGGCGGCTGCCGCTGCCAGGCTGCGGATGCTGGACTGCTTGTCGTGCTTGCTCATGCTTGACTCCGATGGCGGTTAGAGGAGAACTTTCTGGAATTACTTATGACGATAATCATTATGATCATAAATTTATACGAAGTCTCCGCGCTTTTCAAGTACGATAATCGTTATCGCGATAATTATTTTTTGGGGATGTCAAATGAGCAAGGACGATCGGAAGCGCAAGGACGCCGCAAAACTCGGCGACTTCATGTGCTTTGCCATCTACTCGACCAACCTGGCCTATTCACGCGTCTACAAGCCGGTGCTGGAGCAGCTGGGGCTGACCTACCCGCAGTACGTGACCATCATCGCGCTCTGGGAACAGGACCGGCAGACGGTCAAGGGCCTCAGCGAAAACCTGTTCCTGGAGCCGAGCACGCTCACGCCGATGCTCAAGCGCCTGGAAGCGATGGGATATGTGCGCCGCGAGCGCGACGCGGAGGATGAGCGCAGCGTGCGGGTGTCCCTGACCGAGGCCGGACGCCAACTGCGGGAAAAAGCCTTCGACTACCGCGAGGTCACGGCCAAGGCCGCGGGCTTGACCCCGGAAGAGTTCCGGACCCTGCAGAAGGCCATCGTCAATCTGCGGACGAACCTGATGGATGCGGCCAGTCCGCCGGCTTGAGTGGAGCCTATCCCTATCGGGATCGATTCCTAGGATTCGCCTTCCGGATTCACGATCTTCAGGAAGGCCCGCACCACCGGCGCGTCGTCCTGGATCGGATAGGTGATGTACAGGTTCGCCGACGGCGGAATGTCCCTGATCGGCAGGAAGCGCACGCCCGGCCAGCCGATCCGGCCGGTGGTCTCCGGCATCAGCGCCACGCCCAGGCCCGCGCCCACCATCGCCAGCAGGGTCTGCGGCTCGGCCGCCTCCTGGAAGATGGTCGGCTGGAAGCCGGCGTTCACGCAGCACTGGATCAGGTAGCGCGGCTCGGCCGACTGGTCCAGGTGCAGGATCAGCAGCGGCTCGCCGGCGATGTCGGTGAGCTCGATGCGGTCCTTGCGCGCCAGCGGATCCTGGACGTTCACCGCCACGCAGTAGTTCTCCTGGAAGCACAGGTCCTGGCGCAGGCCGGCGTGCTTCAGTTCGTCCTCGTCGCGCTTCGGCTCGCGCCAGAAGCCGACGTCGATCTGTTTTCCGCGCAGGGCGTCCCACTGCTCGTTCGGGCCGAGTTCGTGGATGGTCCAGGTCACGCGCGGGAACTGGCTCTGGAACTGTTCCAGCAGGCCGGGTATCGGGCCCCACATCGCCGAGCCGACGATGCCCACGCGCAGGCGCCCGACCTCGCCGCGGTCGATCTGGCGGATGGTGTCGACCGCCATCCGCATCCGCCCCAGCAGGTCCGAGGCTTCCTGCATGAAGGCCTTGCCGGCCACCGTCAGCTCGAAGCTGCGGGTGGTGCGCGCGAACAGGCGCACCCCCAGCTCGCTCTCCAGCTTCATGATCTGCTGCGAGAGCGGCGGTTGCGAGATGTGCAGGCGCTCGGCGGCGCGGCTGAAGCTTTTCTCTTCGGCCACCGCGAGGAAATACTTCAACTGCTTCAGGTCGATCGACATGGAGAACCCGTCAGGCTGTCGTTAATGGGTGGCGTGCAGCGCCACGGCCAGCTTGGCGCCGACCAGGGCGTTGTGCTTGACCAGGGCGATGTTGGTGGCCAGGCTGCGGCCGCCCGTCAGTTCCTTGATGCGCGCCAGCAGGAAGGGCGTGACGAGCTTGCCCTTCACGCCCTGCTGCGCCGCTTCGGCCAGGGCCTGGGCGATGATGGCATCGATCTCCTCGTTCTTCATCGACGAGACTTCCGGCACCGGATTGCTGACCACCACGCCGCCCTCCAGGCCGAGCTGCCACTTGGTGCGGATGAAGCGCGCCTGTTCTTCCGGCGTGTCGAGCTGGAAGTCGGCCTTGAAGCCGCTGTCGCGCGTGAAGAAGGCGGGGAAGGCCGCCTGGCCCACGCTCACCACCGGCACGCCGTGGGTCTCGAGGTATTCGAGGGTCAGGCCGATGTCGAGGATGGACTTGACGCCCGCGCAGACCACGGCGACGCCGGTCCGGGCCAGTTCCTGCAGGTCGGCCGAGATGTCGAAGCTGGTCTCGGCGCCGCGGTGCACGCCGCCGATGCCGCCGGTGACGAAGACTTCGATGCCGGCCAGCTTCGCGCAGATCATGGTGGCGGCGACGGTGGTGGCGCCGAGCTTTCTGGTGGCCAGGACGTAGGCCAGGTCGCGGCGGCTCACCTTGATCGCGTCCGTCGACTGGCCCAGCTGCTCGAGCTGGTCGTCGGACAGGCCGATGCAGATGCGGCCGTCGATGATGGCGATGGTGGCCGGCACCGCGCCGGCGTCGCGGATCACCTGCTCGACTTCGCGCGCGGTCTGCACGTTCTGCGGGTAGGGCATGCCGTGCGAGATGATGGTCGACTCGAGGGCGACGACGGGTTTGCCGGCGGCGCGGGCGGCCTGCACTTCGGGAGAAAACTGGAGAAAGGCTTGCATGGTCAGTCCTGGAGGTTCATGTTCGTAAGAGTGTCCGGGCCGAGGCGCGGATGCACCGTCTCGGTCACGCCGAGGGTCAGCGCCGACAGTTTCAGGCCGCGCCGGCAGGCCAGTTCGAGGTCTTCGCCGTCGTGGACCAGCGACCAGCACACGGCGGCCGCGAAGGCGTCGCCGGCGCCGGTGACGTCGACCACGTCGGTGCCGGGCGCGTACAGGCGGACGATCCGGTCCTCACCCGTGCCGCCGCGCGTGAACAGCACGCCGTCGGCGCCGCGCGTGACGATCAGGTCGCGCGCGCCCTGGGCCCGCACTTCGGCCACCGCGGCGTCGAGCTCGGTTTCGCTGGAGAGTTCGCGCCCGACCCGCGCCGCGAGTTCGCCGCGGTTCAGGATCAAGAGACGCACGCCCGAGAGATCGCGCGGCAGGCGCGCCATCTTCGGCTCGGACACCGCCACCAGCACCAGCGGCACCTCGGCACGGCGCGCTCCGGCGATCACGGCGTCGACCGTGTCGAGCGGCAGGTTGAGGTCGGCCACCACCAGCGCGCTGGTCGCGAGCCGGGCCTGGCAGCTGTCGACGAAGGCGCGATCGAGGCGGTCGTAGAGGGCCATGTCGGCCAGCGCGACCACCATCTCGCCATCCTGGTCCAGCACCGCGGTATAGGTGCCGCTGGCGAGGTCGGGCAGCTGCAGCGTGCCCCCCAGGTCGATGCCGAGGCTTTTTGCGTGGGCGAGCAGGGCGGCGCCCGAGCTGTCCTTGCCGGTCGCGGTCAGCAGGGCGGCCGGCGTGCCCATGCGCGCGAGGTTTTCGGCGATGTTGCGGGCGACGCCGCCGAAGGATTCGCTCTGGATGGCGGGGTTCGAGGTGTGCATGGCGATGCCGGCCAGCGAGCGCAGCTTGCGGTCGAGGTTGGCCGCGCCGATGCAGGTGACGGGACGGCGGTCCGGCAGCACGTAGGCGCGTCCCAGCAGCTTGCGTTCGCGGATCAGGCCGGCGATATAGCCGGCCACGGCCGAGCGCGACAGCCCCAGGCTGGCAGCCAGATCCTGCTGCGAAATAAAGGGGTTCGCGCGGATCAGCTCAAGCAACTGTTGTTTTTTTGAGTGTTCGCTCACGGTGGTTCCGATTCAAGGAGGCTATAAACAATTGTTTTTAATCTTAAACACTTGTTTGGTCGGCGTCAATCCGAGGCTGTCTCCGGGGGCTAACATGCAGCATAGCCCATTTATACCTTCTACATATAAATCGAGCAAAAATTTGGTATTTGCCATACCAATCCACGATAATGCATAGTTTGATTTATTTGGTGCACCGGGCTCCCGCTTTCTGTGCAACACCTTGAGCGCCTGACGCTCCTTCAGCTTCTCCGGTCTGCCAGCACGAATACCCGCAATAAGCCCAATCCAGCGAATATCACAAGGAAGCCATCCATGCTCAGCAACACCCCATTCGAAGCCGCCGACGTCATCCGTGCCCGCAAGCCCGGTTTCACGCCGCGTGTGGCGCTCATCCTCGGCTCCGGTCTCGGCGTGCTGGCCGAGCAGATGACGGACGCGGTGGCGATCAGCTACGCCGACCTGCCTGGCTTCCCGATCAGCACCGTGCACGGCCACGCCGGCGAACTGGTGCTGGGCACCCTGGCCGGCGTGCCGGTCGCCTGCATGAAGGGCCGCGGCCACTTCTATGAAGGCTACGGCGCCAGCGTGATGACTTCCGCTGTCCGTACCCTGAAACTGATGGGCTGCGAACTGCTGTTCGTGACCAACGCGGCCGGTTCGCTGCGTCCGGAAGTGGACGCCGGCAGCATCGTGCTGCTTTCCGACCACATCAACCTGCTGCCGGGCAGCCCGATGGCCGGCCCGAACGACGACCGCTTCGGCCCGCGCTTCTTCAGCATGGCCAACGCCTATGACCTTGACACCCGCGAACTGGTGAAGACCGTGGCGAAAGAGAAGGGCATCACCCTGCACGAAGGCGTCTACCTGTCGACCCCGGGCCCGCACTTCGAAACCGCGGCCGAGATTCGCGCCTTCCGCACCATGGGCGCCGACGTGGTCGGCATGTCGGTGGTCCCGGAAGTGATCGCCGCCCGCCACTGCGGCCTGAAAGTCGCCGGCGTCTCCGCCATCACCAACCTGGCCGAAGGCCTGACCCCGTTCCCGCTGTCGCACGAGCAGACCCTGAAGTATGCTGCGGTGGCGGCCAAGGACCTGGTGGCGTTGATGCACGCGTTTATTGAACGTCTGGGTACGACCGCTAACGCCTAATACGTCGTCCCCGCGCAGGCGGGGACCCAAGTTTGTCGAGCAGTCGAAACGCAGGCAAACTTGGACCCCCCGCCTTCGCGGGGGCGACGAGCTAGCAATTTCTATGTGAGATAACTATATGTCACGCGCATTCATCCTCCTGCTTGACTCCTTCGGCCTCGGCGCACTGCCCGACGCCGGCAAGTACGGCGACACCGGCGCCAACACCCTCGGCCACATCGCCGAATGGGCCGCCAGGGAAGGCAAGCCGATGTCGCTGCCGACCCTGGAAACCATCGGCCTCGGCGCCGCGGCGCATAAAGCCTGCGGCGAATGGCCGGCCGGTTTCGAGAAACGCGACGGCTTCAGCGGCGCCTGGGGCGTCGCCCGCGAGCAGTCGACCGGCAAGGACACCCAGAGCGGCCACTGGGAAATCGCCGGGGTGCCGGTGCTGTTCGACTGGGGCTACTTTCCCAAGACCGTGCCGAGCTTCCCGAAAGAGCTGACGGATAAACTGCAGGAGCTGACGGGCGTACCGGGCTGGCTGGGCAACTGCCACGCTTCCGGCACCACCATCATCAACGAGCTGGGCGACGAGCACGTCGCCAGCGGCAAGCCGATCCTGTACACCTCGGCCGACTCGGTGCTGCAGATCGCCGCGCACGAAGAACACTTCGGCCTCGAGCGCCTGTACGAAGTCTGCGAAGCCGCGTACGAGCTGGTCAAGCCCTACAATATCGGCCGCGTGATCGCGCGTCCCTTCACCGGCTCGAACGGTGATTACAAGCGCACCAGCAACCGTCACGACTACGCCGTGCCGCCGGTCGCGCCGACCCTGCTGGACCACGTCAAGGACGCCGGCGGCGAGGTCATCGCGCTCGGCAAGATCAGCGATATCTTCGCCGGCCAGGGCGTGACCCAACTGATCAAGGGCGCCGACAACATGGCGCTGTTCGACCGCCTGCTGGAAGTCGCGGACACCGCCGGCGACAAGTCGCTGACCTTCGTGAACTTCGTCGACTTCGACATGCACTTCGGCCATCGCCGCGACGTCGCCGGTTACTCGAACGCGCTGCACGAGCTGGACGCGCGCCTGCCGGAATTCATGGCCAAGCTTCAGCCCGGCGACCTGGTCGTGATCACCGCCGACCACGGCTGCGACCCGACCTGGCCCGGCTCCGACCACACCCGCGAACACATCCCGATGCTGTTCTTCGGCCCGGCCGCGCCCGCGAAGGAACTGCCGGTGGCCGACACCTTCTCCGATATCGGCGCAACGCTCGCCAAACACCTCGGCGTCAAACCTCTCTCGAACGGAACTGCTGTGCTATGAGCCCGAACCTCGATTCTAAAATTATCACTGCGCGTAACACGGCCACCGGCCTCGACCTGGGCTGGATCAACCACCTCAAGGTCAACCGCAACGCCGCCGACCGCCGCGCCGCCAGCCTGGCGAACCGCCGCACGGTCAAGAAGGACTACCAGGCCGCCTGGCTGGTCAAGGCGATCGAATGCATCGACCTGACCACCCTGTCCGGCGACGATACCCCGGGCCGCGTCGAGCGCCTGTGCATGAAGGCGATGCGTCCGCTGCGCACCGACCTGATGCAGGCACTGGGCCTGGACTCGCTGACCACCGGCGCCGTCTGCGTGTATCACGAAATGATCACCCCGGCGGTGCAGGTCCTGAAAGGCCGACTGCCGATCGCCGCGGTGTCGACCGCCTTCCCGGCCGGCCTGTCGAGCATGGAAACCAAGCTGCGCGAGATCGAACTGTCGGTGGCCGCGGGCGCGACCGAGATCGACATCGTGATCACCCGCCAGCACGTCCTGACCGGTAACTGGCAGGCGCTGTACGACGAGATGCTGGCCTACCGCCAGGCTTGCGGCGAAGCCCACGTGAAAGCCATTCTGGCGACCGGCGACCTGGTCACCCTGGAAAACGTGGCCAAGGCATCCTGGGTCTGCATGATGGCCGGCGCCGACTTCATCAAGACCTCGACCGGCAAGGAAGGCGTGAACGCGACCATCCCGGTGTCGCTGGTGATGGTGCGTGCGATCCGCGAATACTACGAACGTACCGGCTTCAAGGTCGGCTACAAGCCGGCGGGCGGCGTGAGCACCGCGAAATCCGCGCTGCAGTACCTGACCGTGATGAAGGAAGAGCTGGGTAACGAATGGCTGCAGCCGCACCTGTTCCGCATCGGCGCATCCAGCCTGCTGACCGACATCGAGCGCCAGCTCGAGCACCACGTGACCGGCTACTACTCGGCCGCCCACCGCCACGCGCAACCCTAAGATTTCACGGATTCGTCATGCCTACTATCAAAGAGATTCTGCAAACTATGGATTACGGTCCCGCACCCGAAAGCACCAAGGAAGCGCAAGCGTGGCTGGACCAGCATGGCCGCCGTTTCGGCCTGTTCATCGACAACGCCTGGACTGAAGCCCTTGACACCTTCGGTTCCTTCAATCCGGCCGACGGCAACGAACTGGCCCAGGTGACGCAAGCCACCTCGGACGACGTCAACCGCGCCGTCGAAGCCGCGCGCCGCGCCCAGCCGCTCTGGGTCGCCATGGGCGGCCACGGCCGCGCCAAGATCCTGTACGCGATCGCCCGCCTGCTGCAGAAGCACTCGCGCCTGTTCGCCGTGCTCGAGACCCTGGACAACGGCAAGACCATCCGCGAAACCCGCGATGCCGACCTGCCGCTGGCCGCGCGCCACTTCTATCATCACGCCGGCTGGGCCCAGCTGCAGTCGGAAGAATTCGCCGACTACCGCGCCGTCGGCGTGGTCGGCCAGATCGTGCCGTGGAACTTCCCGCTGCTGATGCTGGCGTGGAAAATCGCGCCTGCGCTCGCAGCCGGCAACACCATCGTCTTCAAGCCGGCCGAGTTCACGTCCTTGAGCGCACTGCTGTTCGCCGAGATCTGCCAGCAGGCCGGCGTGCCGGCCGGCGTGGTCAACATCGTCACCGGCGACGGCCGCGTGGGCGAAGCCATCGTCAACCACCCGGGCATCGACAAGCTGGCCTTCACCGGCTCGACCGAAGTGGGCCGCATCATCCGCAAGGCCACCGCCGGCACCGGCAAGAAGCTGTCTCTGGAACTGGGCGGCAAGTCGCCCTTCATCGTCTTCGAAGACGCGGACCTGGACGCCGCCGTCGAAGGTCTCGTGGATTCGATCTGGTTCAATCAGGGCCAGGTCTGCTGCGCAGGCTCGCGCCTGCTGGTGCAGGAATCGGTCTACCCGCGCTTCATCGCCAAGGTCAAGGCGCGCATGCAGAACCTGCGCGTCGGCTCGCCGCTGGACAAGTCGAACGACATCGGCGCGCTGGTCGATCCGGTGCAGCAGCAGCGCATCACCGGCCTGGTGGAATCCGCCCGCGCCGAGGGTTGCGAAATCTGGCAGCCGAGCTGCGACATGCCGGTTGCCGGCTCCTGGTACCTGCCGACCCTGATCACCGGCGCCTCGACCTCGGCCGCCGTGGCCCAGACCGAAATCTTCGGCCCGGTGCTGGTGGCGATGAGCTTCCGCACCCCGGGTGAAGCGGTCCAGCTGGCCAACAACACCGTCTACGGCCTGGCCGCCTGCGTGTGGACCGAGTCGATCAGCCTGGCACTGGACGTCGCGCCCGCCATCAAGGCCGGCGTGGTGTGGATCAACACCGCCAACCAGTTCGACGCCGCCTGCGGCTTCGGCGGTTACAAGGAATCGGGCTTCGGCCGCGAAGGCGGCAAGGAGGGCATGTACGAGTACCTGACCCCGCTGGCCGAAGACCGCCGCCCGGCCGCGCCGCTCGCGCCTGAAAAGGGCAAGCTCAAGCCGGTGGAAGAGGGTGTCCCGTTCGCCGTCGACCGTACCGCCAAGCTCTACATCGGCGGCAAGCAGGCCCGCCCGGACGGCGCCTACAGCCGCGCCATCCATGGCGCCAACGGCCAGTTCATCGCCGACATCGGCGAAGGCAACCGCAAGGACATCCGCAACGCCGTCGAAGCCGCGCACAAGGCGGCCGGCTGGTCGAAAGCCACCGCCCACAACCGCGCCCAGGTGCTGTACTACATCGCCGAAAACCTGGCCGTGCGCGCCGACGAATTCGCGTCGCGTATCGCCCAGCAGACCGGCGCGAAGAACGCTGCGGCCGAAGTGCAGGCCTCGATCGAGCGCCTGTTCTACTGGGCCGCCTGGGCCGACAAGTACGACGGCCTGGCGCACCAGCCGCCGATGCACGGCATTACCGTGGCGCTGAACGAGCCGGTCGGCGTGATCGGCATCGTCTGCCCGAACGAGAACCCGCTGCTGGGCTTCATCTCGCTGGTCGCCCCGGCGCTGGCGCTGGGCAACCGCGTGATCGCCGTGCCGTCGGAAGCGCATCCGCTGTCGGCGCTGGACCTGTACCAGGTGCTGGACACTTCGGACCTGCCGGGCGGCGCGCTGAACATCGTCACCGGCTCCAGCGACGAACTGGCCCGCACCCTGGCTTCGCACTTCGACGTGGATGCCGTGTGGCGCCACGACGGTTCGGCGGAAGGTTGCGCGGAAGTCGAGCGCCTCTCCAGCGAGTCGCTGAAGCGCACCTGGACCGGCGGCGCCAAGGGCCGCGACTGGTTCGATGCCAAGCAGGCTTGCGGCAAGACGGTACTGCAGCACGCCAGCCAGGTTAAGAACGTCTGGATTCCGTACGGCGTTTAATACTGAGTTACCCCGTCGTTCCCGCGCAGGCGGGAGCCCAAGTTCTGCTAGCGTAACGCGAACAAACTTGGGTTCCCGCCTCCGCGGGAACGACGTTTACGAGCTAACACTTAAGGAAGCAATCATGTTCCTCCCCCAAGAAATCGTCCGCAAAAAGCGCGACGGCGGCACCCTGACCAAGGAAGAAATCCAGTTCTTCGTACGCGGCATCCCGAACGGTGAAGTCACCGAAGGCCAGATCGCGGCCCTCGCCATGGCCGTCTACTTCAACGACATGAACATGGACGAGCGGGTCGCCTTCACGCTGGCGATGCGCGATTCCGGCCAGGTCATGGAGTGGAAATCGCTGAACCTGCCGGGGCCGGTGGTCGACAAGCACTCGACCGGCGGCGTCGGCGACGTCGTTTCGCTGATGCTGGGCCCGATGATCGCGGCCTGCGGCGGCTTCGTGCCGATGATCTCGGGCCGTGGCCTGGGCCACACCGGCGGCACCCTGGACAAATTCGATTCGATCCCGGGCTACTCGACGGTGCCGGATCCCGAGCTGTTCAAGAAGGTGGTGAAGGAAGTCGGCGTCGCCATCATCGGCCAGACCGCCCAGCTGGCGCCGGCCGACAAGCGCTTCTACAGCATCCGCGACACCACCGCCACCGTCGAATCGGTGGCGATGATCACCGGCTCGATCCTGTCGAAGAAGCTGGCGGCGGGCCTCGACGCCCTGGTCATGGACGTCAAGGCTGGCAGCGGCGCCTTCATGCCGACCTACGAAAAATCGGTGGAGCTGGCCGAGTCGATCGTCAAGGTAGGCAACGGTGCAGGCACCCGCACTTCGGCGATCCTGACCGGCATGAACGAGTCCTTGTGCCCGGCGGCCGGCAATGCAGTCGAAGTGCGCGTCGCGATCGACTACCTGACCGGCAAGTCGAGACCAAAGCGCCTGCACGAAGTGACGATGGCGCTGTGCGCCGAGATGCTGGTCATCTCGGGCCTGGCCGCGACCAGCGAAGAAGCCCACGCCAAGCTGCAGCACGCCCTGGATTCGGGCGAAGCCGCCGAGCGTTTCGCGCGCATGGTCACCGCCCTGGGCGGCCCGGCCGACCTGATGGACAAGCCGGACGCCCATCTGGCCAAGGCGCCGATCGTGGTGCCGGTGCCGGCCCTGGAATCGGGTTACGCCTACTCGACCGACTGCCGCGGCCTGGGCCTGGCGGTGGTGGCGCTGGGCGGCGGCCGCGTGCGTCCGCAAGACCCGATCGACTTCGCCGTTGGCCTGACCGACCTGATCGAACTCGGTAACAAGGTCGATGCGGGTCAGCCGATCGCGCTGGTGCATGCGCGCTCCAGCGAAGCGGCGGAGCAGGCGGTGCGCCAGGTGCAGGCGGCTTACCGCATCGCGGCGGAGGCGCCGGCTGCGCAGCCGATGATCTACAAGACCATTCGTCCGTAAAAACCACGACGGCCTGGAGTTCCCATGAAATACGAAAAACTCATCGAAGAAGCCCGCGCCGCACGCGAACTGGCCTATACCCCCTACTCGAAGTTCAAGGTCGGCGCCGCACTCGAGTGCAAGGACGGCCGCATCTTCCGCGGCTGTAACGTGGAGAACGCGTCCTATGGCTTGTGCAACTGCGCCGAGCGCACCGCTTTCTTCTCGGCCATCGCCCACGGCTACAAGCCGGGCGATTTCACGGCCCTGGCCGTGATCGGCGATACCGACGGTCCGATCGCCCCCTGCGGCGCCTGCCGCCAGGTGACCCTCGAACTGGGTGGCAACGAGCTGCCGGTCGTGTTGACCAACCTGAAGGGCGACCTGCTCGAGACCACGGCCGCCGGCCAGCTGCCGAATGCCTTCGGCGGCTGGGATCTGCAGAAGTAAGCTGTCATACCCCCAGGCTGCGTACGCGTCGTCAGATGCGTATGCGGTCCTTGAGCTCTCTTACAGAAGCCTGCCACGCCTCCGATTCCCCGGATTCGTCCCACAGTTCCATCAACTCGGAAGGACCGGCGAGCACGCGATCGAGGGCACGACGCGCCTTCGCCGCAAGGTCGGCCGAGGGCAGGAGCCGGATGCGCTCCACCCAGGCGTCGAGTTCTTCCGGTAAGGCATCCGCCGTGCCGGGATTGCCCTGCAGCCGGGCCACCACTTCAGCCGCCGCAATGGCTTCGGACGCCTCCGGCGCCTCGAGCTCGTCGTCGCCGGCCTCGAGCACGGTGTCGAGCGTCGCCTCGACAAGGCTCAGGTCATCGTATTCGTCCAGCTGTGCTGCCCAATCGCATGCGTCATCGTTTCCGAATGACTCGTGAGACCACGCTCCCATTTGGCTCTCCCTGTGTATACGGCACCGGTTTCAGTCATTGTAATCAATCGCCGCTATGTCCGTTTCCGCACCGAACGCCTTCATTCCTGGTCGTATGCTGGGACTGATGCCACGTTTATGCCCTTGAAATGAACACGCCCACCTCCGCCAGAACCGACGCCAGGACCGATGACGCGTCGGCGGCACCAAAGAAACGACGCCGCGCCGCGCCCTTGTCGCTCGCTGCTTGGAAGCAATTTATCGGTGTGGCAAAACCTTACTGGCTGGGGGAAGAAAAGGGGAGGGCCTGGCTGCTGCTGGCGCTCCTGATCGTGCTGATGCTGGTCGAGACCAAGCTGGCCGTCATGCTGAACGACCAGTCCGGCGAGATGACTTCGGCGCTGGCGGCCAAGGATGGTGGCCGCTTCTGGAAATCGGTGAGGATGTGCCTGTTCGTGCTGGCTTTCGCGGTGCCGGTCTATGCCTTCTATTACTACATGCGCGACCTGTTCGCCAACCAGTGGCGGCGCTGGCTGACCGGGCGCTTCCTCGACGGCTATCTGAAAGGGCGCAGGTATTACGAACTGGGTTCGAGCAGCGAGATCGACAACCCCGACCAGCGCATCAGCGAAGACATCAATACCTTCACGGGAAGGTCGATCAATTTCCTGCTGATCTTCCTGGGTTCGGTCATGCAACTGGTGGCCTTCAGCGCCGTGCTGTGGTCGATTTCCCACCTGCTGGTCGGCGTGCTGGCCGTGTATGCGACGTTCGGCACCGTCATCGCCCTCTGGATATTCGGCACCCCGCTGATCCACCTGAATTTCTGGCAGCTGAGGCGCGAGGCGGATTTCCGCTTCAGCCTGATGCGCGTGCGCGAAAACGCGGAATCGATCGCCTTCTACCGCGGCGAAGCCCAGGAGCGGGTGCATATCGACAGTAAACTGGACAAGGTTATCCAGAATTATGGACGCCTCATCAAGAGGCAGCGCTCCCTCAACTTTTTCCAGCGCACCTTCAGCCAGCTCACCCTGGTGTTGCCGGGCGTGATCCTGGCAGACGGCGTCCTGTCCGGGGAACTGGAAGTCGGGCGGGCGATCCAGGCGGCCGGTGCCTTTACCGCGGTGCTCGGCGCCGTGGGCGTCATCGTCGACAACTTCGAGAGCCTGAGCCGCTTCGTGGCGGGCATCGGCCGCCTGGAGGCCCTGTCCGAACTCGTGCTCCCCGGTGCCGCGCCCGACACCGCAGCCGCCGACGGCCAGCATCCGCGCATCCAGCGGCATCCGGCCGGGCAGCTCGCGCTGGAATCCCTGACCTTGCATCCGCCGCAATCCGAGCGCGTGCTGATCAAGGAGCTGAGCCTGGTGCTGAAGCCGGGCGACGCGCTGCTCATCACCGGCGACAGCGGCTGCGGCAAGAGTTCGCTGCTGCGCGCGATCGCCGGCTTGTGGCACACGGGCAGCGGCGCCATCCATCATCCGCCGCTTGAAGAGTTCTTCTTCCTGCCCCAGCAGCCCTATCTGCAGCATGGCACCCTGCGCAGCCAGCTCATCTATCCGAGTGCGCAGTCCGACCTGAGCGACGACCAGTTGCTGGCGATCCTGGAGCAGGTCCATCTGCCGCAGCTGGCCGAACGCGTGGGCGGCCTGGAGGCGGTGCAGGACTGGGAGAAGCTGTTGTCGGTGGGCGAGCAGCAGCGCCTGGCCTTCGGCCGCGTGCTGGTGCATGCGCCGCGCATCGTAATCCTGGACGAGGCGACCAGCGCCCTCGACAGCGGCAACGAAGCCTCGCTCTACGGGCGCCTGCGCGACAGCGGCGCCACCCTGATCAGCATCGCCCACCGTCCCGCCGTGCTGCGCCATCACACCCATGTGCTGCACCTGATGGGGGAGGGGGCCTGGGAACTGCATGAGGCGGGCGGCTTCCGTTTCGACGGCGCGTCCGACGAAGCCGGCGAAGCTGCCGGCAGCGCAGGCAAGCCGCCTCCGGCGCGGCCAGCGCGCGAAACGGCGATCGTGACTTGAAATCCTGACCACACCCTCCAACATGGGGGCTATCCGGAATCACATTGAGGAGGCAAGGCCATGAGCCCGCAAGATTCACAGATGTTGCACGATTTCCTGAGCCAGCTGATCCAGGCGCGCGGGATCCAGAAGGATGCGGAAGCCGATGCGCTGATCCAGCGTGCGGTTGCCCAGCAGCCGGACGCCGCCTATCTGCTGGTGCAGCGCTCGCTGTTGCTGGAGCAGGCGCTGAAGAATGCCAAGGGGCAGATCGCCCAGCTGGAAGACCAGCTCCGCAGCGCCCAACAGGGCGACAGGCGCTTCCTGGACGCCAATACCTGGGGCAATAGCGGCGAGACGCGTCCCGCCAGTGCGCCGATGCAGCAGGAGCGGCGCGAGTACCAGCGAGAGGAAGCGCCGCAGCAATACCAGCAGCCATACCAGCAGCCGCCGGTGTCGGGCGGCATGTTCGGTTCGCGCTCCGGCGGCTTCCTTGGCGGCGGCCTGCTGGGCTCGATCGCGGCCACGGCGGCGGGTGTCGCGGCCGGTAATTTCCTGTTCCAGGGCATCGAGAACATGTTCGGTCACCACGGCCAGGGCGGCAACCACCTGCTGAACAGCGACGACCCGGGCAACAACCTGTTCAGCGACCAGTCGGGCAGCTCGCTGGCCGACCAGGCCGGCCTGGGCGACGTCGGTTCCCAGGGCAGGCGCCTGCTCGACAGCGGCTCGGGCGAGGTCGCGTCGGAAGGTCTGTTCGACAGCGGCCTCGATGACAGTGGCGGCCTGGACAGCAATGGCGGCTTCTTCGACGGCGACGGATCCGACGAGGGCCTGTTTGGCTGATCGTCCCGGCTGTTCAGGGCTTGTCGAACAGCGCCCCGGCCTGCCACGGGTCGTAGGTGCCGACATTCCACACATGGCCTTCGCGGTCGCGGCACAGGAAGCCGCGGCTGCCGAACTCGGTGTCGGCCGGCTCCTGCAGGATCGTCGCGCCGGCATCGCGGGCGCGTTCGCAGACGCGGTCGGCGTCCTGCACCCGCAGGTAGACGGTCTGGGTCTCGCGGCCGCCGATCTCGTCCGGCTGGGCCAGCAGGCGTCCGTATTCGCCTTCGCTGCTGACCGAACCGAGCATGATCATGCCGCCGTCCAGGGTCAGCTGGGCATGGGCGATGGCGCCGTCGCTGCCGGGCACCGCCAGCTGGCATTCGAAGCCGAAGACCTCGCACAGCCAGTCGATGGCGGCGGCCGCGTCGCGGTAGCGCAGGCAGGGAATCGCAATGGATGACATGGCAGCTCCTTCATGAAAGGGGAGGCGCCATCCTACCAGCGCGCCGCTGCGATTCACATCTGCTGGAATAGATAGGTGTGATTGCGGCTCACCTCGAGCTCGAAGGGATGGCCGCGCAGCTTCAGCATATGGCGTCCGCGCAGGTCGCGCGTGACTTCGCCGATGGCGTCCACGCGCACCAGGGTCGAGCGGTGGATGCGCCAGAACTCGTCCGGGTCGAGCTCTTCGGCCAGTTCCTTCAGTGTTTTACGGATCAGGAATTCGGCGCCGGCCGTCTGCACCCGCGTGTACTTCTCGTCCGACTGGAAGAACAGCACTTCGCGCGTGCTCACCATGCGCAGGCTGGAGCCGACCTGGGCCTGGATCCAGCGCAGGTAGCCGGTCTTCGGCTGGGACGAGCCCTTGTTTTCGAGCAGCGAGGTAAGCTTCGCCAGCTGCTGGCCGATATCCGGCTGGGCGGGCGCGTGCAGTTTCAGGCGCGTCTGCAGGCGCGCGCAGGTGGTGGCCAGGCGCTCCGCGCTCACCGGCTTGAGCAGGTAGTCGAGGGCGCCCTGTTCGAAGGCGTCCAGCGCGTACTGGTCGTAGGCGGTGGCGAACACGATGTGCGAGCGCCGGTACAGCTGGCGCGCCGCCTCGATGCCGCTCATGCCCGGCATGCGGATGTCGAGGAAGGCGATGTCGGGCTTGTGCTGCTCGCCGAGGGCGACGGCTTCGACGCCGTTGGCCGCCTCGGCGACGATGCGCAGTTCGGGCCAGACGGCGGCCAGGCGCGCGCGCAGCAGGTCGCGCATCGGCGCTTCGTCGTCGGCGATCATGGCGGTCAGCGCGCGCTCAATGCTCATGCGGTCTCCATCATCTTGTAGGGCAGCTTGATCAGGGCGCAGGCGCCGCCGCTTGGCGGCATCTGGATCACCAGCTCGGCCTTGTCGCCGTACAGCAGCTGCAGGCGTTCGCGGATATTCGCCAGGCCGATGCCGTCGTCGGCGTGCGGGTCGATGCCGACGCCGTCGTCGCAGACTTCGACGTGCAGGGTGGCGCCGTCGACGTAGGCGCGCACGGTCACGGTGCCGCCGGCGATCTTCGGCTCCAGGCCGTGCTTGATCGAATTCTCGATCAGGGTCTGCAGCATCATCGGCGGGAAGGGCGCGCTGCCGAGGAACATCGGGACCTCGAAGCGCACGTTCAGCCTCTCCTTCATCCGCGCCTGCATGATGGCCAGGTAGGCCTTCGACAGCTCGACCTGCTTGCCGAGGGTGCCGCCGTCGCGGGCGCGCATCTGCGGCAGGGTCGAGCGCAGGTACTCGATCAGGTGGGCGTGCACCCGCGCCGCTTCCGGCGGATCGGTCTCGATCAGCTGGCCGATCAGGGCCAGGGTATTGAACAGGAAGTGAGGCTCGACCTGGGCCTGCAGGGCCGCCATCTGCGCCTCCATCAGGCGGCGTTCGAGGGTGGCGACATTCGCCTGCATGGTCGCTTCCTTCGCCACCAGCTCGGCCCTGCGCTTGCCGCCGGCCAGCACCTTCACGCCGAAGGAAACGATGACGTACCAGACCGCCGGCTCGGGCACGTTCAGCGGCACGCAGACCATCAGGGCGAGGAACCAGGTGAGCGCCAGCTGGCGCCATTCGACCACGGCGAGCCAGTCGAAGAAGCGCCACCACAGCACGCTGGCTTCGCGGAAGGCATCGCGTAAAAAATCGAGCCCGGAATTGATCTGGCTGGCACGCATGATACTTCTCCTTACTGCTCGCGCACGCTGCGGCGGCGGTCGATCACGAAGGCGCCGGCCACCACCTTGACGGCCATGAACAGGACGAACAGGAACAGGGCCAGCGGCAGGATGCTGATCACGAAAGCCAGCAGGATGCAGCAGACCAGCATGGCCGGCCAGGGCATGGCGGCGATGGTGCGGGCGCCACGGCGGCAGGCGCGGACGATGTCGTGGGCGACGTCTTCCATGCTGTCGCAGAAGGTTTTGAAGTTGGCGCTTTTCATGGTTCGGGACTCCTGTGTTGTGCTTCGATGGAATCACTGTAATCCCGCTCGCAGCGCGGTTCCAGCATGCTCCGACGAAATGCAGTAAACATGGGATGACCGGTCATGCAGACAGATAAATGGAAGGATATTGTAGTATTGCAAACCCGGAATATTTCCCCCACGCCATGACCACCAACACCTGTTTTTCGCAGCTAGCTTCGTACAACCAATGGATGAACGGCAAGCTGTATGACGCGGCCGCCGCCTTGCCGGAGGAAGAGCTGCGGCGCGACCGGGGCGCGTTTTTCGGCTCGGTTTTCGGCACCCTCAACCATATCGCGATCGGCGATATTCTCTGGTTCAAGCGGATTGCCCGCTACCTGCCCGATCTCGCGTCCTTGAAGTGCGTGGAGCAGCTGCCGCCGCCGGGCTTCCCGAACACGCCGCTGCGCGACACCCTGGCCGAACTGGCCGGACTCCGGGCCATGCTGGATGAAGCGATCATCGCGTTCTGCGCGGAAGTCACGCCGGCCCGGTTGGGCGAAGCCTTCGAATGGACGTCGACCAGGGGCATCCCGAGCAGGAAAGTCCTCGGCGACGTGCTCCTGCACGTCTTCAATCACCAGACCCATCATCGCGGGCAGGCGACCACCCTGTTTTCGCAGATGGGCATCGATGTCGGCGCGACCGACCTGCTCCTGCTGCTGCCGGACGCCCCATGACCCGCACCGGCCGCCTGTTCCAGCTGATGGATGCCCTGCGCGGCAGCCGCCGCCCGGTCACGGCCGCGACCCTGGCCGAACGGCTGGGCGTGTCCGAGCGCACCATCTACCGCGACATCCAGAGCCTGGCCCAGCTCGGCGCGCCGGTCGAGGGATCGGCCGGCGTCGGCTACCTGCTGCGCAGCGGCTTCTTCCTGCCGCCGCTGATGTTCGACGCCGACGAGCTGGAAGCGCTGGTGCTGGGCGCGCGCTGGGTGAGTCACCAGGGCGATGCCGGCCTGAGCGAGGCCGCCAGGCGCGCGCTGGCGAAGATCGCGACCGCCACTCCGCGCGACCTGCGCGACCACATGGCCGAGACCAGCCTGTGGGTGCCGGTGGCGCCGGCCAATGCCCAGCCGGATGTCTTCGTGCAGCCGGCGCGCGAAGCGATCCGGCGTCAATGCAAGCTGCATATCGCCTACCGCGACGAGCAGGGCACGCCCTCGGAGCGCCTGGTGTGGCCGTTCGCGCTTGCCTTCTTCCAGGAGCGCCGCGTGATGGCGGCCTGGTGCGAGCTGCGCGACGCCATCCGCCATTTCCGCGTCGACCGCATCGTGCACGCCGAGCTGGGCGGCGAACGCTATCCGACGCCGCGCCACGCCCTGCTGAAACAGTGGCGGACGATGTACGACGTTCCCGATCATTCCTGACAGGATCTGTCATGGCTCGTCGCTAACATTGCCGCATTCTCAACCCGTAAGGAGACGGCAATGCAGCTCTACTACCACCCGGTTTCGTCCAACGCCCGCCGCGCACTGATGGCGGCCGACCACCTCGGCATCCAGCTCGACCTCATCGAATGCAACCTGATGAGCGAGGCCGACCGCCGCCGACTCGGCGAAGTCAACGACAACAACAAGATCCCGGTGCTGGTGGACGACGGATTCGTGCTGTGGGAATCCTGCGCGATCATGCAATACCTGGCCGACAGCAAGCCGGGCCAGACTGTCTATCCGCAGGACCCGCTGGCGCGCGCCGACGTCAACCGCTGGATGTTCTGGGCCTGCCAGCACTTCTCGCCGGCGATCGGCGTGATCGCCTGGGAAAACGTGTGGAAGAAGGCGGTGACCGGGCAGGATGCCGACGTTAACGAGCTGGCGCGCGGCGCCGCCGACCTGGCCCGGGGGGCCGCCGTGCTGGACAGGCACCTGGCGACCCGCCGCTGGCTGGTGTGGGAGGGCGTCACCCTGGCCGACTATGCGGTGGCCGCCCCGCTGATGTACCGCGAACGCGCCCGCCTGCCGCTGGACGAGTACCCGCATCTGCTGGCCTGGCTGGAGCGGGTGCAGGCCTTGCCGGCCTGGCGCAATACCGAAGCGGTCTGGTAAAAAATATTTTCAGACGCTTGTCGATTTCGTTCATCATCACTCGTCGTCGAAATGCAGGGCCATTTTTCACTCACCTTTCAACATGGGGATGTCATGAACAAGCAGATCTTCGTCAACCTGCCGGTCAAGGACCTGGACAAGTCCAAGGCCTTCTTCAACGCGCTCGGCTACAGCTTCAACCCGCAGTTCAGCAACGAGAGCGGGGCCTGCATGGTCATCGCGGAGGGCAGCATCTACGCGATGCTGTTGACCGAACCCTTCTTCAAGACCTTCATCGACAAGCCGATCGTGCAGGCGAAGGAGGCGACCGAGGTGCTGGTCTGCCTGAGCTGCGAGAGCCGCGAAGAGGTCGACGGCCTGGTGGCGAAGGCCGTCGCCGCCGGCGGCCTCACCCCGCGCCCGCCGCAGGACCACGGCTTCATGTACGCCCACGCCTTCGAAGACCTGGACGGCCACATCTGGGAACTGGTGTGGATGGCGCCCCAGGCTTGAGCGCTTCAACCCGCAATCGACAAGGAGACAACATCATGAGCAAGCAAGTCATCTTCAACCTGCCCGTCAAGAACCTGGAAAAATCGAAGGCCTTCTTCGCCAGCCTCGGCTTCGGCTTCAACCCGAACATGTCCAACGAGAGCGCGGCGATGGTGGTCATCGAGAAGGACAAGATCAGCGCCATGCTGACCACCGAAGCCTTCTTCAAGAGCCTGATCGACAAGCCGGTGGTGCAGGCGAAGGAAGCCAACGAAGTCATCATCTGCCTGATGTGCGAGACCCGCGACGAAGTGGCGGGCCTGGTGGAGAAGGCCGTCGCCGCCGGCGGCCGCACCCCGCATCCGCTGGAAGACCATGGCTTCATGGTCACCCAGGGTTTCGAGGATATCGATGGCCATTTGTGGAACCTGGTCTGGATGAATCCCGCCAGCGGGGCCTCTCAGGCCTCGTCCCAGTAACGCTTCAGCAGCCCGTAGTTGACCGTATCGGCAAACTCGCCGAACACGAACCAGCGTTCGGGCATGAAGCCTTCCTTCCTGAAGCCGAGCTTTTCCAGGACCCGCGCCGAGCCGATATTGCGCGGGTCGATGTCGGCTTCAATGCGGTTCAGGTCCAGGGCCTCGAAGCCGTGCCGGATTGCCGCGCGCAGCGCTTCGGTCGCATAACCCTGGCCCCAGTGGCGGCTGCCGAGCGCATAGCCGATCTCGCAGCGGCGGTTCGATCCGAAGAAGTGGTGCAGGCCCACGTTGCCGATCAATTCGCCGGTGGACAGCAGCTCGATGCCGAAGCGGGCTTCGCTGCCGTCCGCCTGCGCGGCCAGGATGGCCTTGATCGATTCCTCGGCCTGGACGATGTCGGTCCAGGGTTCGCGGCTCCAGTAGCGCGCCACGTCGGAATCGGAGAAGACGGCGTAATGCGCCGGGATGTCGGCCTCGAGCAGCGGGCGCAGCCTGAGGCGGGCGGTCTCGATGGTGGGGAGATGGATCGTGGGCATGGCGGATCTCGGAATCGGGAAAGCTTGCTAGTCTAGCACTGTCGAGTATTGACAACACGCCGGAAAATTGTCTTTCTTCCAAGGCCCGATCTGGCTAGGATGGCTTTTCATCCCTGTCGCGAGGTCACTATGCTGCGCACTATTCTGCTTGCATGTTTCGCCCTCAGTTTCACGCCCGCCGTGCTTGCCCAGGGCGCGGCCGCATCTGCCAACCCGCCCGTCAACAACGAGGTCCCGCTGATCGAGCGCGCCAAACTGTTCGGCAATCCCAGCAAGACCGCCGGCAGCATCAGCCCGGACGGCAAGTGGCTGTCGTGGATCGCCCCGCGCGACGGCGTGCTGAACGTGTGGGTGGCGCCGATCGGCGCGCCCAACGAAGCCAGGCCGCTGACCGCGGAGAAGACGCGGCCGATCCGCACGGTGTACTGGGCGCCGGATTCGAAGTCGCTGCTGTTCATCAACGACAAGGGCGGCGACGAGAACTTCCTGCTGTACGGCGTCGACATCGCCAGCGGCAAGCAGACCCTGTTCACGCCTTTCGAGAAGACCCGGGTCCAGATCATCAACATCAGCCGCCACGTCAAGGACCGCATCCTCGTCGGCATCAACAACCGCGACCCGCGCTGGCACGACGCCTACAGCCTGGACCTGAAGAGCGGCAAGCTGAGCCTCGTCTACAAGAACGTCGACGACTATGGCGACCTGTTCGCGGACGAGCAGCTGAACCTGCGCGTGGCCAGCAAGTCGCGCAAGGATGGCGGCATCGACTACTACCGGCTGGCCATGGGCAAGGACAGGGGCAAGGCCGAGGAGACGCCCTTCGTCAAGGTCGACCTGGACGATGCGCTGACCACCTCGCCGCAGGGCTTCACGACCGACGGCAAGACCCTGTACTGGAGCGACTCGCGCGGCCGCGACACGGCGGCGCTGGTGGCCCAGGACATCGCCACCGGCGCAACCAGGGTCGTGGCCCAGGACGCGCGCGCCGACATCGGTGCGGCCCTGTTCGATCCGCGCACCGGGCGCGCCCAGGCCTACGAGCTCGAATACCTGAAGCGCGACTACGTGCCGCTCGACCGCGCGGTGGCGCCCGACCTGACCTGGCTGAAGGAGCACGTGAAGGGCGACTTGACGATCCGCTCGCGCGACGATGCGGACAGCAAATGGGTGGTCATGGCCGACCCGGTCTCGGCGCCGGCCGCGACCTGGCTCTACGAGCGCAAGGGCAAGCGCCTCAGCAAGCTGTTCACCTCGCGCCCCGAACTGGAAGGCGCGCCGCTGGTCGCCATGTTCCCGCAGGAGATCCGCTCGCGCGACGGCCTGACCCTGGTGTCCTACCTGTCGCTGCCGAAGGCCGCCGGCGCGGACGCCAACGGCAAGGCCGCGCGCCCGGTGCCGATGGTGCTGCTGGTGCACGGCGGCCCATGGGGACGCGACCGATACGGCTACTATGCCTTCCACCAGTGGCTGGCCAACCGCGGCTACGCGGTGCTGTCGGTGAACTTCCGCGGCTCCACCGGCTTCGGTAAGGCCTTCATCTCGAAGGGCGACCTGCAGTGGGGCCGCAAGATGCACGACGACCTGCTCGATGCCGTCGACTGGGCGGTCGGGAGCGGCGTCACCACGCGCGAGAAGGTCGCCATCATGGGCGGCTCCTACGGCGGCTACGCGACCCTGGCCGGCATGAGCTTCACACCCACCACCTTCGCCTGCGGCGTCGACATCGTCGGCCCCTCGAACCTGTTCACGCTGCTGGAGACCATTCCGCCGTACTGGGAGGCGTTCAAGCAGCAGTTCTACAAGCGCATGGGCGATCCGACCACCGAGGAAGGCCGCGCGCTGCTGAAGGAACGCTCGCCGCTCAACTTCGCCGACAAGATCTCGAAGCCGCTGCTGATCGGGCAGGGCGCGAACGACCCGCGGGTGAATGTGCGCGAATCCGACCAGATCGTCGCGGCGATGAATGCGCGGCGCATCCCGGTGACCTACGTCGTGTTCCCGGACGAAGGCCACGGATTCGCGCGGCCGGTCAACAGCATCGCCTTCAACGCCGTCTCCGAAAACTTCCTTGCGCCCTGCCTGGGCGGGCGCGCGGAGCCGATCGGCGACGCCCTGAAGGCGTCCACCGCCGAGGTCAGGCAGGGCGCCGAATTCGTGCCCGGCCTGAAGAACGCGACAGGGCTCAGGTAGCGCGTCCGCCGCGCACGAGGGACAGGACCATCGCCGTGATCACGCGTTCGGCATCCTCGAAGTCCTGTCCCGTCAGCTCGTTCCGGCCCAGCACCAGGGTCATCTGCGCCGCGAAGTCGGCGTAGGACTGGGTCATGGCCCATACCGCGAACAGCAGGTGGGTGGCGTCGACCGGCGCGATGCGCCCGTCCGCGATCCAACGCTCGAACACGGCGATGTCCTGGCGCAGCAGCGGCACCACGCGCTCGCGGATCTGCGCGCCGTACAGCTTGGCGCCGCCGATCACTTCCATCGCATACACGCGCGAGGCCAGCGGCTGCTCGCGCGAGAAGCGCAGCTTGGCCGCGACGTAGGCGCGCAGCACGTCGGCCGGATCCTGGCCGGGGTCGGCCAGGCTGGCCATGCGCGCCAGCCAGTCGTCCAGCACGTCGTCCAGCACGCGTTCGTAGAGCGCCTGCTTGGTCGGAAAGTAGTACATCAGGTTCTGCTTCGAAAGGCCGGCGCGCTCGGCGACTTCCTGGATCGGCGTGCCCTCGAAGCCGCGTTCGGCGAACAGACGCACGGCTTCGCGCAGGATCGCGCCCTCGACCTCCTCGCGATGCTGGACTCTTTTGCCGGGCATGGTGTCGTTGGCAGACGTGATCGTGTTCGTGGGCGTGGTCATGGCCATCCTTGTCAAGATTGGGCGCGCAGGAAGTCGAGCAGCAGCGGCTCGTGCGCATAAGCGACGTTGAAGCGGAACCAGGGCGTTTGCGGCGGCCGAAGGCTGAAGAATTCGCCGGGCGCCAGCAGGATGCCGGCGCGCAGGGCGCGTTCGGCGATCGTCCTGCCGTTGCGCTCCGCGGTGGCGGGAGACGTCCAGCCGGCGCTGACGAACATGCCGCCGCGCGGGCGCGCCAGCGGCTGCAGGCCGGCCTCGACCAGCTTTTCCTGCGCGCGCTCGCCGGCCTCGATCAGTTGCTGGGCCAGGCGCTCGGTCTGGCGCCGGTAGGCGCGGCTGCTGACCGCATCGAACACGGCGCGCTCGTTGACCTCCGAAGTCGTCAGCCCGGTCAGCATCTTGACCCGCACCAGTTCCGGGATCAGCGAACCGGAGGCGCAGATCGAGCCCACCCTCAGCACCGGCGACAAAGTCTTGGAAAAGCTGCCGATGCGGATCACGCGGCGCAGGCCGTCCATCGCCGCCAGCGAGGCTTCGCCGGGGGCGGCCAGCTCGCGGTAGATGTCGTCCTCGACCAGCCAGAAATCGAAAGCTTCGGCCAGCGCCAGCAGGCGGTGGGCCTGGGCCTGCGACAGCGAGGTGCCGAGGGGATTCTGCAGCACCGTGTTGACGAACATGAGCTTGGGATGATGCAGCTCCGCTTCGCGCGCCAGCGCCTCCATGTCCAGCCCGGCCGCGCCGCGCGGAATGCCGACCGGGACGCAGCCGTGGTGGCGCACCAGGGCCAGCAGGTTGCTGTAGCCGGGATCCTCGACGAACACCACGTCGCCGGGGCGCGTCAGGGTGCGCAGCACGAGGTCGAAGGCGTGGGTGGCGCCATTCGTCAGCAGCAGCTGTTCCGCTTCGACCGCGCACAGCTCGTCCGACAGGGTGTGGGCCAGGTGCTGGCGCAGCGAGGGAAAACCGAGAGGGTGGCCATAGCCGCGCAGGCGGCCGGCCGGGATCTTCATCGCGTGGCGCACCGCGTCCAGGATCGTCGATTCGCCATACCACTCCGGCGGCAGCCAGCCGGCGCCGACCGGCAGCGCATCGGACTGGCCGGAATACAGGTCGGGCGTGAGGGCGTCGACCGCCGCGGACAGGTTGCCCGTGAAGGCGGTGGGGCAGGGCGGTGATGTGGCGTCGGGGCCGCGGGCGACGAAGAAGCCGGAACCGCGGCGCGAGGACAGCACGCCCAGGTGCAGCAGGCGGTCGTAGGACTCGACCACCGTGAAGGTGCTGACGGCGTTGACCTTTGCGAATTGTCGAACCGAGGGCATTTTGGTGCCGACCCGCAGTTCGCGCCGATTTACCATCCCGGAGATCGCCGCGACGATCTGGTCGACCAGGCTGCCGCGGCGCTGGCGGTCGATCGGCAGCGCCGGCCAGGCCGGGTCGGCTTTCGTCGCGCGCAGGTCTTCCCCAGTCCCAGCCATGGTCCACTCCTTCGGTGCGACGCCGGCAACTGTACAGGTTATGCTACCAGTACGGTTGGCCGATTTCGCCGGTTGTGTATATGTGCCGCCGTTGTCTTGCTGACTATTATTGCACGATGATTTTGCCAATTGGTAAATCTTTTGGGAGAGCCGCATGAACCAGTCAAAGCCCCAGTCGATGTCGTCGTTCTGGATGCCGTTCACGAACAACCGCGACTTCAAGGCCAACCCCCGCCTGCTGGTGTCGGCGGAAGGCATGTACTACAAGGACGTCGACGGCAATGCCATCCTCGACGGTACCGCCGGCCTGTGGTGCGTGCCCTGCGGGCATGCGCAGCCGAAGATCGTCGCCGCCGTCAGCGAAATGGTCGGCCAGCTCGACTTCGCGCCCACCTTCCAGATGGGCCACCCGGCCGCCTTCGACCTGGCCGAGCAGCTGATGGAGTATACGGGCCACAAGTTCGGCCACGTGTTCTACACCAACTCCGGTTCGGAAGCGGTCGATACCGCATTGAAGATCGCGCTGGCCTACCATAAGGCGCGCGGCGAGGGCGGACGTACCCGCCTGATCGGCCGCGAGCGTGGCTACCACGGGGTCGGCTTCGGCGGCCTGTCGGTGGGCGGCATCGGCCCGAACCGCAAGAACTTCGGCCCGCTGCTGCCCGGCGTGGACCACCTGCCGCACACCCACAACCTGCTGAAGAATGCCTTCTCGCGCGGCGAGCCGGACTTCGGCGCCGAGCTGGCCGATGAGCTGGAGCGCATCGTCGCCCTGCACGACCCGTCGACGATTGCCGCCGTGATCATCGAACCGGTGTCGGGCTCCACCGGCGTGCTGGTGCCGCCCAAGGGCTACCTGAAGCGCCTGCGCGAGATCACCAGCAAGTACGGAATCCTGCTGATCTTCGACGAGGTCATCACCGGCTTCGGCAGGCTGACCACGCCGTTCGCGGCCGACTACTTCGACGTCGAGCCGGACATGCTCACCACCGCGAAAGGCATCACCAACGGCACCGTGCCGATGGGCGCCGTGTTCTCGAAAAAATTCATCCACGATACCTTCATGGAAGCGCCGCCGGGCATCGAACTGGCCCACGGCTACACCTATTCCGGCCACCCGCTGGCTTGCGCGGCCGGCATCGCCACCCTCGAAGTCTTCAAGGAGCAGGGCGTGCTGGAAAACGCGAAGGCGATCCAGCCCTACTGGGAAGATGCGGTGCACTCGCTGCGCGGGCTGCCGCACGTGATCGACATCCGCACCATCGGCCTGGTGGCCGGCATCGAGCTGGAGCCGATCGCCGGCAAGCCGGGCGCGCGCGCCTATGCCGCGTTCAAGAAGGCCTTCGCGGACGGCATCCTGATCCGCACGACGGGGGATATCATCGCCCTGTCGCCGCCGCTGATCCTCGAGAAAAAACATATCGACGAGCTGTTCGGCAAGCTGGCCGACGTACTCCGGAACCTGGACTAATAAAGCACATCATGAACGAGACCATCCAACACTTCATCAATGGCGAAGGCGTGGAGGGCGGCGGCCGCTATGCCGACGTCTACAACCCGGCGCTCGGCCAGCCCTGCGCACGCGTGGCGCTGGCCTCGGCCGACGACGTGAACGCGGCCGTGGCCGCGGCCCACGCGGCCTTCCCGGCCTGGGCCGCGACCCCGCCGCTGGCGCGCGCACGGGTGCTCTTCAAATACCTGCAGCTGTGCCAGCAGCACGTCGACGACTTCGCCGCGCTGGTGACGCGCGAGCACGGCAAGACCTTCGCCGACGCCCAGGGCGAGGTGGCGCGCGGCATCGAGGTGGTCGAGTTCGCGGTCGGCATCCCGCAACTGCTGAAGGGTGAATTCACCGACCAGATCGCACGCGGCATCGACGCCTGGTCGATGCGCCAGCCGCTCGGCGTGGTCGCAGGCATCACCCCCTTCAACTTCCCGGTGATGGTGCCGATGTGGATGTTCCCGGTCGCCATCGCCTGCGGCAATACCTTCGTGCTGAAGCCCTCGGAGCGCGATCCTTCGGCGTCGCTGCTGCATGCGAAATTGCTGAAGGAGGCAGGGCTGCCGGACGGCGTGTTCAACGTGGTCCAGGGCGACAAGCTTGCTGTCGACGCCATCCTCGACCATCCGGACGTGCAGGCCGTCAGCTTCGTCGGCTCGACCCCGATCGCCGAATACATCTACGCCCGCGGCAGCGCGGCCGGCAAACGCGTGCAGGCGCTGGGCGGCGCCAAGAACCACATGGTGGTGATGCCGGACGCCGACATGGACATGGCCGTCGACGCCCTGATCGGCGCCGCATACGGCTCGGCCGGCGAGCGCTGCATGGCGATCTCGGTGGCGGTGGCGATCGGCGACGCCGGCGACAAGCTGATGGAGCGCCTCGCCGAACGCACCAGGGCGCTGAAGGTGGGCGACGGCATGGAGCAGGGCGCCGAGATGGGCCCGGTCGTGACCCTGGCGGCCAAGCAGCGCATCGAGAAGCTGATCGGCGAAGGCGTGGAGCAGGGCGCGACCCTGGTGGTGGACGGCCGCGGCTTCAAGGTGGCCGGCCGCGAGGAAGGCTTCTTCGTCGGCGGCACCCTGTTCGACCACGTGCAGCCCGAGATGAGCATCTACCGGGAAGAGATCTTCGGCCCGGTGCTGTGCGTGGTGCGCATGCCGGACGTCGGCAGCGCGCTGGAGCTGATCAACAGGAACGAATACGGCAACGGCGTCGCCGTCTTCACCCGCGACGGCGGCGTGGCCCGCGAATTCGTGCGACAGGTACAGGTGGGCATGGTCGGCGTGAACGTACCGCTGCCGGTGCCGATGGCCTTCAACAGCTTCGGCGGATGGAAGAAGAGCCTGTTCGGCGATCACCATGCCTATGGGCCGGAGGGGGTGAGGTTCTATACGCGGCACAAGGCGGTGATGCAGCGCTGGCCGAATACCGCGAGTAGCGGGGTGGAGTTCGCGTTTCCGCAGATGAAGTAAGCATCGTTAGCCCGTCGTTCCCGCGCAGGCGGGAACCCAAGTTTGCATGCGTTTCGACGGCTAATCGAACTTGGACCCCCGCCTTCGCGGGGGCGACGGGGACTTGCCAGCATTTCCCGCAGTACGAAGTACTCAAACAAAAAGGGATGCACATGATCGAGTCACTCCACTACCTGCCGCCAGCAGGCGGCACGCACAGCGCATTGTCCGAGCGCTTCACCGACCTGGCGCCGCCGCTCACCGCGCGCCAGGCCGCCATCGAAAGCGCGCGCTGCCTCTACTGTTACGACGCACCCTGCATGCGCGCCTGCCCGACCGGCATCGACGTCGCCAGCTTCATCCGCAACATCCACGACCACAATATCGAAGGCGCGGCGATCAAGATCCTGCAGCAGAACATCTTCGGCGGCAGCTGCGCGCGCGTGTGCCCGACCGAGATCCTGTGCGAGGACGCCTGCGTGCGCAACCACGACGCCGAAGGACAGCCGGTCAGGATCGGCCTGCTGCAGCGCCATGCGATCGACAACGCCGAATTCAAGGGCCATCCCTTCCAGCGCGCACCCAGCACCGGCAAGACCATCGCCGTGGTCGGCGCCGGTCCCGCCGGGCTGGCCTGCGCCCACCGGCTGGCGATGCTGGGCCACGGCGTGGTCGTGTTCGAGGCGCGCGAGAAGCCGGGCGGCCTGAACGAGTACGGGATCGCCAAGTACAAGCTGCCGGGCGACTTCGCCCAGCAGGAGGTCGAGTTCCTGCTCTCGATCGGCGGCATCGAGATCCACTACGGCCAGGCTCTGGGCGACAATCTGCAGCTGGCCGACCTGCACGCCTGCTTCGATGCCGTCTTCCTCGGCCTCGGCCTGGCCGCCAGCCGCCGCCTGGGCCTGACCGGTGAAGACGCGCCCGGCCTGATGGCGGCGGTCGACTACATCGCCACCCTGCGCCAGGCTAGCGACCTGGCCGCGCTGCCGGTGCCGCGCCGCGCCATCGTGATCGGCGCCGGCAATACCGCGATCGACATGGCGGTGCAGCTCAAGCGCCTGGGCGCCGACGAGGTCACGCTGGTGTACCGGCGCGGTTTCGAGGCCATGAGCGCGACTGGCCACGAGATCGAGATCGCCAAGACCCATTTCGTGCGCATCCGTACCTGGGCTGCGCCGCTCGAGGTCCTGCTCGACGGGGACGGCCGCGTGCGCGGCATGCGCTTCGAGGAGACCCGGCTCGAAGACGGACGCCTGGTGAACACCGGCGCGATCATCGAGATCGCGGCCGACGCCGTGTTCAAGGCGATCGGCCAGGGCATGGCCGCGCTGGCCGATCCGCTGGCACCGGGGCTGGAAAATGAGCTCGAGCATGAGCGCGACAAGATCCGCGTCGACGCCCATTTCCGCACCGCGCTGCCGGGCGTGTACGCGGGCGGCGATTGCGTCGCACCCGGCCAGGACCTGACGGTGCAGGCGGTCCAGCACGGCAAGCTGGCCGCGCTGGCCATCCACAACGACATCCTATCCAAAGCGGAGGCAGCATGGCCGACCTGAGCATCGATTTCTGCGGCATCAAGTCCCCGAACCCGTTCTGGCTGGCCTCGGCGCCGCCGACCGACAAGGCCTACAACGTGGTGCGCGCCTTCGAGGCCGGCTGGGGCGGCGTGGTGTGGAAGACGCTGGGCGAGGATCCGCCGGCCGTCAACGTCTCTTCGCGCTACTCGGCCCTGCACGGCAAGAACCGCGAAGTCATCGGCTTCAACAACATCGAGCTGATCACCGACCGGAGCCTGGCCATCAACCTGGAAGAGATCACCGCGGTCAAGAAGGCATGGCCGGACCGCGCCATGATCGTCTCGCTGATGGTGCCCTGCGAAGAGGCGCCGTGGCGCGAGATCCTGCCGCTGGTCGAAGCCACCGGCGCCGACGGCATCGAACTGAACTTCGGCTGCCCGCACGGCATGCCCGAGCGCGGCATGGGCGCGGCGGTGGGCCAGCAGCCGGACCTGATCGAGCGGGTCACGCGCTGGTGCAAGACCTATACGCGGCTGCCGGTCATCGTCAAGCTGACGCCCAACATCACCGACGTGCGCGCGCCGGCGCGGGCGGCGCTGGCGGGCGGGGCGGACGCGGTCTCGCTGATCAACACCGTCAATTCCATCACCCACCTGGATCTCGACCGCATGGTGGCCCATCCCATCGTCGGGGGCGCAAGTACCCACGGCGGCTATTGCGGCGCGGCGGTGAAGCCGATCGCGCTGAACATGGTGGCCGAGATAGCGCGCGATCCGCTCACCAGCCGGCTGCCGATCTCGGGCATCGGCGGCATCGGCAGCTGGAGCGATGCCGCCGAGTTCATCGCGCTGGGCGCCGGTTCGGTCCAGGTCTGTACCGCCGCCATGCTGCACGGTTTCCGCATCGTCGAGGAGATGAAGGACGGGCTGTCGCGCTGGATGGACAGCAAGGGCTACGAGAACATCGCCGCCTTCTCGCGCAAGGCGGTGGCCAATACGACCGACTGGAAATACCTGGACATGAATTACCAGGTCATCGCCAGCATCGACCAGGACAAGTGCATCCAGTGCGGCAAGTGCTACGTGGCCTGCGAAGACACCTCGCACCAGGCGATCGCTCGGCTGGTGGAGGGAGAAGCGAGGCGCTACGAGGTCAAGCCCTCCGAGTGCGTGGGCTGCAACCTGTGCGAAATCACCTGCCCGGTCGAGAACTGCATCACGATGGTGCCCCAGCCGACCGGCCTGCCCTACATGAACTGGACGAAGGATCCGCGCAATCCCAGGGCGGAGGTGAGCGCGTAGGGCGGGCATATCCTGCCCACGCGAATGGTGGCATCATGTGGCCATTCGCGTGGGCGAAGGCCGCCCACCCTACGTCCCGATGGAGAACGACCCGATGAGCATGGACCCAGCCGCACACCCCGACCTCTGGAACCACGACCTGGCACCGACCGGCGCCGCCCAGCGCACCTGGCGCTGGTATCACTTTGCCGCCCTGTGGGTCGGCATGGTGATCAGCATTCCCGCCTATATGCTGGCGTCGAGCCTGATCGAGGGCGGCATGTCGGCCTGGCAGGCGGTGATGACGGTGTTCGCCGCCAACGTGATCGTGCTGCTGCCGATGCTCCTGATCGGCCACGCCGGCACCAAGTACGGGATTCCCTACGCGGTACTGGCGCGCGCCTCCTTCGGCACGCGCGGCGCGCGGCTGCCGGCGCTGATGCGCGCCGTGGTCGCCTGCGGCTGGTACGGCATCCAGACCTGGTTCGGCGGCAGCATGATCTACACGCTGCTGGGCGTGCTGCTCGGCGCCCCGATCGGCGGCGACAAGCTGCCGGGGCTGGGCATCAATGCCGGCCAGCTGGGCTGCTTCCTGGGCTTCTGGGCGATCCAGATGTATTTCATCGTGCACGGCATGGATTCGATCCGCAAGCTCGAAACCTATACCGCGCCGCTGAAGATCGCGATCTGCTTCCTGCTGCTGTGGTGGGTCTACGACAAGGTCGGCGGCTTCGGCCCGCTGCTGGACCAGCCTTCGCAGTTCGCCCCGGGCGGACCGAAGGCCGGGATGTTCTGGTCCGTGTTCTGGCCCTCGCTGACCGCGATGATCGGCTACTGGGCCACGCTGGCGCTGAACATTCCCGACTTCACCCGCTTCGCGAAGACCCAGCGCGACCAGGTGGTCGGCCAGTCGCTCGGCCTGCCGCTGCCGATGGCACTGCTGGCGGCGCTGGCCGTGACCGTCACCTCGGCCACCGTCGTCCTGTACGGGAAGGCGCTGTGGGACCCGGTCGACGTTTCCAGCCGCATGACCGGCGCCGGGGTGCTGGTGGCGCTGCTGATCCTGCTGATCGATACCGCCAGCGTCAACCTGGCCGCCAACATGGTCGGCCCCGCCTACGATTTCTCGGCGCTGTCGCCGAAGCGCATCTCCTACCGCGTCGGTGGCTACATCACCGCCGGCATCGCGCTGGCCATGATGCCGTGGAAGATACTCGAGAAGACCGAGAACTACATCTTCATCTGGCTGACCGGCTATTCGGCCCTGCTCGGACCGATCGCCGGCATCCTGATCATCGACTACTACTTCATCCGCAAGACCGAGCTGGCGGTCGATCAGCTCTACCGCGACGACGGCATCTATACCTACCGGAGCGGCTGGAACACGGCCGCCATCGTGGCCTTCGTCGCCGGCGTGCTGCCGAACATCCCGGGCTTCCTGAACGCGGCCTTCCCGGACGCCTTCCCCGGCGTCGGCGCCACCTTCAAGACCCTGTACACCTATGCATGGTTCGTCGGCATCGCGATCGCCGCGGTGGTGTACGGCCTGATGATGAAGGGCAGGGCGGTGCCTGCGATGGCGCCCGCCCGCTCGCTGGACTGACCACGTGGGCACGGGGTGCCCACCCTACAGGAGATATGTATGAGTGTACTGATCCGCGGTGGTACCGTCGTGAACGCCGACCGGGCGTTCCGTGCCGACGTCCTGTGCGAAGGCGGCAAGATCGTTGCCGTCGGCGAGAATCTCGAAGCGCCTGCAAATGCAAGCGTGATCGATGCCGGCGGCCAGTACGTGATGCCGGGCGGGATCGACACCCATACCCACATGCAGCTGCCCTTCATGGGCACGGTCACCGCCGACGATTTCTATACCGGCACCGCGGCCGCGCTGGCCGGCGGCACCACCACCATCATGGACTTCGTGATCCCCGATCCGAAGCAGCCGCTGATGGACGCCTTCCACACCTGGCGCGGCTGGGCGAAGAAGTCGGCCGCCGACTACACCTTCCACGTCGCCGTCACCTGGTGGGACGAGTCGGTGCACGAAGACATGGGCACGCTGGTGCGCGAGCATGGCGTGAACAGCTTCAAGCACTTCATGGCCTACAAGAACGCGATCATGGCCGACGACGAGACCCTGGTGAAGAGCTTCCGCCGCGCGCTCGAACTCGGCGCGATTCCGACCGTGCATGCGGAGAACGGCGAGCTGGTCTACCAGCTGCAGCGCGAGCTGCTGGCCAAGGGCATCCGCGGACCGCAAGCGCATCCGCTGTCACGTCCTCCGGCGGTGGAAGCCGAGGCGGCGAACCGCGCGATCGCCATCGCCGGCGTGCTCGGCACCCCGGTCTACATCGTGCACGTGTCCTGCGCCGAATCGCTGGAAGCCATCACGCGCGCCCGCGCCCACGGCCAGCGCGTGTATGGCGAGGCCCTGGCCGGCCACCTGGTGATCGACGACAGCGTCTACAGCAATCCCGATCCCGCCTTCGCGCGCGCCTTCGTGATGAGTCCCCCGTTCCGCTCCAGCCACCACCAGACCGCGCTGTGGCAGGGCCTGCAGGGCGGGAACCTGCACACCACGGCAACCGACCATTGTACCTTCTGCGCCGAGCAGAAGGCGATGGGCGCCGACGACTTCACGCGGATTCCCAACGGCTGCGGCGGGGTCGAGGAGCGCATGGCCGTGGTCTGGGACGCCGGCGTCAACACGGGGCGCCTGACCCCGTCCGAATTCGTGCGCGTGACCTCGGCCAACGCGGCGCAGATCTTCAACATCTACCCGCGCAAGGGCGTGGTGCAGGTGGGCGCCGATGCCGACATCGTGGTGTGGGATCCGGAGGCGACGCGCACGCTGTCGGCGGCGACCCAGCATTCGAAGGGTGGGTTCAATGTGTTCGAGGGGCGGACCGTCCGCGGGGTGCCGACGCATACGGTGGCGGCGGGGAAGGTGGCGTATGCGCAGGGCGATTTGCGGGCGGAAGAGGGGGCTGGTCGTTACCTTGAACGGCCGGCGTTTACGGCCACGACCGCAGCCGCTGCGTGAACGCGAACAGCACCGCCAACGCCCGAACGTCGTCCCCTCCTTCGCGGTGACGACGTTAGCCAGTTCTCCGTTACATCCAGCGATACGAATCCGAAGGATCACCATGAACGAACTCCGCATCAACGGCTCCCGCCTCTGGACCTCCCTGATGGACCTCGCCCGCATCGGCGCCACCGACAAGGGCGGCGTCAAACGCCTGGCCCTCACCGACCTCGACCGCCAGGGCCGCGACCTGGTGGTCCAGTGGGCGCAGGAAGCAGGCCTGAGCATCACGGTAGACCGGATCGGCAACGTCTTCATGCGCCGCGAAGGTACGAATCCGGCGCTGCCGCCCATCGTCACCGGCAGCCATATCGACACCCAGCCCACCGGCGGCAAGTTCGACGGCAACTACGGCGTGCTGGCCGGGCTCGAGGTGGTGCGTACCCTGAACGACCTTCGAATAAAAACCGAGGCCCCGATCGAGGTTGCGTTCTGGACCAACGAGGAAGGCTCACGCTTCGTGCCGGTGATGATGGGTTCGGGCGTGTTCTGCGGCGCCTTCAGCCTGGAGACGGCCTATGCCGCGCGCGACGTCGACGGACTGAGCGTCGGCGAGGAACTGGCGCGCATCGGCTACCAGGGAGAACAGACCCCGGGCGAGCACCCGATCGGCGCCTACTTCGAGACCCATATCGAGCAGGGCCCGGTGCTGGAAGACGAGGATAAGGTGATCGGCGTGGTGCCGGCCGTGATGGGCCTGTCGTGGTACGACTGCACGGTCGAAGGCATGGAGGCGCATGCCGGCCCGACCCCGATGCACCTGCGCCGCGACGCGCTGCAGGTCGCGACCAGGATCATGCAGGAGACGGTGGCGATCGCGAACCGCTATCCGCCGTATGGCCGCGGCACGGTCGGCATGGTGCAGGTATTCCCGAACAGCCGCAACGTGATTCCGGGCCGGGTCAAGTTCAGCATCGACCTGCGCAACGTGAACGACGAACTCCTGAACACCATGCACGAGGAGATCACCGCCTTCGTCGAACGCAGCGCCAGGGAGACCGGCTTGAAGATCCAGCTCGAGCGCGTGTCCTACTATCCGCCTTGCCCCTTCCACCCGGATTGCGTGGGCGCGGTGCGCAATGCCGCCGCGAAGCTCGGCTACTCGACCATGGACGTGGTGTCCGGCGCCGGCCACGATGCGATCTACGTGGCGCGCCTGGCCCCGGCCGGCATGATCTTCGTGCCCTGCAAGGACGGCATCAGCCACAACGAGATCGAGGACGCCCAGCCGACCCACCTGGAGGCCGGCTGCAACGTGCTGCTACATGCGATGCTCGAGCGGGCGGGGGTGCTTGCGGGCTAGCACACGGGCGCGCCAGCACGATAGACGAAATTGTTTCATAGTCGTAACAATTCGACTGGGACGTTTCTTGTGTCGCCGAACCGGAGGAAGTCGTAGCATACTGGGGGCAGACTTCTTCCGTGGAGCGCTGCCTGGCGCAGCCTGCTCCGGCCTTCAGTCCTCCAACGGGCTTCGACGATGCTGACTGGACACTACGAAACACCGCTGGTCCTGGTTTCGATCCTGGTCGCGATCGCCGCCTCCTATGCGGCGCTCAGCCTCGCGGGCCGCGTGAGCCAGTCGCGCGGCCGCGCCGTCGCCGCCTGGATCGTCGGCGGCGCCATCGCCATGGGCTCGGGCATCTGGGCCATGCACTTCGTCGGCATGCTGGCCTTCCGCCTGCCGATCCCGATCGCCTTCGATTTCTCGCTGACCCTGGTCTCGCTGCTGCTGCCGATCGCCGCCTCCGGCCTGGCCCTGTGGCAGGTCAGCCGCGGCGAGCTGGGGAAGAAGCGCCTGGCCGCCAGCGCCGTGCTGATGGGGATCGGCATCAACGCCATGCACTACACCGGCATGGCCGCCATGCGCATGGAGCCGGGCATCGTCTACGATCCCTGGCTGTTCGCGCTGTCGGTGGCGATCGCCATCGCCGCGTCCGGCCTGGGATTGTGGATCGCCTTCCGGCTGCGCCGTAACGCCCCCAACGTGTGGCTGCCGCGCGTGGGTGCGGCGGTGGTGATGGGCGTGGCCATCGTCGGCATGCACTACACCGGCATGGCGGCCGCCAGCTTCCCGCTGGACTCGGTCTGCATGGCCGCGAAGGGCGGCGTCAACCACGACGGCCTGGCGACCCTGGTCGTGATCGCGACCTTCGGCGTGCTCGGCTTCGCCCTGCTGGCGTCCGTGTTCGATGCGCGCCTGGAGGCGAATGCGCGCGTGCTGTCGATCTCGCAGGCCACCGCCGCCGAGCGCCAGGAGCTGCTCACGCGCGAGCGCGCCGCGCGCGACGAGGCCGAGCGCCTGAGCGCCCTGAAGGACGAATTCCTGGCCACCCTCTCGCACGAGCTGCGCACGCCGCTCAACGCCGTGCTCGGCTGGGCCAGCATGCTGCAGCGCGGCGTCAGGGACGAGGCGACCCTCAAGCGCGGCCTCGAAACCATCGAGCGCAATGCGCGCGCCCAGGCCCAGCTGATCGACGACCTGCTCGACATGAGCCGCATCATTTCCGGCAACCTGCGCCTGGACGTGCAGCTGATCGAGCCGGACAAGGTGATCGAGGCGGCGCTCGGCACCGTGTATCCGGCCGCGGTGGCCAAGCGCATCGATTTGCGTGTCGACGTCGCGCGCGGCATCGGTACCGTGCTGGGCGACCCCGGCCGGCTGCAGCAGGTGATGTGGAACCTGCTGTCGAATGCGGTCAAGTTCACGCCGAGCGGCGGCATGGTGCATGTGCTGATGGGTCGCGAAGGCCAGGACGTCGTGATCCGCGTGACCGATTCCGGCATCGGCATCGCGCCCGAATTCCTGCCCTACGTGTTCGACCGCTTCCGCCAGCAGGATGCGTCGATCACCCGCAGGCACGGCGGCCTGGGCCTGGGCCTGTCGATCGCGCGCCAGCTGGTCGAGCTGCATGGCGGCACCATCGACGTCGTCAGCGCGGGCTCGCATGCCGGCGCCACCTTCACGCTGCGCCTGCCGCTGGCCGAGCCGGAAGCCGCGGCGGCGCCGGCGGCTGCTCGCGCGGAACCGGCGCACGCGCCGGGGCAGGGCGGCCTGGCGGGCGTCAAGGTGCTGCTGGTGGACGATGCCGAGGACACCCTCGACGTGCTGCAGCAGATCCTGCACCAGAGCGGCGCCACCACCATGGCCGCCTCCAGCGCCGGCACCGCCCTCGCGCTGCTGGAGCGCGAGCGGCCGGACGTGATCGTCAGCGACATCGGCATGCCCGACGTCGACGGCTTCGAGCTGATGCGCCGCGTCCGGCGCCGTTCGGCCGGCGCCGGCGGCGCCATCCCGGCCATCGCCCTGACCGCGTTCACGCGCCAGGACGACCGCAACCGGGCGATCCAGGCCGGCTTCACGGACTACCTCGCCAAGCCGGTCGAGCCTGGCTCACTGGTCGACCACATCGCCCAGGCGGTGGGGCCGCGCGTGCTTCACTGACGGGCTTCACTGAGCATCGATGCGGCCATACGCGCCATGCGCCTCGTCGCCGGGGCCGGCGGTGTAGAACAGGGTGTTCGCCGGCTGGTTGTTGACGCCGTTGCCGAAGGCGATGCCCCACAGGCCGTCGATCACGATCGCGCTGCCGTCGGCGCGCATCAGGGTGCCGGCGAAGGCGCCGGTGTCGGCATTGTAGGCATTGATTTTCCCATCGCCGAAATTCCCCACCAGCAGCATGTTGCTGGCGCCGCCGAAATTGGCCGGCGCCATCGCCAGGCCCCAGGGCGCGTTCAATGCGCCGCCGGTGACGAGCCGCTTCACCAGCGCGCCGCTGGCATCGAAGACGTCGACGATACCGAGTCCGGCGCCCTTGGTTTCGTCGATGCTGCCGGTGGTGCGCTGGGCGTAGGCGACAACGATGCGGCCGCCGATGGCCTGGATGCCGAAGGGCGCGTAGCCGGCCGGCAGGTTGGGATCGGCGAAGGCGCCGCCGGGCAGGGTCACCCGGTTCCAGCCAGCGTCGTAGACGTCGACCCGGGCGTTGCGGAAGTCCGCCGCGTACAGGTAGTTGGCGCCGGCGTAGGTGGCGATCGCCAGGCCCTTGTAGACCGCGCCGCTGGCGCCGGTGTCGACCGCCAGCACCGCGTTGTTGCGGTTGACCGCCGGCGACCAGCCCGATAACGTGCCGTTCTCGGTGGCGAAGATGAAGGCGCTGGCCCCGCTCACGCCGTTCTGGGTCACCTGGAAGCTGGTGCTGCCGTTGTAGACGATGCCGGTCGGGCTGGAGGTGCCGGCGCTGCCCGGCGGAATCGCGACCACCAGCGTCTGGGGCACGCCGTTGCCGTCGTACAGGGTCGAGGTGGCGCTGCCGTTGTTCGCCACCCAGACGAAGCCGGTCGGATTGAAGACGAGGCCCCAGGCATTGACGAGATGGCCGTCGAGGTGTTCGGCGCCGCTGCCGCTGTCCGCCACCAGGGTCCGGGTGGCGAAGGCGCCGGCGATGGTGGGCGTGACCGGGGGCGGGTTCATCTGCATGGAACTGCCGCCGTCGCCGCCACCGCCGCCGCAGGAGGCGAGGGCGATGGCGAGACCGGCGCCGAACAGGCCTGCCCTGAGGCAGGCGGTCGCTCTGGAATGAAGGTTCATGATTGCTCCTGTCAGGACGAATCGAAGGAAGGGCAGGTGTTTATGCCCTTCTGTCCGCCAAAGGTTCAATCAGAAGCGGATGCCGACGCTGCCGGACAGGGCGCGGGCGCGTGGTGCGTTGCCGCCGGCGCGCAGCAGCGTCTGCCAGCCGAGCTGCACGGTGCAGTCGCCGAAGGTGGCGGCCAGGCCGAGGCGCAGGTCGGCGTGGTCGCGCGGCCCCGCGTAGGCGCCGAAGCGGTGCAGCAGCCCGGCGTGGAAGGTCAGCCTGAGCCGCTCGCCGAGGGGATGGAAGGCGTTCAGGTCGAGATAGGCGCTGGGCTCGTTGCCGTAATAGGCGGGCGATACGAAGAGGCTGGCGCTGGCCTGGTCCAGCGCGATGCCGGCATGGAATTCGGTGTAGTCGTACTCATGGCTGCGCAGGAAGACGGCGCGGCTGAGGCCGGCGTCCCAGGACAGGCCGGACGGCAGGCTGCCGGCCCGGCCGCCGTAGACGATCAGGCCGGCCTGGCGGCCGTCGTTGCCCAGTTTGACCGGCGAGGCGAAGCCGCCCGCATACCAGCCGTCCGCCATGTCATGGTCGATGCGCAGCTGCAGGGCCGGACGACCGCCACTCAGCGAGATGCCGCGCACCGCGTACTCGGACACCAGGCCCAGGCTGCCGCTGGTCTGGGCGCACGCCGGGCCGGCCGCGCAAACCAGGCCCAGGCCCAGGCAGGCGGCCGTCAGGGAGAAGCATTGGCGGTCATGGCGGTGGTCTGGTGACATCGGCAAACGCATGCTCCGGCGGCGCGCGCAATGGTCGCGCATGCGTCTATGCTACCAGTTTGCTCCTGCTCCCGATCAGCATCGTGCGCGGCCAGGGCGGTGTGCAGCGGCGGCGCCAGCATGCTGCGCAGTTGCAAGGGCGCGGTGCCCGGCCGCAGCTCGAGCACCAGCGCGGCCAGCCCGGCCACATGGGCCGCCGCATACGAGGAGCCCGACACCAGGCCCCAGCGCGCGCCGGGCAGGGTGGTGGGGATGTCGGCGCCGGGGGCGCGCAGCGCGCCGGGCGGCAGGGCATGCCGGTCGCCGGCCTGGGCCACCGCGATCACGCCGCGCTGCGAGGCCGGAAAGCCGCCGTCGGGGCGCAGCGGATCGACCGCGGCGACCACCGCCATGCCGCGTGCCAGGGCGGCGTCGATCAGGGTCTGCAACAGGCGGTCCGCCGGGCCGCCCAGGCTGAGGTTGATGATGCGGGCCCCGTTCAGCAGCGCGAAATGCAGGGCCTTGCCCAGCGTGAAGCTGTTGCAGAGCGTTTCCTGTTTTGCCGTTTCCCAACAGGCGCGCAGGGCCATCAGCCTGGCCTGCGGGGCGATCCCGGCGATACCGACCCCATTGCCTTCGCGTGCGGCAACGATGCCGGCAACTGCGGTGCCATGCGCTTCGGCGACATCCGGCACACCGTCGACGAAGTTCTGGCGCAGCGCCAGCTGGCCGGCCAGGTCCGGATGGTCGCCGTCGACGCCGCTGTCCACCACCGCCACCATCACCATGCGGCCGGTGCCGGCGCGGTGCAGCTCGGCCAGGTGCCAGGCGCGCGCCGCCGGCTGCACCGCATACAGCGGATCGCCGTCCAATCCATGGTAGGTGTTGACCGGCTGGGCCCAGGCCACGCGCGGATCGTGGGCGAGGGCGTCCAGCACGCGCTCGAGCGGGACGTCGTCGGCATCTTCCATCACGAAGCAGTCGATGCCGATCGCCGGCATCGGCCAGTCGTCCACCACCCTGAGCCCGTGGGCGGCGGCCAGTTCCGCGGCCTGGCGGCGGCGCGCGGCGCGGCTGCCGTCGTCGGCGTAGCCGCTGCCGTAGGCGCTGTCGGGACGGAAGTGGGGTGGCGGCATGCGCAGCATCACCAGCACCTGGCGCGCCGCCCTGGCGCCGGTGTCGCCGCCGGCGCCGGCGCCGGCCCCGCATGGCAGGGCGCAGCAGGCCAGCGCCAGCGTCAGCAGGGCGGCGAGCAGGCGTTTCACGGCCGTGCTCCGGCGCCGAGCGGCTCGGCCAGCTCGACGGCGGGTTCGGCGCGCAGCCGGGCCAGCACCGCCGCCGTGTCGCCGCCGTCCAGCAGCCAGGCGTCGGCGGCGGTCGGGCCGCCGGCCAGCCGGGCGCCGCTGGCACGCACGATGCGGCGCAGCTCGCGTTCCGGGGTGTCGGGGCGGAACACGACCACGATGCCGGCCCGGACCGGCGCCGCGGCGCCGAGCCCGCGGTAGGCCGTGCCCGCGTCCTGGCCCTGATCCGGGCGCACCAGCAGGGCCGCCAGCACGGCGATCAGGCAGCATTGCAGGGCCACCGCGCCGCGCAGCCAGCTGCGGTCGTTGGCGGCGATGCGCGCACCCCAGCGCGCCAGGGTGCCGGGCATGGACGCGGCCTGCGGCTGGTCGAGGCGTTGCTGCATGCGCGCCCAGGCGCGGTCGGGGTCGCAGCCGGGTGCCGGCCCCGAGCCGGGGCCCGGCCCGGCGGCCCGCACGGCCTGCAGCAGCGCGAGCTCGTCGCGGCAGCAGGCGCAGCTGCGCAGGTGGGTGCGCAGCCGCTCTTCCTCGCCGGCGTCCAGCGTGGCGTTGGCGAGCCAGGGCAGGGCTTCCTGCGCCGCCCTATGCTCTGCCGAAAAGGTCTCGTCGAGGCTCATGTCCTGCCCTCCAGTTGCCGCCCCAGCTGCAGGGCAAGGCGGCGGCGCGCATGGAACAGCCGGGTCTTGATGGTGTTGACGGGGCATTCCATGATGTCTGCGATCTCCGCGTAACTCATGTCGTGATAGAAAGTCAGCTGGAAGGCGGCGCGCTGCTCCAGCGGCAGGGCGGCGAGCGCGGCGTCCAGCGCATGGCCGAGGCGCAGCTGCTCGAAGCGGCATTCGGGCTGCTCTTCTTCGGCGCCTTCCCAGGTGTCCGGGAAGGCCTCCAGCGGCTCGTCGAGTCCGTGCAGCGCCTTGCAGGCCTTGCGGTAGGCGATCGCGAACACCCAGGTCGAGAGCTTGCAGCTGCCGTCGAAGGTCGCCGCCCGCTGCCACACGACCAGCATGGTGTCGTCGACGATCTCCTCGATCGTGGCGGCGTTGCGCGTCATGCGGTGCAGGAAGCGCGTCAGCCGCGGAAAGTAGCTGCGGTACAGGATTTCGAAGGCATGCCGGTCCCCGGCCGCGATCCGGTCAACCAGGTCCGCCTCGCCATCGGACCGCTCATTCGCCTGCTGGTCCACGCATTCGGTCTCCACTGTTTCCGGTGAATACCCGGTTGCCGCGCAAAGGTTCAATCGCATTGTTACACGGAAGGGCGCAGCCCGCGCCGGCCCGCACTTGCGTGCGCGGGCGAACGGATGACACAGCCGTTTGCCCGCATCATGCAGGCATGGACGACAAGGACGCAGACAAGCCATCGCCGGAAGCCGCCGCCTGGCTCTCGAAGCTGGGCCCGGGCCTGATCACCGGCGCGGCGGACGACGACCCGAGCGGCATCGCGACCTACTCCCAGGCCGGGGCCCAGTTCGGCTTCAACCTGCTGTGGACCCTGCTGCTCACCTATCCGCTGATGGTGGCGATCCAGGTGATCAGCGCCCACATCGGCCGGGTCACCGGCCGCGGCCTGGCCACCAACCTGCAGCGTTTCGCGCCGCGCCGGCTGGTCTGGCTGATCGTCGGCCTGCTGCTGGTCGCGAACGTCATCAACATCGCGGCCGACATCTCGGCGATGGGCGACGCGATGGCCCTGGTCGCTCCCGGCAAACCCCATTACTACGCGGTCGGATTCGGCGTGCTGTCGATCCTGCTGCAGGTCTTCATTCCCTACCAGCGCTACGTCAACCTGCTGAAATGGCTGACCCTGGTGCTGCTGGCCTATGTCGCCACCGTGTTCGTGGTGCGCGTGCCCTGGGGCGAGGTGCTGCATGCCACGCTGCTGCCGCGCCTGGAGTGGCACAAGGAATACCTGACCACCATCGTCGCCGTATTCGGCACCACCATCAGCCCCTACCTGTTCTTCTGGCAGGCTTCGCAGGAAGTCGAGGAGCTGCGCGCGGACGCCGATGCGCAGCCGCTGCGGCGCGCGCCGGAACAGGTGACGGCGCAGTTCCGCCGGATCCGCTTCGACACCCTGGTCGGCATGGCGGTGTCGAACCTGGTCGCCTTCTTCATCATGCTGACCACCGCCACCACCCTGCACGCGCACGGCACGCTCGACCTGCAGACTTCGGCCCAGGCCGCAACGGCATTGAAGCCGGTCGCCGGCGAACTGGCCTTCCTCCTGTTCGCGCTGGGCATCGTCGGCACCGGCCTGCTGGCGATTCCGGTGCTGGCCGGTTCGGCCGCCTATGCGATGGCCGGCACCTTCCACTGGAAGAGCAGCCTGGATTCCAAGTTCTCGGCGGCGCGCAAGTTCTACGCCATCATCATCGTCTCGACCCTGGCCGGGATCGGCATCAACTTCGCGCCGATCGACCCGATCAAGGCGCTCTACTGGAGCGCGGTGCTGAACGGCGTGATCGCGGTGCCGGTCATGGTGATCATGATGGCGGTGGCCTCGAGCACGAAGATCATGGGCGAGCTGAAGATCTCGGGCCGGCTGCGCGTGCTCGGCTGGATCTGTACCGGCGTGATGGCGGTCGCCGTGCTGGCGATGTTCGGGGCCGGGTTCATGCATTGACGGCTTCCCCCGCACGGGGGGGGAAGGAATCTACTGGAAGGTGGTCTCGCGCTCCGGCGTGGCGCTGATGCGGTGGATCGACAGGTCGGCGCCGTCGAATTCCTGTTCCGGATCCAGGCGCAGGCCCACCGTCTTCTTCAGCAGGCCGTACACGATCCAGCTGCCGAGCCCGGAAATGACGATGCCGAGCACGGTGCCGACCAGCTGAGACCAGATGGAGACGCCGCCCAGCCCGCCCAGCGCGCGGCTGCCGAAGATGCCGGCCGCGATGCCGCCCCAGGCGCCGCACAGGCCGTGCAGCGGCCACACGCCCAGCACGTCGTCGATCTTCCAGCGGTTCTGCGCCAGCGTGAACAGCGAGACGAACATCGCGCCGGCGACCGCGCCGGTGACCAGGGCGCCGAGCGGATGCATCAGGTCCGAGCCGGCGCACACCGCCACCAGGCCGGCCAGCGGCCCGTTGTAGACGAAGCCGGGGTCGTTGCGGCCCATGACGAAGGCGGTCAGGGTGCCGCCCGTCAGCGCCATCAGGGAATTCACCGCCACCAGGCCGTTCATCTTGTCGAGGGTCTGGGCGCTCATCACGTTGAAGCCGAACCAGCCCACCGTCAGGATCCAGGCGCCCAGCGCCAGGAAGGGGATGTTCGAGGGCGGGTGGGCGGCGATGCGTCCGTCCTTCGCATAGCGGCCGCGGCGCGCGCCCAGCAGCAGCACCGCCGGCAGCGCGGCCCAGCCGCCCACCGCGTGCACCACCACCGAACCGGCGAAGTCGTGGAAGGGCGCGCCGAAGACGGTGTGCAGCCAGTCCTGGATGCCGAAGCGGTTGTTCCAGGCGATGCCCTCGAAGAGGGGATAGACCAGGCCGACCAGCACGGCGGTGGCGGCCATCTGCGGGTGGAACTTGGCGCGTTCGGCGATGCCGCCCGAGATGATGGCCGGGATCGCCGCGGCGAAGGTCAGCAGGAAGAAGAACTTGACGAGTTCATAGCCGTTCTTCGCCACCAGGGTATCGGTACTGCCGAAGAAGTGCATGCCGTAGGCGATGCCATAGCCGACGAAGAAGTAGGCGATGGTCGAGACGGCAAAGTCGATCAGGATCTTGACCAGGGCGTTGACCTGGTTCTTGCGGCGCACCGTTCCCAGTTCGAGAAAGGCAAAGCCGGCGTGCATCGCCAGGATCATGATCCCGCCGAGCAGGATGAAGAGCGCGTCGGCCCCGGTTTTGTAGGCATCCATGCAAGTCTTTCCAAAAAAGTGCGTGAAAACAGCGTTAGCACTTCTTGGTAGCAATAAGCGTTCCAATTTGGTGAAGGAAGGCCCTGAGAATGCACCGGCCGCGGGCGGAAGTCACGTAGCGCCCCGTTCGCGTGCGTCTGCACTGCCGAGGTGCAGGCGTGCGCCAAAAAGGAACGTCTCAGCCTTTGACGAGGGCCTGGGCCGCCGCCGTCACCAGGTCGCGCAGCCACTTGTGCTCGGGCGACTGGTGCACCCGCTGGTGCCAGAGTTGATAGAAGCGCATCGGCGGGAACTTGATCGGCACCGTGAAGTTCTTCAGCGGCAGCGTCTTTTCGTAGAAGCGGATGAACTGGCGGCCGGTGGTCAGCACCAGGTCGGTCTGCGTCAGCATGTAGGGAATCAGGCCGAAATAGGGCGACTCGACCGCCACCTTGCGCTGCATGCCCTGGCGTTCCAGGAAGGCATCGATGACGCCGTGATAACCGGGCAGCATCGGCGAGGGCGCCACGTGCGGCAGGCTGAGGTAGTCCTCGAGCGTCATCGCATCGCCGGCCGTGCGGCGCGCGTAGGCACTTTCTGCGCGCATGGTGCAGATGATCGGGTCTTCGAACAGCTTCGAGATGTGCAGGTGGGCCGGCGGCTCGTCCCAGTTGGCGATCACGAGGTCGATCTCGCCGTCCGACAGCATGCGCAGGTAGTCGGTGCCCGGCCCCAGGTGGTGGATGGCGACCTTGCTGTTGGGCGCGCCGCGGCGGATCGAGGCCACCACGCTCGGCAGGAACTGGGTGTCCAGGTAATCCGGGGCGGCGATGTGGAAGGTGCGCGCCGCCTGCTCGGGCACGAAGGGCGACTTCCTGATGAACAGGCTCTCGGTTTCGTCGAGGATGCGCTTGGCCGGTGCGAGCAGGCTCTCGCCATGCTGGGTCGGCACCATGCCGCGCGCGCCGCGCACCAGCAGCGGATCGCCGGTCAGTTCGCGGAGCTTGCGCAGCGAGGCCGAGATCGACGGCTGGGGCTGGTTCAGCTTGAGGGCCACGCGCGACACGTTCTTTTCCACCAGCAGCAGGTAGAGGATGCGGATCAGGTGCAGGTCGAGGTGCTGGGGCAGGCTGCTCATCGGAAGGTCATATGCGTGTGCTTATGTCGAATATACGGTATTTTTCATGTTGAATAAATGGAAACCGGCGTATCTTCTCGTAATCACACGTGCAAAGGATGTGCATGGACTACCTGCTTCCGTATGGCCTCGAATGGATGAACCTGCTGGTGCGCTGGCTGCATGTCATCACCGGCATCGCCTGGATCGGCGCCTCCTTCTACTTCGTCTGGCTCGACAACTCCCTGCGGCCGCCGGCGCCCGGCAGCGAACTGGCGAAGAAGGGCGTGGCCGGCGAGCTGTGGGCCGTGCACGGCGGCGGCTTCTACAACCCGCAAAAGTACCTGGTCGCGCCTGCCGAGCTGCCCAAGGAACTGCACTGGTTCAAGTGGGAAGCCTATTCGACCTGGCTGTCGGGCTTCGCCCTGCTGACCATCGTCTACTACTTCAATGCCCAGGCCATGATGGTCGACCGCAGCGTGGCCGACCTGTCGAGCTGGCAGGCTATCGGCCTCGGTCTCGGCAGCCTGGTGGTGGGCTGGATCGTCTACGACCTGCTGTGCCGCTCGAAGCTGGGCAAGCACGACCTGGCCTTCGGCGCGGTGATGTTCGTCTTCCTGAGCGCGGCCGCCTGGGCGCTGACCCACTGGCTGAGCGGGCGCGCGGCCTATATCCACGTCGGCGCGATGATCGGCACCATCATGGTCGCCAACGTGGCGATGGTCATCATTCCGGGCCAGCGCAAGATGGTGGATGCGATGATCGCCGGCCAGAAGCCCGACCCCGTCTACGGCATCCGCGGCAAGCAGCGCAGCGTCCACAACAACTACTTCACGCTGCCGGTGCTGTTCATCATGATCAGCAACCACTTCGCCATGACTTACCGCCACGAGCACGCCTGGGCGGTGCTGGCCGCGATCATGCTGGCCGGCGTCTTCATCCGCCACTTCTTCAACCTGCGCCACAAGGGCCGGGTCGAATGGAAGTACCCGGCCGTGGGCGTGGTGCTGCTGCTGACGGTGGCCGTGGCGATCGCCCCGAAACCGCCGGCGGCCGCCCCGGCCGCAGCCGATGCCGGCGCGCAGTTCGCGGCGGTGCAGGGCATCCTGCAGCAGCGCTGCGTGTCCTGCCATTCGGCCCATCCGACGCAGCCCGGCTTCGCCACCGCGCCGGCCGGCGTGATGCTGGACAACCCGCACGGCATCACGCAGAACGCCCAGCGCATCTACCAGCAGGCCGTGCAACTGAAGGCCATGCCGCTGGCGAACATGACGAACATGACGGATGCCGAGCGGGCCCAGGTCGCGGCCTGGTTCGAGGGCGGCGCCAGAACGAAGTGAAGAAGTTGCTGTAGTTACAAAGCGAGGATTTTCCGGACCCTCTTGCTTGCTATCCTGCTGGTCCTTCAATTGCATCAAAGAAAGATCGGCTATGAATATCGCATACGTCCTCATGGCAGTGCTGTTGGTGCTCGCGCTGCTCATGGGGTTCGCACTGCGCAAGGCGAAGAGACGCGGCCCGGCGCCGGCCTACACCCGCCGCGCCATCATGACGGAAAACGAAATGGAATTTTTCGGCAGGCTGGTCGCGGCCCTGCCCGAGCATTACATCTTTCCCCAGGTAGGAATGGCGGCCCTGCTCGAATCCGCCGCCGCGGACCGCAAGCGCGCCCACGGCGACCGCCTGCGCATCGCGCAACAGCGGATCGATTACGTCGTCTGCAACCGGCGCTGCGAAGTCGTCGCGGTGGTGGAGCTGGACGACAAGACGCATTCGAGCGCGAAGGACCAGGTGCGCGATGGCCGCCTGGCGCAGGGCGGCTTCAGGACGGTTCGCTTCGAGTCGCGCCTGAAGCCTTCGCCGGCCGTGATTCGCGCCGCGGTCCTGCCGGCTGCCGTTCATGTTTCCGAGGTGGCTGCCTAATCCGGCTTCTCCTGAGGTGGCGCTTTGCGCGGCACGATCGCATACTGCGGCGCCGCGCTGTAATCCGGCTTGACGGCGCGCGCCTTGAACAGCGCCCAGGCGCGGCCGCCGGCTTCGCCGCCGGCGTCGGCCGCATAGGCCAGGGCCGGCTGGATGATGGCGGCGCTGCCGATCGGGCTGGCCGCGCCGCCCATCATTTCGCCCGGCTTGATCTTGAGCGCCTGGGCCATCTCGGCGCTTGCGCAGGTCATGCCGGTGGCTTCCGGGCGGCTCGCCTTGTAGACTTCGGCCATGGTCGGGTAGAACGGGGCTTTTTCGTCGTCGCGCACGATCATGTCGTACATCGAGGCTTCGACCCAGCAGCCGCCCGGCGCCGTCATGCGCGCGATCGGGAAGCGCGCCTTCCAGCCCAGCAGCCGGCCGGCCTCCGGAAAACCGAGTTCGGCCAGGTGGCCCGACACGGCGGTGAAGAAATCGTCCTGCCAGGGCGCGAGGCCGGTCTTGTTCTTGTAGACCACGGCATAGCTATGGCTGATGAAACCCAGTTTGGGGGCCCCCGGATCGTCCGTGTAGTGGGCGTTGTACCAGGCCAGGTTGTTGTCCAGCAGGCGGCGGAAATGGCTTTTCAGCGGATCGGCGTCGGGCACGATATAGGCCGCTTCGCCGAGCGTACGCATGCTCCAGGCCTGGCCGCGCACCTGCCCGGACGCCAGCAGCCCCTTGACGTTGCTGCGGTAGGGCGTGTAGATCGCGAACACGTTGTACATCGCCCAGAACTCCAGCTCTTCGAGATAGTAGAAGTCGCCGGTGACCAGGTAGGGCAGGTAGACGAAGGCCGGCTGGTGCGCGTCGTCGTGGGCATAGCTCGTCTTGCAGGCATTCCCGGCGCAGGTCGGCAGGCGTTCCGACTTGCCGGTCTTCGGGTTGAGCGTGTCGGTACCGGTGCCGATCAGGCCCATGTAGGGATAGTCGATCACGCTGATCGGCCTGCCGCTGCGCTGGTCGCGGTAGTGCACCGACCAGCTGCCGGCCAGGTCGGCCGTGCCCAGGGTGACCGTCTTCGCGCGCGGATCCATGCTGAGCAGGTAGGCGGCGGCCCAGGCGGGCAGCAGGCCGATGTCGTTGCGCGCACCGGTGGTCGGCATGTAGGCCAGCGCCAGGCCGATGCCCATCGGTTCGGTCTTCGGTCCGTTCCAGCCGGACCCGTAGTCCGCCAGCGCCTTGCCGGAAACGCGCACCGAGCGGTCGTAGTTCGGCAGCGCGCGGCTGGCGATCAGGTAGGCGCTGTCGTGGCGGATGTGGACGTCCGGGACCTCGCCCCACCAGAACACCTTGCGCCAGCGGGCCTGGTTCAGGTGAACGAGGTTGGTCTTCGCGTAGACCTCCTTGCCGCCCACCAGCACCCGCGCATCGTAGGCGATGTTGCCCGGCGAGGGCTCGAATGCCCAGGTGTTTTCCAGCGTGACGTCGACCCTGGCCTTGCCAAGCGTGCGGTACCAGCGCACGGCAAAATGCGCGGACAGGCGCGGATGCTCGGCGCCCTTGGCATCCTTCAGCGGCGCCGACACCAGCCATTCGGTGACCAGCGGCCCGTCCAGCCAGACCGCCGGCTTCTGGCGCAGCAGGCGGTCGGCGGAGGCCGTATAGACCTTGCCGTCGATGGTGGCGCTGACGGAGGCCGTGAAGCCGTCCTCGAGCAGGGCCGCCGGTCCGGCGCCGGCGGCAGGCCTGGCGCCCGCCTTGTCCTTCACCAGCACCAGGGTCTGGGGCTTGCCGCCGGCGGGCGGCAGGACGGCGCTGATCACCGCGTGGCGCAGCGAGCCGTCCGCATGCGTGGCCTTGACGTCCACCTGCAGCGGCACCTTGCTGCCGTCGGCCAGGCGTCCGGCCAGGCTTTCGCCGCGCCTGACGTCGCCCGGCGCGAACACCTGGCCGAAGCTCAGCGGAATGGCGGCCTTGTCCTTGCCCTCTTCGGCGTCGACCTGCACGCCGGTGATCGCCCCCTCGATACCGGCCTTGAAGTCGATGTCGGCCAGGACGGCAGCGGGCTGCCGGGCGGCGCCTGACGAAGGCAGGCCGGCGGCGGGAGCGCCTGGCGCGGCCTTGCCGTAGCGGGACTGCAGCACCTTGGCGTCGTCGAGCTGGCCGGTCTCGGGCAGGCTCTGGGCCCGGGCGGCGGGAAGAAGGGCAGCGAGGAACAGGACGAACGCGGGACGGAATGCAGGCATGGCGGTGTCTGGGGCTGAAATGAAAAGGGCGCCTTGAGGCGCCCGATGCTGAAGCGCCCGAAGGCGCCCCGATCATACCGCTTATTGTCCAGCGGGCGCTTGCTTGAGCGTGCGCTCGAACAGCTGGTAGATGCGGCGGTACTCGTCATACCAGCTTTCCGGCTGGACGAAGGAGTGGCGCTCCATCGGATACGGCGCCAGTTCCCAGTGATCCTTCTTCAGCTCGATCAGGCGCTGGGCCATGCGCACCGAGTCCTGGAAGAACACGTTGTCGTCGACCATGCCGTGGGCGATCAGCAGGTGGCCCTTCAGGTTCTGCGCGTACTCGATCGGCGAGGAGACCTTGTAGGCTTCCGGGTCGAGCTCCGGCGTGTTCAGGATATTCGCCGTGTACTCGTGGTTGTAGGTGGTCCAGTCGGTCACCGGACGCAGCGCGGCGCCCGACTTGAACACCTCCGGCGCGCGCAGCAGGGCCATGAAGGTCATGAAGCCGCCGTAGCTGCCGCCGTAGATGCCGACGTTGTTCGCATCGCCCTGCTGGTTGGCGACCATCCAGTTGACGCCGTCCAGGTAGTCCTCCAGTTCCGGGTGGCCCATCTGGCGGTAGATCGCGCTGCGCCATTTGGCGCCATAGCCTTTCGAGGCGCGGTAGTCCATGTCCAGCACCACGTAGCCCTTCTGCACCAGCAGGTTGTGGAACATCTGCTCGCGGAAGTAGGGCGTGTAGCGGTGCGAGACGTTCTGCAGGTAGCCGGCGCCGTGCACGAACATCACCACCGGATACTGCTTGCCCGGCTCGAGCTGGGCCGGGCGGTAGAGCTTGGCCCAGATCGGCTCCGCACCGTGGGTGGACGGCACCGTCACGAACTGCGGCTGGATCCAGTCGCGGGCCTTGAAGTCGGCGGTGCGGGTGTCGGTCAGCCTGACCGCCTCGCCGCCGTTCGACGGCAGGGTGGCGATCTGCGGCGGGAGGTAGGGGCCGGAATAATGCACCAGCAGCTTGCGCTGGTCCGGCGACAGGCGGAAGTCCTCGACGCCGCCATCCAGCTTGCTGACCTCGCGGGTGGCGCCGTCCTTTGCGTTGACGACGCAGACTTCATAGGTGCCCGGATCCTTGCGGTTGCAGAGCAGCCAGGCGGTGTCGCCGTCGCGCGACCAGGCCACGTCCTGGGCTTCCCACTTGCCCTGGGTGAGCGCGCGGGTACGGCCGGCGCCGTCCAGGGTGTAGAGGTGGGAGTAGCCGGTTTCCTCGGACAGGTACCAGAGCGTGGTGTCATCCGGCAGCCAGCCGAATTCGCTGTTGTCGAAGTTGACCCAGGCCTGGTCCGTCAGGCGGTGCACCGGCTTGAGCGCGGCGTGCGGCAGATCGACGGTGGCGATCCAGCGGTCCTTGTTGTCGACCGAGCGCAGCATCACGGCGGCGTTCGCGCCATTGGTGCTCCAGACCACGGTCTCGCCGTCGAAGCCGATCTTCACCGGACGGTTGCCCTTGAGCGGATCGAGCTTGCGCTCGGCACGCAGGGAGGCCAGCGGATCGTCCTTCACGCCCGGCAGGACGTCGAAGGACAGGTCTTTCACCTCGCGGGTCTGCAGGTCGATGAGTTTGAGGCCGTGCGGACGCGGATCCTTGCGGCCGACGCGGGTGCGCTCGTCCGAGGTCTCTTCATAGCCGCTCTCCGTCACGTAGCGCGGCATCTTGCCGACGCGGCCCTTGTCGGCGTCCTTCGGGCCGGTCACGACCAGCAGCCAGCGGCCGTCCGGCGACAGGTGGGTGTTCACGATGGCCAGCTTGTCGCCCAGGTAGATCGGGGCCGGGGCGCGGGTCGGATCGACGCGGCGCTCTTCCTCCTCACGGGCGCGGGTGGCGTCGCGATCAGTCTTCTGGCGCTTGAGGGTGGCGATCAGGCGCAGCTGCATGTCGCGCAGCGCATCCGGATCCTGGACGGCCGGGTCCTTGGCCGCGCGCGGCAGCGCCAGCGGCGACACCAGGCGGCTGGCGCGGTCCCAGCTGGCCCAGTCGTCACCGACGCGGAACTGCACGCTGCGGCCGTCGGCGGAATACTGCACGGCGGCGATGGCGACGCCGCTGGCGCGCGAGATCTGTACCAGTTCGCCGCTCTTCAGGTCGCGCTCGAAGAGGTCGCCGTTGCGCACGAAGGCGGAGCGGGTGCGGTCGCGGTTGTAGACGACCAGCCAGCCGTCCAGTTTGGCGAACTCCGCATCCTCGACCCTGCGCGCCTTGTTCAGGCCGGACGTGGCGCCAGTCTGGTAGACGTCGCGCAGCGGCGATCCGGCGCGCTTCTGTTTATACAGGACCTGCTTGCCGTCCCAGCTCCACCATGCGTTTTCCACGGGGTTGCCGATCCAGTCGGGCTGGGCCATGGCCTGGTCGAGGGTGACGGGTGTGCCGGCGTCGGCTGCAATGGCCGAGGTGAGGGGAACTGAGGCCAGCAGCGCGGCAAGGACGGTGAGGGCGGAAGCGGAGACAGGAAGGCGCATCGTCGGTTGTCTGAGTAGAAATTGCAAAAAAGCATTCTAGCTCAGCCAACAGTGATGCAGTGTGGATTCGATTTGCAAAAAACAACGCCCGGCCAATGCCGGGCGTGTGGAGACGCGAGCAACAACCAGGAAAGCTTAGCGCAGCTTCTCCAGGCGCGACGGGTCGCCGATCCACATTTGCGGGTGATCCGCGATCCACAGTTCCGACGGCGCGGTCACGGTCGGGTTGCGGATGAAGAACACGATGCGGGTGACGATGGCCAGGGCCGAGATGGCAACGGTGACGTATTCGACTGGGGTCATGATGGTGTCCTGTGTGAATTACTTAATTACTTGGAGGCGAAGTGGCGCAGCTCGGCCGACAGGCTCGGGCTATGCGATTCGGCGGCGGCGGCCAGCGACAGCATCTCGCGGCGGCTTGCCTGCTCGTCGCGCTTGGCATCGTGGGCGAACCAGCCGCCGTGGGCGACATAGAGTTCGATGGCGAAGGCGCGGATGTTGCGAGCGGTTTCTGCGAGTTGGTGGCGCAGACCTTTGCTCTGCGCCTGGGTGATCGTTGCGGTGCTCATTGTTTTCTCCAATAAATACTGTGTTGTTGCGGTGCAGTATAGGGAACATCGAGACATAAGTGAACTTTTACTTTTTGATGTTCTCCATCAACGTGGTGAATATTTCTTGATGGATAACTGTGGCTCGTCCTTACTTCGGTTATGCGCCTCGGAAATATCTCTCTGGCCCGGAACTTGCATATTCCCAAGGCATGAAATCGCCACCTCCCGTTCCGCGCACCCTGCGCATCGTCGTGGTCAACACCACACAAGGCACCGGCGAACAGGCCGCGGCGGCCCAGGCGCGGCGCAACACGGCGTTGCGCATCGGGTTGCTGGAATCGGGCTACGACATCGTCGCCTCGCTGCCGGCCGATATCTTCCTGCCCGAACGGATCGCCCAGATCCAGCCGGACATGATCATCATCGACAGCGAATCCGCCGCCCGCGACGTGCTCGAGCACATCGTGATCGCCACCCGCGACGAGCCGCGCCCGATCGTGCTGTTCACCGACGACCAGGATCCGTCCAGCATGGACGCCGCGATCGGCGCCGGCGTGACGGCCTATATCGTGGCCGGGCTGCAGGCCGAGCGCGTGAAGCCGGTGCTGGACGTGGCCCTGGCCCGCTTCCGGCGCGAGCGCAAGCTGCTCGACGAACTCTCCGACACCCGCCGCCAGCTGGCCGACCGCAAGCTGGTCGAGCGCGCCAAGGGCGTGCTGATGGCGCGCAGCGGGCTCAATGAAGAAGAGGCTTACAGGAAGCTGCGCAGTATGGCGATGAACCGGAAGCTGAGGTTGGCGGAGGTGGCGCAGCGGGTGCTTGACGTGGAAGACCTTCTATAGCGCCGTCCTAAGGAACTAACATGAAAACCACCCTCCAAGCCGGCTTCATGCCGCTCACCGACTGCGCCCCCCTGATCATGGCCTCGGTACTCGGCCTCGACGAGAAACACGGTATCAAACTCGCCCTCAGCCGCGAACACTCCTGGTCCGGCATGCGCGACCGCCTGCTGAACGGCAGCCTCGACGTCGCCCACGCGCTCTACGGCCTGGTGTACGGCGTCGAGATGGGCATCGGCACGCGCGCGGTGCCGATGGCAGTGCTGATGAATTTGTCGCGCAACGGCCAGGCCATCACCCTGTCGCGCGCGCTGGGCGAGGCCGGGGTGACGGACGGCGCCGCGCTGGCGGTCCAGGTCCGCAGGAGCCGCCGGCGCTTCACCTTCGCCCACACCTTCCCGACCGGGAACCACGCGATGTTCCTGTATTACTGGCTGGCCGCGAGCGGCATCGACCCGCTGCGCGACGTGCAGATGGCGACGGTGCCGCCGGGCCAGATGGCGGCCAGCCTGGCGGCCGGGCATATCGACGGCTTCTGCGCGGGCGAGCCCTGGGGCGCGCGGGCGGTGCTGGACGGCAGCGGCTTCACGGCGGCCACCAGCCAGGACATCTGGCCGGACCATCCCGGCAAGGCGCTGGGCGCCACCGCCGCCTTCGCCGACGCGCATCCGCAGGCTTGCCGCGCGCTGGTGGCGGCGCTGCTGGAAGCGGCGCGCTGGATCGACGCCTCGCCCCTGCACCGCGACGCCACGGCCGAGGTCCTGGCCAGCCCGGCCTACGTGGACGCCGGGCGCGCCACCATCGCCGCGCGCCTGCACGGGCTCTACGACGATGGCCTGGGGCGGCGCTGGCAGGACCCGGATCCGTTGCGCTTCCACGCCGGCGGCGAGGCCAACTTCCCCTGGCTCTCCGACGGCATGTGGTTCATGACCCAGCACCGGCGCTGGGGCCTGCTGCGCGAGGATCCCGACTACTATGCCACCGCCGCGCGCGTGAACCGGGTCGGCCTGTACCGCGAGGCCGCCGTGCTGGCGGGCGTGGCGGCGCCTGCCGCGTTGCTGCGTTCCTCGGTGCTGGTCGACGGCCGGATCTGGAACGGCCGCGACCCCGCCGCTTATATCTCGTCCTTCGCGAACGGTGCGCCGCGCCCTGTTTTCGGGCATGGTGCACCGCAATGAAGCGATCCAGCTGATGCTATCCCGGCGTGCCAGAGGGAAGGGCGTCTGGCACGGCTCTTGCAGATACTCTCACCAAGAGCGTTAGGCGCTCCAGGATCAACGGCGATCCCTTGAAACAAATCCAGCCGGTTCAACGAGGAACCGGCGCACAGGACAACGGCGTCCGCTGCACCCGAGCACATATGAAACGTGTTCGGCCAGGCAGCGGACGCCTTTCTTTTTATCGGGAGCGATCATGGCCGGCAAAGCGAATCACCTACAGTTGTTCTCCATCGGCACGCCACAGATGCGTGCCTTCCACCTGACCTGGGTGGCCTTCTTCATCTGCTTCTTCGCCTGGTTCGCCTGCGCGCCGCTGATGCCGGTCATCAAGGGCGAATTCCACCTGTCGGTGTCCCAGATCGCCGACATCAACATCGCCGCGGTCGCCATCACGATCCTGGTGCGCCTGCTGGTCGGCCCGCTGTGCGACCGCTTCGGCCCGCGCAAGACCTATACCGGCCTGCTGGCAATCGGCGCGATTCCCGTGCTGGGCGTGGCCATGGCCCAGAGCTACGAGAGCTTCCTGCTGTTCCGCCTTGGGATCGGCGCGGTCGGCGCCAGCTTCGTGATCACGCAGTACCACACCTCGGTGATGTTCGGCCCGCGCGTGGTCGGCACCGCCAACGCGGCGGCGGCCGGCTGGGGCAACAGCGGCGGCGGCGTGGCCCAGGCCACCATGCCCCTGCTGATGGGTGCCATGGTCATGCTGGGCGTGAGCGAGACCATGGGCTGGCGCGTGGCCCTGCTGGTGCCGGGCGTGCTGATGCTGGTGATGGCCGTCGTCTACTGGAAGTTCACCCAGGACTGCCCGGAAGGGAATTACGCCGAGCTGCGCGCCGCCGGCATTCCTTTCGAAGCCAGCGGCAAGGGCGGCTGGGCGAGCTTCGTCCAGGCCTGCGGCAACTACCGCGCCTGGCTGCTGTTCGTGACCTATGGCGCCTGCTTCGGCATCGAGCTCTTCATCCACAACGTCGCCGCCGTGTATTACGTCGACCATTTCGGCCTCTCGCTGAAGGCAGCCGGCATGGCGGCCGGCAGCTTCGGCCTGCTGGCCCTGTTCGCCCGCGCCCTGGGCGGCTGGCTGTCCGACAAGGCGGCCGCGAAGGGAGACCTGAACAGCCGCGTCAACCTGCTGTTCATCCTGATGGTGGGCGAGGGTCTGGGCCTGCTGTGGTTCTCGCAGACCGGCAGCGTGGTGCCGGCGATCGCCGCCATGCTGGCCTTCGGCGTGTGCACCCACATGGCCTGCGGCGCCACCTATGCGCTGGTGCCCTTCGTGAACCGCAAGGCGCTGGGCGGCGTGGCCGGCATCGTCGGCGCCGGCGGCAATGTCGGGGCGGTGCTGGCCGGCTTCCTGATGAAAGGCACGGGCGACGTGCGCCAGACCCTGCTCATCCTCGGCGGCGCCGTGCTGGTCTCGAGCGTGTGCGCGATCGGCGTGCGCTTCTCCAGCACCGCCATCGACACCGCGGCACCGGCCGCAGCATAAGGAAAGCGCATCATGAAACTCATCGTCATCGGCCACGGCATGGTGGGCCACAAATTTCTCGAGACTCTCCATGCCGATCCCGGCGCCTCCTCCTTCGAGGTGACGGTCCTGTGCGAGGAACCGCGGCCGGCCTACGACCGGGTGCACCTGTCGGAGTTCTTTGCCGGCCGCAGCGCCGACGAACTGTCGCTGGTGGCGCCGGGCTTTTTCGAACGCCCAGGCTTGACCCTGAAGCTGAATGCAAAGGCGGTGGCGGTCGACCGTGCGGCCAAGACCGTGACCCTGGCCAGCGGCGAAGTGCTCGGCTACGACAAGCTGGTATTCGCCACCGGTTCGTCCGCCTTCGTGCCGCCGGTTCCGGGCCGCGAGCGCGCCGGCTGCTTCGTCTACCGCACCATCGAGGACCTGGAAGCCATGCTGGCCCACGGCGGAACGGCGCGTTCGGGCGTGGTCATCGGCGGCGGCCTGCTGGGCCTGGAGTGCGCGAAGGCCCTGCGCGACATGCGGCTCGAGACCCACGTGGTCGAATTCGCGCCACGCCTGATGGCGGTGCAGGTCGACGAACTGGGCGGGCGCATGCTGCGTTCCCATATCGAGGCACTGGACGTGACGGTGCACACGCAAAAGAACACGCTGCGCATCGTCGACGGCGAGTCGGCCATGCACCGCATGGAATTTGCCGACGGCAGCTTCCTCGAGACCGACATGATCGTGTTCTCGGCCGGTATCCGCCCGCGCGACGAGCTGGCGCGGGCCAGCGGCCTGGAGCTTGGCCCGCGCGGCGGCATCGCCATCGACGATGCCTGTGTCACCTCCGATCCAGACATGTACGCGATCGGCGAATGCGCGGCCTGGAATGGCCAGACCTTCGGCCTGGTCGCACCGGGCTACGACATGGCGCGCACGGTGGCGCGCGCTTTGCTCGGCCAGCAAGGGACGTTCGGCGGCGCCGACATGAGCACCAAGCTGAAGCTGATGGGCGTGGACGTGGCCTCGATCGGCGATGCCCACGCGGCGACGCCGGGCAGCCGCAGCTTCCAGTTCAGCGACGAACGCAAGCGCGTGTATAAGAAAATCGTGGTCTCGGACTGCGGCAAGCGCCTGCTGGGCGCGGTGCTGGTCGGCGATGCGGCCGAATACGGCAGCCTGCTGCAGACCATGCTGAACGGCCTGAAGCTGCCCGCGGCACCCGAGTTCCTGATCCTGCCGGCGGGCGAGGGCGGTGCGCGCCCGGCGATCGGCGTCGACGCGCTGCCGGCCACGGCCCAGGTCTGTTCCTGCAACGCCGTCAGCAAGGGAGCCATCCTTGACGCGGTGGCGGGCGGCGCCTGCGATATCGCCGCCGTCAAGGCCTGCACCAATGCGGGCACCGCCTGCGGCGGCTGCGTGCCGCTGGTGAACCAGATCATGAAGGCGGAAATGCTTCAACGCGGGCTGGCGGTCAGCAACCACCTGTGTGAGCACTTTCCGTACTCGCGCCAGGAGCTGCACCACCTGGTCCGTGTCGGCGGGCTGCATTCCTTCGGCGAGCTGCTGCGCAAGCACGGCAAGGGCCTGGGCTGCGACATCTGTAAACCCGTGGCGGCCAACATCCTGGCCTCGACATGGAACGACTTCGTGCTGAAACCCGAGCACGCCAGCCTGCAGGACTCGAACGACTACTTCCTCGGGAATATCCAGAAGGACGGCAGCTATTCCGTGGTGCCGCGCATGCCGGGCGGCGAGGTCACGCCGGACGGCCTGATCGCGGTGGGCCAGGTAGCGAAAAAGTATGGCCTGTACACCAAGATCACCGGCGGCGCCCGCGTCGACATGTTCGGCGCCCGGGTCGACCAGCTGCCGGCGATCTGGGAAGAGCTGATCGCGGCCGGCTTCGAGTCCGGCCACGCCTACGGCAAGTCGCTGCGCACCGTGAAATCCTGCGTCGGCTCGACCTGGTGCCGCTACGGCGTGGGCGACAGCATGGCTTTTGGCGTCGCGCTGGAGAACCGCTACAAGGGCCTGCGCGCGCCGCACAAGATCAAGTTCGGCGTGTCCGGCTGCACCCGCGAGTGCGCCGAAGCCCAGGGCAAGGACGTCGGCCTGATCGCCACCGATAAAGGCTGGAACCTCTACGTGTGCGGCAACGGCGGCATGAAGCCGCGGCACGCCGAGCTGCTGGCCTCGAACCTGGACGAAGCGGCGGTCGTCAAGCTGGTCGACCGCTTCCTGATGTTCTACGTGCGCACCGGAGACAGGTTGCAGCGCACCAGCACCTGGCGCGAGGGGCTCGAGGGCGGCCTGGACTACCTGAAGCAGGTGGTGGTCGAGGACAGCCTGGGGCTGGGCGCCGAACTCGAAGCCGACATGCAGCGCGTGGTCGACAGCTATGCCGACGAATGGAAGAACGCGGTCGAGGACCCGGCCGTGCGGGCGCGCTTCCGCAGCTTCGTCAACAGCGACCAGCATGACGACAACGTGGTCTTCATGCCGGAACGCGGCCAGCAAAGGCCTGCGACGCCGGAAGAACGCCGCTTCATTCCCATCATTCGTAGCGCCTGATCATCGAGGAGAATCGACATGCATCGCGATATTCAATTAAGCCAGTGGAACGCCATCTGCCCCCTCGAGCGCATCGTGCCGGATACCGGCGTGTGCGCCCTGCTGAACGGGCGCCAGGTGGCCGTGTTCCGCGTCGGTGCGGAATCCCCGCGCCTGTTCGCCATCGATAACTACGATCCGAATTCGCACGCCGCCGTGCTGTCGCGCGGGCTGATCGGCAGCATCGGCGAACGCGTGGTGGTGGCCTCGCCGATCTACAAGCAGCACTTCGACCTGCGGACCGGCGAATGCCTGGAGGCGCCGCAGCACTCGGTGTCCAGCTATCCGGTGCGGGTCCAGGACGGCCAGGTCTGGGTAGGGGCCTAGCATGGACAAGCCATCGCTGGTCGTGATCGGCAACGGCATGGCCGGCATGCGCACGGTCGAGGAACTGCTCAAGCTGGACCGCGACAGGTACCGCATCACCGTGTTCGGCGCCGAGCCGCATGGGAACTACAACCGCATCCTCCTGTCGCCGGTGCTGGCCGGCGACAAGACGGTCGAGGACATCATGCTGCACACGCGCGAATGGTATGCGGAGCATGGCATCACGCTGCACGCGGGCGATCCGGTCGTGCGCATCGACCGCCGGCGCCGTACCGTGCACGCGGCCTCGGGATTGGCCGTCGCTTATGACCGGCTGCTGGTCGCCACCGGTTCGAAACCCTTCATCGTGCCGGTACCCGGCCACGAACTGCCGGGCGTGATCGGCTTTCGCGACCTGCACGACGTCGACGCCATGCTGGCGGCCGCGCGTGCCGGCGGCCGTGCGGTGGTGATCGGCGGCGGCCTGCTGGGACTGGAGGCCGCCAACGGCCTGCTGCGTCGGGGGATGGAGGTGACGGTGGTGCACGTGACCGCCAGCCTGATGAACCAGCAGCTCGATGCGCCCGCCGCCGAGCTGCTGCGCGCCTCGCTGGAGCGGCGCGGCCTGCGCATCCTGCTCAGCCGCCAGACCGCCGCCATCGAAGGCGAGGGAAGAGTGCAGGCGCTGCGTTTCGACGGCGGCGAGAGCATCCCGGCCGACCTGGTCGTGATGGCGGCCGGCGTGCGGCCCAACGTCGCGCTGGCGAAGGAAGCCGGCCTGCACGTCGAGCGCGCGATCGTGGTCGACGACACCCTGCAGACCTACGACCCGCGCATCTATGCCGTCGGCGAATGCGTGCAGCACCGCCGCGCCACCTTCGGCCTGGTGGCGCCGATCTGGGACCAGGCCAGGGTCTGCGCGGCCCACCTGGCGGGCGCCGGCCACCGCCGCTACGTGCAGCAGGCCACCGCCACCAAGCTGAAGGTGACGGGCGTCGACCTGTACTCGGCCGGCGACATCGTCGGCGGTGAGGGCAGCGAAGACCTGGTGCTGCGCGACCGCCGCGGCGGCGTCTACAAGCGCCTGGTGGTGAGCGGGCGCCGCCTGCTGGGCGTGGTGCTGTACGGCGACGTCGCCGACGGTCCCTGGTACTTCGAGCTGATCCAGAACCGCAGCGACATCTCTTCCATCCGCAACCACCTGCTGTTCGGCCAGGCCCAGGCCCTGGCGGCGGCATAACCGGAACTCCGCATGAAGCTGTCCGCCATTCCCACCACCGTTCGTACCACCTGTCCCTATTGCGGCGTCGGCTGCGGCGTGCGCGCCCAGGTCGGCCAGGATGGGCAGCTCGCCATCGCCGGCGACGACACGCATCCGGCCAGCCAGGGCCGCCTGTGCGTGAAGGGCTCGGCGCTGGGCGAGACCGTGGGCCTGGAGGGCAGGCTGCTGGCGCCGATGCTGCGGGACGGCGGCGCCTTGCGCGAAGTGTCGTGGGACGAGGCGCTCGGCAACGTGGCCGAAGGCTTCCGGCGCATCGTCGCCGAGCACGGCCCGGACGCGGTGGCGCTGTACGTCTCGGGCCAGCTGCTGACCGAGGATTACTACGTCGCCAACAAGTTCATGAAGGGCTATATCGGCAGCGCGAACATCGACACCAATTCGCGCCTGTGCATGTCCTCCGCCGTGGCCGGCCACAAGCGGGCCTTCGGCGAAGACATCGTGCCCGGCTGCTACGAGGACTTCGAACTGGCCGACCTGCTGGTGCTGGTGGGCTCGAACGCGGCCTGGTGCCATCCGACCCTGTACCAGCGCATCGCGCGCGCCAGGGAAGCGCGGCCGCAGATGAAGATCGTCGTGATCGACCCGCGCCGCACCGCCACCTGCGACCTGGCCGACCTGCACCTGCCGCTCAAGCCGGGCAGCGACGTCTGGCTGTTCAACGGGCTGCTGGCGTATCTGGCGACCCGGGACGCGCTCGATGCCGGCTTCGTGGCCGCGCATACGGCCGGCCTGGGCGACGCGCTGGATGCGGCGGGGCAGGCCGGCAGTCTGCTGGACGTGGCCAAGGCCTGCCGGCTCGATCCTGGCCAGCTGCTGGCCTTCTACGAGCTGTTCGCGAACACGGAGAAGACCGTCACCGCCTTCACCATGGGCGTGAACCAGTCGTCCAGCGGCGCCGACAAGGTCAACGCCATCATCAACTGTCACCTGGCCACCGGCCGCATCGGCCGTCCCGGCATGGGCCCTTTCTCGCTGACCGGCCAGCCGAACGCGATGGGCGGGCGCGAAGTCGGCGGCCTGGCCAACATGCTGGCGGCCCACATGGAGCTGGACGATGCCTCCCAGCGCGCCGCCCTGCAGGCCTTCTGGGATGCGCCGCGGATGGCGGACAAGCCGGGACTGAAGGCGGTCGACCTGTTCCGCGCGATCGAGGAGGGCAAGGTCAAGGCCGTGTGGATCATGGCGACCAATCCCCTGGTCAGCCTGCCGGATGCGGACCAGGCCCGCCGCGCGCTGGCGAAGTGCGAGCTGGTGGTGGCCTCCGACATCGTGGCCGGCACCGACACCAATGCGATGGCCCACGTGCTGCTGCCGGCCCTCGGCTGGGGCGAGAAGGACGGTACGGTCACGAACTCCGAGCGCTGCATCTCGCGCCAGCGCGCCTTTTTATCCGCGCCGGGGCAGGCGAAGGCGGACTGGGAGATCGTCTGCGAGGTCGCGCGCCGCATGGGTTTCAACGGCTTCGATTTCACTTCGCCGCACCAGATCTTCGACGAGCACGCCCGCCTGTCGGGCTGGCAGAACGGCGCCGGCAGCCAGCGCCGCCGCCTGTTCGACATCAGCGGCCTGGCCGGGATGACGCGCCGCGAATACGATGTCCTGGCGCCGCTGCAGTGGCCGGTGCGCCGTCCCGGCGACAGCGCGAAGCGCCTGTTCGGCGACGGCATGTTCTCCCATCCGGACGGCAAGGCGCGCTTCGTCGCCACCCGCGCCCGGCTGCCGGCGCACGCGCCCGACGCCGACTATCCGCTGGTGCTGAACACCGGCCGCGTGCGCGACCAGTGGCACACCATGACGCGCACCGGCCGCTCCGCCAGGCTGGCCGAGCACGTCGCGGAACCCTTCGTCGACCTGCACCCGCAGGACGCGCTGCTGTGCGGCGTGAAGGAGGGCGAGCTGGCGCGCGTGAGCAGCCGCTGGGGCGCGAGCGTGGCGCGGGTGCGGCATGGCGGCGGCATCGCGCGCGGCAGCGTCTTCATGCCCATCCACTGGAGCGGCCAGACGGCTTCCGACGCGCGGGTCGGCGCGGTGGTGAACCCGGCGGTCGACCCGGTCTCGGGCGAGCCGGAATTCAAGCACACGCCGGTACGCATCGAACCCTTCGGCGTGCGCTGGTACGGCTTCATCCTCAGCCGCGCCGCACTGCCGCTGGAAGATGCCGCCAACTGGACCCGCATCCAGGGAAGGGACTTCATCCGCTACGAGCTGGCCGGACGCCATCCCTTCGCCGAAGCGGCCGGCTGGGCGCGGCGCCTGCTGCGGGTGGAAGACGACGACGCCGACTGGATCGAACTCGAAGACCGAAGCGGCGGCGTCTACCGCGCTGCCCACCTGCTCGACGGCCGCATCGAGGCCTGCCTGTTCGTGTCGCAGCGCCAGGACCTGTCGGCGCCCGGTGCTCCGTCCCGGAATTGGCTGGCGCAGATGTTCGGCAAGGAGGCCTTGACGCAGCAGGACCGCATCGGCCTGCTGTCCGGCCGCGCGAGGGAGCAGGGCGCCGATCCGGGACCGACCGTGTGCTCCTGCTTCGGCGTGGGCCGCAACACCATCCGCATCGCCATCGAGAGGCACGGTTTGCGGGACGCTTCGCAGGTGACGACCTGCGTGAAGGCCGGCGGCAATTGCGGTTCCTGCGTGCCGGAGATCCGCGCGCTGCTGGCGGAAGTGCATGCAGCGGAAAAGGAAAGGGTTTGAACCGTTCGGGCGGCGAATCCTGCATTCCATCTCAAAAAGACAATATGGCGGGGACTTCATGCTTACAATGATTTCACCTTAACCCCACCGAGAGTATGCAATGCGTCCATTCACACTTGCAGTTGCCGCCGCCCTTTCCATCGCCGCCGCCGGCGCGCAGGCGGAGAGCGAGGTCCGCACCACGCCGGCCTTCACCTCGATCAGCGTGCAGGGTCCGATCAGCGTCACCGTGGACGCCGGCAAGGCGCAGTCGCTGACGGTGCGCGGCGACCCCCGCTTCCTCAAGGAGCTGACGAGCGAAGTCGTGAATGGCGAACTGCGCCTGCACATGCGTAACAAGAGCTACAGCACCAAGGATGGCGACCAGCGCATCGCCATCACCATGCCGGAGCTGCGCGCCATCGCCGTCGAAGGCGCCGGCGAGATCAAGCTGAATCACATCCGCGGCGAGCGCCTCGACGTCAACTACCGTGGTGCCGGCAGCATGGGCATCAACGGCGAAGTGAAGACCTTCAAGATGCAGGCCGAAGGCGTGGGCGAAGTCGATTCGAGGGCCCTGATCGCCAACGATGTCGACATCCGCTTCCGCGGCATCGGCGACGTCAAGGTCTATGCGAAGAACAGGCTCGACGCCGTCGTGCAGGGCATGGGCAGCCTGACCTATTACGGCAAGCCGGCCACGGTCAATAAATCGGTCGGCGGCATCGGTTCGGTGAAGGCCGGCGACTGAGTTCAGCCCGGCGGCAGGATCCCGAAAGCCTGCGGCACCGCCACCTTCATGATGTCGATGAAGCGCCGCAGCCGCGCCGGATAGAAGCGCGCCGGCGGATAGATCAGGTGGATGGGCAGCGGCGCGGCATGCCAGTCCGGCGTCAGCTGCACCAGGCGGCCGGCCTCCAGTTCTTCGCGCAGCGCCCAGGAGGAGCCGAGCGCCACGCCCACGCCCAGCATGGCCGCATTGCGCATCGCGTACAGGTTATCGGTGAACATGCGCGGCTGGATCGGAATGCGCTGCGTCTCGCCGCTCTGGCCGTGGGTCAGCGCGACCTCGTTGCGGTAGAAGGGGAAGACCGAGATCCAGGGCAGGGCCGCCAGCTGCTCCGGGTGGGTGGGCACCGCGCCGCCTTCCAGCACGGCGGGCGCGCACACCACGATGCGCGGCACCTCGCCCAGCCGGATCGCCACCACCGAAGGGTCGGGAATGTCGCCGACCCGGATCGCGCAATCGATGCCTTCGGCGATGAAGTCCGGCGTGCGGTCGTGCAGGGTCCAGTCGACCGTCATCTTCGGATAGCGCTTCAGGTACTCCACCAGCGGCGTCACCAACTGCTGCTGGCCGAAGGCGTGCGGCGCGATCACGCGCAGCAGCCCGACCGGTTCCTCGCCGGCGCCGCGGATCTCGCTCTCGAATTCCTGCCAGCCGGCGATCAGCTCCTTGGCCCGCGTATAGCAGCGCATGCCGTCGTCGGTCAGCTTCATCGCGTGGGTGGAGCGCTGCAGCAGGCGCACGCCCAGCGATTTTTCCAGGGTCTTGAGACGCCGGCTGATGGTCGGCTGGGTGGTCTCCAGGAGCCGCGCCGCCGCCGACAGGCTGCCGGCCTCCACGATGCGAACGAAGGTTTCCACGAGCATCATGCGATCGGCGGTGGAAACAACGCCGTTGAGGTCAAGGTTCATACGTCCATCGTATAACACTTCGACGTTACGCGCGTCTACCATACGCTGGCCGTACTGGCGATAATGGCACCATCCTCGAAGCCATCAACAATACAAGCCATGAATTCCGCTACCACTACCGCGAAACCGGCCCAGCCGCATCTATCGTCGTCGCTGACCTTCCTGCTGGCCGGCGGCACCGGCCTGACCGTCGCCGCCCTCTATTACAGCCAGCCGACGCTCGGCGTGCTGGCCGGCGACCTGCACGCCAGCCCGCGCCAGATCGGCTGGATCCCGACCCTCACCCAGTTCGGCTACGCGATCGGCCTGCTGCTGCTCGCGCCGCTGGGCGACCGCTTCGACCGCCGCAACATCATCCTGCTGAAGGCCGTGATCCTGTGCGCGGCGCTGCTGCTGACCGGCCTGGCGCCCGGCCTCGGCGTGCTGCTGGCGGCCAGCCTGCTGGTCGGCCTGTTCGCCACCGTGGCCCAGGACATCGTCCCCGCCGCCGCCACGCTGGCCCCGCCGCACGAACGCGGCAAGGCGGTCGGCACCGTGATGACGGGCCTGCTGATGGGCATCCTGCTGTCGCGCGTGGTGAGCGGCTTCGTCGCCGAGAACTTTGGCTGGCGCACCGTGTTCATTGCCGCCGCGGTCAGCGTCGCGCTGCTGGCGGTGGTGCTGGCCAGGGGCCTGCCGCGTTTCGCGCCGACCAGCACCCAATCCTATCCGGCGCTGCTGAAGTCGCTGGCCCACCTGTGGGCCCAATATCCGAAGCTGCGCCAGGCGGCGCTGGCCCAGGCCCTGCTGGCGCTCGGTTTCTCGGCCTTCTGGTCGACCCTGGCCGTGATGCTGCACGAAGCCCCGTTCCACCTCGGTTCGGCCGCCGCCGGTTCCTTCGGCCTGGCCGGCGCCATGGGCGCCCTGGCCGCGCCCTTCGCCGGCCGCCTGGCCGACCGACATGGCCCGGCCCGCGTCATCCGCATCACCGTCGGCGTGACCGTGGTCTCGTTCGCATCGATGTTCCTGATGCCGCTGCTGCCGGCGCCGGCCCAGCTGGCCCTGCTGGCCCTGGCCACGGTCGGCTTCGACCTGGGCGTGCAGGCCAGCCTGATCTCGCACCAGACCATCGTCTACGGCATCGCACCGGAAGCGCGCAGCCGCCTGAACGCGATCCTGATGACCTGCATGTTCGTCGGCATGTCGCTGGGCGGCCTGCTGGGCGCCCAGGCTCTGGCGGCCTGGGGCTGGACCGGCGTGGTGCTGCTGGCCACGGTCTCCTCGATCGGCGCGCTGCTGGTACGCCTGCGGGCCCGCAACTGAGGGAAATCAGCCCGGCGGCGGGGCAGTATTGACCGCCAGCTGCGCGGCGAAAGCGCGCCGGTAGGCCGGGCGCGCTTCGCCGCGCGCGACATAGGCGGCTAGGTTCGGAAACTCGGCCAGGATGCCGGACGACCTTGCCCTCAGCAGCACCGACACCATCATCAGGTCGCCCGCGCTGAATGCGCCGTCGAGCCAGTCGGCATCGCCAAGGCGAGCGGACAGCTGCCGCAGGCGGCTGCGTACGCGATCCCCGACCAGCGGCAGGCGCTCCGCGGCCCATGGTTTGTCGCCCTCGAGGATCCTGGCGGTGAACAGGTCGAGGATAGGCGGCTCCACGGTATTCAGCGCCGCGAACATCCAGGTAATGGCGCGTGCCCGGGCATGCGCATCCACCGGCAGCAGGCCGGCAAAGCGCTGGGCGATATGGAAGACGATCGCGCCGGTCTCGAACAGCGCCAGACCGTCTTCCTCGTAGGTCGGGATCTGGCCGAAGGGATTGAGCGCCAGGTGGGCGGCTTCCTTCATCGCGCCGAAGGACAGCAGGCGCACCGCGTAGGGCTGGCCGGCTTCTTCCAGTGCCCAGCGCACGCGGGTGTCGCGCGCCAGTCCCTTGCCGCCGTCCGGCGAGCGTTCGAAAGCGGTGATGGTGATGCTCATGTGCGGGTCCTTTCGGCGATGGCGATCGAACGGTGATTATCTACCGATCCGCATATTGATGGGCCAGCGCACCGGCCGCCTGCGGTTCGGGTCGCCCCAGGCCGCACCGATATCGTTGGCGAAGGCGATCAGCAGGTCTTCCCGTCCCGCTTCCCTGGCGCTGCGCACGGCCGACCAGGTGGTCAGATAGCCGAGGAATTCGGACAGGTGCCAGTCGAGGCGGATCTCCAGCGCGGGCGGCGCCAGCTCCTCGAAGGGGAAGGCGATGGTGGCGTAGCCGCTGTCGACCAGCTTGCGCTCCGGCGGCCAGTAGGGCCCGATCTCGTCCCAATAGAACTTCTGGAAGCGCTCGTCGAGTTCCGCTTCGAGTTTCATCACGCCATAGCTGACCAGGGCCACGGCCGCACCCGGCCTGGCGATCCGGCGCACCTCGCGGTAGAAGGCCGGCAGGTCGAACCAGTGCGCGGCCTGGGCCGCGGTGATCAGGCTGGCGCTGGCATCAAGCAGGGGAAGCTGCTCGGCCGGCGCGCAGCGGTATGCGATGCGCTCGTTCGGGATGGCGTTCGCGATCTGGTCGGCGCTCGGGTCGAGCCCGACCACTTTATTGAACCAGGGCGCCAGAAGCTGGGTCAGTTGCCCGTTGCCGCAGCCGACGTCGACGGCGGTGTCGTGGTCCGGCGCCAGCGAGGCCAGCCAGGCCGCGAGCTCGCGCGGGTATTCCGGGCGGAAGCGGGCGTAGGCGCGGCCACCCTGGTCGAACCAGTTGCGTGCCGGTGGATTAGTCATTGGCATTCTCTCCTTGTAGTTCGGTTTTCGCGGCCATCACGCGGGACGCGAAGCCTTCGCGCTCCAGGGCCCCGGCCGCGGCCTCCAGCACCTGCCTGAGCGGATAGCCGATTTCCTGTTCCAGGCGGTCGATGGCGGCAAAGGTCGCGGTCCAGTGCCGTTCCAGCTTGCGGACCAGGGCGCGGCCGGACGCGGTGAGCCGGATGCCGGTCTTGCGCCCGTCGTCGAGGGCGTGGCGTGACACGAGTCTGTCGCCGTCCAGCAGGGCGACGGTCTGGCTGATCGCGCCTTGCGTCAGGCGGGTGCTTTCGGTGATGTCGGTGACGGTGCGGGCGCCGGCGTGCAGGGCGCGCAATACCGGTGTGTAGCGCGCCCGGTAATTCAGGCGCATGGCACGGTAATGCTCCTCGGCCCCCTGTTCGACGAGGTCGTTGACGTAGCGGAGCAGTTCGCCGAGTCCGGGATTCTGTCTGGTATCCATGCGCCCGATAATACATTAGCGCTAATGTAAATTCAACGACGCGGTGGATCCGTCCTCGACGTCAGCGGATTGGCCGCGACCGCCGCCGCCAGCATCAGCCCGACCACGTCCGGCAGCAGCATCCTGGCGCCGATGAAGACGAGGATGGCGAGGATGGGGAGGATGTCCGAGGCGAACACCAGGTCCGCGGCCTCGACCGGCGCCGGTACCAGGAACAGCGGCGTGGCATGGCCTATCGGGCGGCGGGGCGCCTTGCCGTCCTGCGCATGCCGCGCCGTATCGCGTTGACGCGCCGTTCCAGTTCGGTGATCCTCGCCTCGTCTGGATCGGCCGGCACTCCTTCAGACGGCAGAGCTGCGCTAAGTTTGCGCATGAAGCGCCGGAAGGCATCCTCATCCTGCTTGTGTGCACGTTTTTTCATTTCCCTCATGTTGCCATGGAGGTGCGGCAAGCCGTGTCGCGGCACCTTGCCCTCAATTTGCCGATGCCGTATTGATGCTAAGATACTTTTCGGGACAGGCGCCAAAAGTGCCCAAGATGACGATAAAGCGAATCAAGGAGATTGCCGTTGCAAGATTTTAATAATAGTGGGCAGATCAACGTCCAGGGAGACTTTAACGTAACCGACAACTCGCATAATCAGCACAAACTGCTGATCTATTGCTCGAATGAAGAGTTGCTGGAGGAGAGGCCCTTCAGACAGGAAAATATCCGCCTTGAGCAGGCGAGGAAAATCAAGAGGTTGAGGCCACTCTACGTACTTTGTGTTCTCTTGTTTGCGAGCGCTGCTGCGTGGGCGACCATCAATGGCAAGGCTGATCTGGCGTCGTTCCTCATGGGAGCCGGCGGCCTCTTTGTCGGTTTTCAGACGCTCAAGGCCACCATCGAGCCAAATGGTTTCCAAATCGACGAGCAGAACGCCGTTAACGAAATCAATAAATTGCTGAAACAGCGTAGAGCGGAGTGAGTGCGGCTGGCAGGAAGGATCGCTGTGAACCAGCAAGATGAGGTGGTCGGGGTGAGAGGATTCGAACCTCCGGCCTCTACGTCCCGAACGTAGCGCTCTACCGGGCTAAGCTACACCCCGACTGGTATGGGTACTGCTGAGGGAAAACACTGATGGTCGGGGTGAGAGGATTCGAACCTCCGGCCTCTACGTCCCGAACGTAGCGCTCTACCGGGCTAAGCTACACCCCGACTGGTTTGAGATCCGTCGCCGAATCTCGGGAAGGCATTACTATAGTTGCCTCAGTGGTTCCTGTCAACTGCGAAGCTGCACAGCTGGAGCAGGCTTTGCTTGTATTCGCTCTCCGGCAGGTCGGCGATGGCGGCGGCTGCGCGCTCGGCGGCGGCTTCGGCTTCCCGGCGCGTATAGTCGAGCGCACCGCTGGTGGTGACGGCCGACAGCACGGCGTCGAAATGGGTCTCGTCGCCCTGTTCGATGCAGCTGCGGATCAGTTCGCGCTGCTCGGCGCTGCCGTTTTCCATCACGTAGATCAGGGGCAGGGTGGGCTTGCCTTCGCGCAGGTCGTCGCCGACGTTCTTGCCGATCTCGGCGGCGTCGCCGGCATAGTCGAGCACGTCGTCGATCAGCTGGAAGGCGGTGCCCAGCGAGCGGCCGTACTCGCCGGCGGCGTCGATCTGGGCGTCGTTGGCGCCGGCCACCAGGGCGCCGAGCTGGGCGGCGGCCTCGAACAGCTTGGCGGTCTTGGAGCGGATCACGGTCAGGTAGCTTTCCTGGGTGACGTCCGGATCGTGCATGTTCAGCAGCTGCAGGACTTCACCCTCGGCGATGACGGTGGTGGCGCGCGACAGGATTTCCATCACGCGCATGTTGTCCAGGCTGGTCATCATCTCGAAGGCGCGCGAGTACAGGTAGTCGCCGACCAGCACCGAGGCGGCGTTGCCGAACATCGCGTTGGCGGTCTGGCGGCCGCGGCGCATCGAGGATTCGTCGACCACGTCGTCGTGCAGCAGGGTCGCGGTGTGGATGAACTCCACCACGGCGGCCAGTTCGTGATGGCCGGCGCCTTTGTAGCCGTAGGCGTTGGCCAGCAGTAACACCAGTACCGGACGGATCCGCTTGCCACCGGCGCTGATGATGTATTCGGCGATCTGGTTCACCAGTGCGACGTCCGACTGAAGCCGCTGTCGGATCACGCCGTTGACGGCCTCCATGTCGGTTGCGATCGTGCGGGTGATGGGGTTCTGTTGGGCGGTATTGGTGGCGGCGGACAAGGCGGACCTGCGTGACGTTGTGGGCGGTGTGGACGTGATAAGTGGCGCGATTATACGATAAGCAAGCAAAACTCGCGCTTTTTCACATCGGTTTGGCCGGGAGGAGGCCTTTGCCACGTGCGGCTGCGGAAGCGGCATGAGGTTTCGCTGCCACAGCAGTTTTGACGCCCTGCACCAAATTATGTATAATCCTCTGTTCCCCGAATCCTGGGCACGCTGTACGCCGGGTTCGCTGGAATTTCTTTAAACAATTAATGAGGTTTCAAATCATGTACGCGGTCATAAAAACCGGTGGCAAGCAATACAAAGTTGTCGCTGGCGAAAAACTCAAAGTAGAACAGATACCGGCAGACATTGGTTCCGAACTCACTATCGATCAGGTTCTCGCCGTCGGCGAGGGCGAGAGCATCAAATTTGGTGCTCCGCTGGTGGAAGGTGCTTCGGTTCGCGTGACTGTTGTTTCGCACGGTCGTCACGACAAAGTGCGTATCTTCAAGATGCGTCGTCGTAAGCACTACCAGAAGCGTCAGGGCCATCGCCAGAACTACACCGAAATCCAAGTGGTTGCGATCAACGGCTAATTGCCGCGCGTCCTCATCAGTCATCAAGGAGCATCTAAATGGCACACAAAAAAGGCGGCGGTACTACCCGCAACGGCCGTGACTCAGAAAGCAAACGCCTTGGCGTGAAAGTCTACGGCGGCCAGTCGATCAACGCAGGCGGCATCATCATGCGTCAGCGCGGCACCACCATCCGTCCGGGCACCAACGTTGGCCTGGGCAAGGACCACACCCTGTTCGCCCTGGTGAACGGTACCGTGAAGTTCGTCAAGCAAGGCGTCGGCTCGAAGCAGTACGTGACCGTCGTTGCTGCTGAAGCAGTCGCTGCTTAAATAAAGCGGCCAGCGGAACCTCGCTCTGGCAAGGTTCCGCGACGTGAGGCGCAAGCCTTGCAATCGATAGGCTCTGCCCTCAGGTAGGGCCTTTTTAATTTCTGGCGTTGTCACCGTTAAGTGCGGATCCATGGGCCCATCTTGTGGCACATTTAACAGTGACATAGCCCTCAGTTTTGGTGGTTCATCATGAAGTTTATCGACGAAGCAAGAATCGAAGTCATCGGCGGTGACGGCGGCAACGGCTGCGCCTCGTTCCGACGCGAGAAATTCCGTCCCTTCGGCGGTCCGGACGGCGGCGACGGCGGCCGCGGCGGCTCGATCTGGGCGATCGCCGACCGCAACGTCAACACGCTGGTCGATTTCCGTTTCTCCAAGGTCCACACGGCGCGCAACGGCGAACCGGGCCGCGGCTCCGACTGCTACGGCAAGGGCGCCGAGGATGTCTACCTGCGCATGCCGGTCGGCACCCTGATCATCGACGATAACAATGGCGAGATCATCGCCGACCTTACCGAACACGAGCAGGTCGAACTGCTGGCCAAGGGTGGCGAGGGCGGCTGGGGCAACATCCACTTCAAGACCTCGACCAACCGCGCGCCGCGCCAGAAGACCGAAGGCAAGGAAGGCGAGCGCCGCGCGCTGCGCCTCGAGCTGAAGGTGCTGGCCGACGTCGGCCTGCTGGGCATGCCGAACGCCGGCAAGTCGACCTTCATCACCGCCGTGTCGAACGCGCGTCCGAAGATCGCCGACTATCCGTTCACGACCCTGCATCCGAACCTCGGCGTGGTGCGCGTCTCGCACGCGAAGAGCTTCGTGATCGCCGACATCCCGGGCCTGATCGAAGGCGCGGCGGAAGGCGCCGGCCTGGGTCACCAGTTCCTGCGCCACCTGAGCCGCACCGGCCTGCTGCTGCACATCGTCGACTTTGCGCCGGCGGACGGCAAGAGCGACCCGGTCAAGGACACCAAGGCCCTGGTCAAGGAACTCGAGAAGTACGACGAGGAACTGGTCAACAAACCGCGCTGGCTGGTATTGAACAAGCTGGACGTCGTGCCTCCGGACGAGCGCAAGAAGCTGGTCAAGGACTTCGTCAAGAAGCTGGCCTGGAAGGGTCCGGTCTTCGAGATCTCGGCCCTGAACCGCGAAGGCTGCGAAGACCTCATCCACGCGATCTACCAGTACCTGGAAGAGAAGCGCCACGCGGAACACCGCTCGGAAGAAAAGCAGATGACCGAAGAAGCGCGCGGCATCTCGTCCATCGATCCGGACGATCCCCGCTTCAAGATCCTCGAAGACTGATTTGCTGCCAAGCCCGTCGCGTCGCCTCCACCTGCGCAGCCAGCTGCTGCAGGTGACCGCCGTGGCCAGTTCGCTGGCCGCGCTGTCGGCATTGCTCGATCCGGACCGGATCGCCAACGCGCTGGGACTGTTTCTCGTCGGCGTGAACGGCTACAGCCAGTTCTACGCCATCTATGTCGGAGTGCGCCTCGCCACCGCGGGGCTGGCTCTGCTGGCGGCCAGGCGGGGCGACCAGCCCATCCTCGGCGACCTCGCAGCATTATTCATCCTGGCGCAGCCGCTCGGCCGCATCGTCGCGTCCTTCGCGATCGGCCTGCCCCAGGGCTCATTGTTCGTCGTTAGCGGGATCGAGCTGCTGGTCGGCCTGGCGCTGCTGCTGCTCCGCCCGCACGGAAAGCTTCTGTCGCCATGAATCCTGCCACCTCCGTCATCCAACAGGCCGCCCGCATCATCGTCAAGGTCGGCTCCTCGCTCGTCACCAACGAAGGCCGCGGCCTCGATAACGCCGCCATCGCGCGCTGGGCCGCGCAGATCGCCTCGCTGCGCACCCTCGGCAAGGAAGTCGTGCTGGTGTCTTCCGGCGCGATCGCCGAAGGCATGCTGCGCCTCGGCTTTTCCGCACGCCCGACCGACATCCACGAACTGCAGGCCTGCGCCGCCTGCGGCCAGATGGGCCTGGCCCAGATCTACGAAACCAGCTTCGCCACCCACGGCGTCAAGACCGCCCAGGTGCTGCTGACCCACGCCGACCTGGCCGACCGCGAACGCTATTTGAATGCGCGCTCCACCTTGACCACGTTGCTGCGCCTGGGCGTGGTCCCGATCATCAACGAGAACGACACCGTGGTCACCGACGAGATCAAGTTTGGCGACAACGACACCCTCGGCGCCCTGGTCGCCAACCTGATCGAGGCCGATGGTCTGGTCATCCTGACCGACCAGAAAGGTTTGTATTCGGCCGATCCGCGCAAGGACCCGTCCGCGAAGCTGATCCAGGAAGCCGAAGCCGGCGACACCACGCTCGAAGCGATGGCCGGCGGCGCCGGCAGCAGCATCGGCCGCGGCGGGATGCTGACCAAGGTGCTGGCCGCCAAGCGCGCCGCGCGTTCGGGCGCGCATACCGTGATCGCCTGGGGCAGGGAAGACAATGTGCTGGTGCGCCTGGCCGGCGGCGAGGCGATCGGCACCCAGCTGCTGGCGCCGACCGCGCGCCTGACCGCGCGCCGCCAGTGGATGGTCGACCACCTGCACACGGCCGGCGAACTGGTGCTGGATGCCGGCGCCGTGCAGAAACTGGTGAAGGAAGGGAAGTCGTTGCTGCCGATCGGCGTGTCCGCCGTGCGCGGCGAATTCGGGCGCGGCGCCCTCGTCTCCTGCGTGAACGAAGACGGCGCCGAGATCGCGCGCGGGCTGACCAACTACACCGCTTCCGAAGTGAAGCGCATCATGCGCCATGCCTCGTCCGAGATCGAGTCTATCCTCGGTTATGTCGAGGCGCCGGAGCTGGTGCACCGGGATAACCTGGTGCTGCTCTGACAGTCAGCGGCGCAGCAGCGCCGCGTGATTGAGCTCGACCTGGTCTTCCGCTGCGCGGAAAGTGAAGCGCAGGCCCTCTACCACCTGCTTCTGCGGCAGCTGCTGTTCGAAGCAGGTCTGCTCGACACCCGGCGCCGGCGCCGGCATACGTCCCTCCCAGGCCTTATGCCAGCCGCCGTTCCCATCCTGCACTTCGACCAGCGCCAGGTCGCGTGCGCCCATCCCGTTCATCGCGGCATGGATCGTGTCGGTGGCGACCGGTTGGTCGAAGCTCACGCTCATCCGGCGCGCCGGACTGCCTTCGACGGCGACGCCGTTCGCCTCCACCCAGCGGCCCTGCGCGGCCGTCTTGCCCCACTGTTGGCAGTCCAGTGCCGGCGCCACGCCGTAGCGAACGCCGGTGGCGGCCTGCGTCGCCGCCATGCAGCTCAGGGTCATCAACACCAGCATCAACCGGGCGCGCGCACGTGTCATGAAATGCTCAGGCATGGTGTCCTCCTTAATTCGATTTGAAGATCGCGGCATCGGCCAGGATCACCGCTTCGTCGCTGCGGCGGAAAGTGTAGCGCAGCGCCGCCACCTGGCGCGCACCGCCCAGGTCCTGCTGCAGCCACACGTAGCCGCAGCCGGCCGGCGCTTCGTGGACGCCGACCGGCGTGAGCCCGGTCCACTTGCCCTCGGCGTCGCGGATTTCCACCTTGTCGAGCGCGGCGAGCGCCGCGCGGTTCAGTCCCGCGCGCACCGCGCTGGCGGTGGCCGGGGCATCGAACAGCTCGACGAAGGTGGAAGGCCGGCCGGGTTCCGGCATTGCCCTGGGTGCGATCAGCCAGCTGCCCTGCGGCGCCCGCGCAGCCGTTCCCAGCGTGCACGCCGGCGGCAGTGCGGACAGCGTGGCACGCAGGGTTTCGGCATTGCGGCGGGCGGTCTCGATATCGTGGACAGGGTCCTGTGCGGGAGCCGTCCTGCTGCACGCGCAGGCCAGGGACAGGCAGGCAAGCAGCAGGGCCGGACGGTAAATATCGTTCATGGTCGTGCCTCGTGGCAGACCACGCACAGCTTGTTGCCGTCGGGGTCGCGGAAATAGGCGCCGTAATAATTGGCGTGGTAGTCGGGGCGCAGTCCCGGGGCGCCGGCGCAGCTGCCGCCGTGGGCGAGCGCGAGGGCATGGGCGCGGTCGACGGTGGCACGGTCCGGGGCAAGAAAAGCCGTCATCTGGCCGTTGCCGGCGGCGTGCTCGCCCTCGAAGGGCGCGCCGACCAGGAACAGCGGCCGCGGCTGGCCCGGCAGTTGCCAGCCGGCCCAGGGACGGGAGCGGTCGCAGAAGCGCTGCGCGATGGCGAGCAGGGACATCAGCGGTTCGTAGAAGGCGAGGGAGCGGTCGAAGTCGGCCGTGCCGACGAATACATGAGAAAACATGTTGCAAGACTAACAGTTTATGAGCGGCGAATGTGCGTGGATTGTTGCATCCCGGGAATCAGGAAACTGGTGCAGAGAGCTTGAGTCGGCATCGTTCGAGTATTTTTATTGCGACAATATGGAAATAAAGATTGCTAGTTAATGGATGCTTCATGCTACATTATCTCGAAATCAAGAACATCCACGGGAAGGATAGCCATGCAGGAATTGAACCTCGCCTCACAGTTGCTGGAGGGCGGCACCGGCATCGTCGTGATCGGCGCCCTGTCCGTGCTGGCACTGGCCGTGTCGCTCGAGCGCTTCGCCAACTTCCGTGTGGCCAGGGTGGCGCCGCAGGCGCTGGCCGACGAAGCCCTCGACCTGTGGCGCGCCGGCGATTACCCGGCCCTGGCGGCACTCGCCGGCGCAAGCCGCAGCAGCCTGGCGCGGGTACTGGAATTCATGGCCGGCCATTCGCGCCTGCCGGTCGAGACCCTGTCGGCGCGCTCCGCCGAGATCGCGTCCACCGAGCTGCGCCTGCAGCAGCAGAAGGCGTATGCGCTGAACGTGGTGGCCACCATCGCGCCCATCGTCGGCCTGCTGGGCACCGTGATCGGCATGATCGAAGCCTTCCACGTGATCGCCTTCAACGGCATGGGCGATCCGACCCTGCTGGCCGGCGGCATCTCGAAGGCGCTGGTCAATACCGCGGCCGGGCTGTCGGTGGCGCTGCCCGCGCTGGCGATGCATCACTTCTTCCGCAACCGCATGGTCAATATCGGCATCACGCTCGAACGCCAGCTGGGAAGGCTGCTGGACGAGACCCGCGCGCGGGAGCACATGGGGGAGGAATACCGTGCGCATTGACCTCGGCGGCGACGAGCAGCCCGAGATCGGCCTGATCGCGCTGATCGACTGCATCTTCTTCCTGCTGATGTTCTTCATGGTCGCGACCTCGTTCAAGCAGAAGGAGCAGCAGCACAAGGACAAGCCGCTGCCGATCCAGCTGCCGCGCGCCAGTGCGACGCCGGTGCGCGCCCTGGCGGCGCCGGATCCGCTGGTGATCCGGGTCGACCAGGCCGGCGTCGTCTCGATCGGCGGAGAAGGCATGGGCGCCGAAGCCCTGCACGAGCGCCTGCGCGAGGAGGCGCGGCGCCAGCCGGGACGCCCGGTGCGCATCGAGGGCGACGGCCGCGTGCATTACCAGAGCATCGTCCGCGTGCTGGACCTGTGCCAGTTCGAGGGCCTGACGAATATCGCGATGCTGACGCGGCGGCAGTAGATGGAAGCCCTGGCCGATCCGAAGCTCGAGCGTGCGAGCCTGCGGCAGCTGGCGCTGCGCCGGCCCTGGTTGCCGCTGTCGGCCGCCGCGCATGGCGTGCTGCTGCTTGCCCTGATCGGCGCCGGCCCGGTGCGCGTGGAACTCAGGCGCGACGAAGGCTTGCGCGCGCAGGTGGACGAATCGCTGCGGCAGACCGCGCGCCGCGAGATGCAGCGCGAGTTGCGGAGCATGGAAGAGATCCGGGACGCGCTCGAGAGCAGCAGCGGACGCGCGCCCGCCGGAGAGGGCAGGCAGGGCGGGGCCAGGGGCGCGCCGCCGGCCAGCGATCCGGCACGGCGGGCGCGCCAGCTGATGGAGGCGATCGGGAAGGTGCAGCAGGAAGTGCGCGCCGCCGAGATGGCGCGTGTGCTGGGCATTCCCGAAAACGAGGCGCTCAGGCGCGTGCAGGCCGAGGAGGCGGGCAAGCCGAAGGCGGCGCTGCCCAAGGGCCGGCCGGAAGCGGTGGTGGCAAAGCTGGCCGCCGACGCCAGGGCCGCGTTGGCGCAGCGCCGCGCCCAGCTGATGGCGCAGCAGCAGGGCGTCAAGCTGAGCCAGCAGGGGCAACAGCGTGGCCCGGGCAGCCGCGGCGGCCAGGGTGGGCAGACCGGCCAGCTCGCGAAGACCGCCGATGCCGGGCAGGGCGGGCTGGGGGCCATGAACGGCGGCGTCGCCACCAACGGTCCGGGCGGCCAGTCGGCGTCGATGGGCGGCCGGCTCGACGCCCTGGCCAGCGGCCTCGGGATGAACACGCCGACTGCGCTGGCCGGCAGCAGCCTGGACATGTCGAGCGAAGGCTTCAGCGACCAGCGCCGCTACGGCGAATTCCTCGCGCCGCCGGTCGTCGACGCGGCCACGGTGCGCACCGGCGCCGGCCGCACGCTGGGCCGCGGCGGCAGCTACGCCAACCGCATCTACCTGAATACATGGTACGTGATCGGTCCCTTCGCCGGCCGCGGACGCGACAGCATCGAGGCCGTCTATCCGCCCGAGCGCGGCGTCGACCTGGACGCGGTCTACTACGGCAAGAACGACGAACCGGTGCGCTGGATCTGGCAGCAGGACACCGACTATCCCTTCGTGCCGCGCCCGCGCGCCGAGAGCGCGGTCTACTACGCCTACACCGAGGTCATGGTCGAGGAGGACACCGACATGTGGATGCACATCGGCGGGGACGACGACACCAGGCTGTGGTTCAACGACCGCCTGGTCTGGAACAGCGGCGACGGCGACAAGCCCTGGTACCGCCAGCCCTACACCACGCTGGACACGCAGATGGCGCTGTTGAACCTGACCGAAGGCCAGCGCAAGCTGCACTTCCACAAGGGCCGCAACACGATCCTGCTGAAGCTCTACAACGGCACGAACCTGATGTTCTTTTCCGTCGTTCTCACGCCAGCATGATGCTGTAGACTCGAGGGCCATGGAAAATACTTCGCCCCTCGCCGTCGTCCAGGCCCAATTGGACGCCTTCAACGCCAAGGACATCGATGCCCTGATGCGCACCTATGCGCCGGACGCCGAGCAGTTCGCGCTGCACGGCGAACGCCTGGCCAGGGGGCATGAAGAACTGCGGCCGCGCTACCTGGCGCGCTTTTCGGAGCCGGACCTGCATGCGCGCCTGCTGTCGCGCACCGCGATGGGAAACTTCGTGACCGACTTCGAACTCATCACCCGCAACTTCCCGGAAGGCCCGGGCACCCTCGAGATGCTGTGCATTTACGAGGTGATCGATGGACGCATCCGGCGCGCCTCGTTCGCGCCGGGCGCGATGACTCTCCTTACTCGCTGAGCGAAGGCACGGCGGCGGGCAGGAGGTTCTTCGGCGCCGGCGTCTTGTCCTTGAACTCGCACAGGTCGCTGATGATGCAGTTCCAGCACTCGGGCGTGCGCGCCACGCAGGTGTAGCGGCCGTGCAGGATCAGCCAGTGGTGGGCGTCCTGCAGGAATTCCTTCGGCACGAATTTGAGCAGCTTCTGCTCGACCACGTCGACGTTCTTGCCCGGCGCGATTCCGGTGCGGTTCGAGACGCGGAAGATGTGGGTATCGACCGCCATGGTCGGTTCGCCGAAGGCGGTGTTCAGCACCACGTTGGCGGTCTTGCGGCCCACGCCCGGCAGGGCTTCCAGCGCCTCGCGCTCGCGCGGCACTTCGCCGCCGTACTGGTTCACCAGGATCTCGCAGGTGGCGATCACGTTCTTGGCCTTGTTGTTGTACAGGCCGATGGTCGAGATATAGGTCTTCAGCTCGTCGAGGCCGAGGTCGAGGATGGCCTGCGGTGTGTTCGCCACCGGATACAGCCTGCGGGTGGCCTTGTTGACGCCGACGTCGGTGGACTGAGCCGACAGCAGCACCGCGATCAGCAGTTCGAAGGGCGTGCTGAATTCGAGTTCGGTGGTCGGATGCGGATTGGCGGCGCGAAAGCGCGTGAAGATCTCGTAGCGCTTGGTTGCGTTCATTCGGGTTTTCCTGCGGCCTTCTGGCGCGCGCGCTCGATGGCGGCGGCGATGATGGCACGCTTGCGCTCCTTCTCGGCCAGCTCTTCGGCGGTGTTGGTTTCTTCGGCGGTCACGGCGCGCATCTTTTCCAGGGCCTTGGCGGCCAGGCGCGCATCGTTTTCTTCTTTTTCGCGTTGCAGGCGCTCGGTGCGGAAGTCGTGGCGCGCACGCGCGGCGTCGGCCTGTTCCTGCGACCAGGCGTCCCAGCCGGTGCGCTCGCCGGTCACCGGAATCATCGCGATGCAGTCGACCGGGCAGGGCGCCACGCACAGGTCGCAGCCGGTGCACAGGCTGGGCAGGATGGTGTGCATCTGCTTGGGCGCGCCGAGGATGGCGTCGACCGGGCAGGCCTGGATGCACAGGGTGCAGCCGATGCACAGGTTCTCGTCGATGAAGGCGACCGGGCGCGGACGCTCCAGGCCATTCGCGGGATTGATCGGGATGACGGGACGGCCCGTCAGCCGCGCCAGCCGCGCGACGCCCTCCATGCCGCCCGGCGGGCAGCGGTTGATGTCGGCCTCGCCGCTGGCGATCGCTTCCGCGTACGGACGGCAGGCGGGATAGCCGCACTTCGTACACTGCGTCTGCGGCAACAGGTCTTCAATCTGGTCGGCGAGGGTCTTCGTCACGATGGGTCGCGCAATGTTCTAAACCGCCATTATCCGATAAACGACCAGCCTTTGTCCTACATGGTTTCGTGAGGCAACGAACGGAGCAGTAGTTGTGGATGGTGGTCTACTGGACCCAGGCAATAAACTACTGGAGGGTCTTATGGAAAAGAAGCACCTCATCATTCCGGCATTGGTCACTGCACTGCTGAGCGCCAGCGCCGCGAGTTTTGCCCAGGACCGCTATCAAGGCGACCGTGACCGCAACGACCATGGCGACCGTTATAGCCAGCGCGACCGCAACGACGGCCGCCGTGACGACAACCGCCGTGACGACAACCGCCGTGACGACAACCGCCGTGACGACGGCCGCCGCGACCATGGATACGACAACCGCGGGGATGGCTACCAGGCCCGTGGCGGCGGCCGCGCCGGCAACGAAGGCTGGGGCGAGGAGCGCCGCTGGAGCGGCGCCGGTCCGGACCACAGTTTCCGCCGCGGCGACCGCCTGCCCGAACGCTACCGCAACCACCAATATGTGGTGAACAATTATCGGGAACATCATTTGCGGCCGCCGCCGCGGGGCTATCACTGGGTGCAGACGGGTGGCGACTATGTGCTGGCGGCGATTGCCACCGGCGTGATCGCAGACCTGATCATCAATCACTGAAGCCGTGGGCTGCCCCCGCGTGGGGCGGCCCCGGTAGGTGACACACCGGAAGGGAAGCCATGCGCCGCAGACAGCCGTTCACAACCTTGTCCATCGCCCTCGCCATGTGCACGTGTGCGCCCGCATGGGCCCAGCAGGACGTGCATGCTCGCCAGGAAATCGCCCACCTGCTCGATTTCGTCGCCCAGTCCGGCTGCCAGTTCAATCGCAACGGCAGCTGGCACGACAGCAAGGCGGCGCGCGACCATCTCCAGGACAAATACGCTTACCTGCAGCGCCGCAATCTGGTGCCGGACACCCGCGCCTTCATCGAACGGGCGGCCTCGGAGAGCAGTTTCACGCACCGGGCCTACCAGGTCCGCTGCGGAAATGGACAGCCGATCACCAGCGCGCAATGGCTGAACGCCGAGCTGGAGCGTTACCGGGCCGGCGAGCATAAATAGTCCATGTGGCATACGCTGACGGACTGGCTGCTCCATCCCGATACCCACCTGGCCGCCCTGGCTGCCAGCCATGGCATGGCGGTCTACCTGCTGCTGTTCGCCGTCATCTTCATCGAGACCGGGGTCGTGATCCTGCCTTTCCTCCCGGGCGACTCGATGCTGTTCGTGGCCGGCGCCTTCGCGGCCCAGGGCACCTTCAATCTTGCGATCCTGTTCCCGCTGCTGGCGCTGGCCGCCATCGCCGGCGACAGCGCCAACTACGCGGCGGGAGGCCTGGTGCGCAAGCGGGCCGTCGACACGCGGCGCCTGCCCTTCGTGAAACCCGAACACATCGACCGCACCCGCGCCTTTTTCGAGCGCCACGGTCCGAAGACCATCGTGCTGGCGCGCTTCGTGCCGGTGGTGCGCACCATGGCGCCTTTCGTGGCCGCGCTCGGCAGCATGGCTTATCGCCGCTTCTTTGCCTATAACGTGGCCGGCGGCCTGGTCTGGGTCGGCGCGCTGCTGGCCGCCGGGCGCTTGTTCGGCAATATCGCCTGGGTGCGCGAGCACCTGACCATGGTGCTGCTCGGGATCGTCGCCCTGTCGCTGGCGCCGGGCATCGCCGGCTGGTTGATGGAACGCGGGCGCGCGGAATGAAAAAAGCCGCGGAACAATCCGCGGCTTTGCATGGGCGCTCTGAAAATCAGGCGTTCTTGCGAATGAACTCGCCGATCATCGGGCAGATGATCTCGCGCCAGCGGCGGCCCGAGAAGATGCCGTAGTGGCCGCATTTCGGCGCCGTGAAGTGCAGCTGCTTTTCGGCCGGGATGCCGGTGCACAGCTCGTGGGCGGCCTGGGTCTGGCCGGCGCCCGAGATGTCGTCCAGTTCGCCTTCGATGGTGAACAGGGCCACGCTCTCGATATCCTGCGGGCGCACCAGCTGGCCGCCGACTTCCCAGGTGCCTTTCGGCAGGCGGAACTCCTGGAACACGGTCTTGATGGTCTCCAGGTAGTACTCGGCCGGCATGTCCAGCACGGCGTTGTACTCGTCGTAGAACTTGCGGTGGGCTTCCGCCGAATCGTCGTCGCCGCGCACCAGGTGCTGGTAGAACTCGCGGTGGCTCTGGGCGTGGCGGCCCGGGTTCATGGCGATGAAGCCGGCATGCTGCAGGAAGCCAGGATAGACCTTGCGGCCGAAGCCCGGGTAGTTGCCCGGCACCGCGTAGATCACGGTGTTCTCGAACCAGGAGAAGGGCTTCTCGGTGGCCAGGTCGTTGACCGCGGTCGGCGATTTGCGCGGGTCGATCGGGCCGCCCATCATGACCATGGATTTCGGCAGCTTCGGATCCTTGTTGGTCGCCATCAGCGAGATCGCGGCCAGCACCGGCACGGTCGGCTGGCAGACCGAGATCACGTGCACGTCCGGGCCGAGGTGGCGGATGAAGTCCTGCACGTAGTAGATATAGTCGTCGAGGTGGAACGGTCCGTCCGACAGTGGCACCATGCGGGCATCGACCCAGTCGGTGATGTAGACGTCCTGGTTCGGCAGCAGGGCGCGCACGGTGTCGCGCAGCAGCGTGGCGTGGTGCCCCGACAATGGAGCAACCACCAGCACGGTGGGCTGCTTGAGCGCCGCGAAATCGGCGTCCGGCATGTCTTTCTTGAAATGCATCAGCTTGCAGAAGGGCTTGCTGACCGCGGTGCGTTCCATGATGCCGACGGTCTGGCCGTCGATCGTGGTCGAGTTCAGGTCGAAGGCCGGTTTTTCGTAATCCTTGCCCAGGCGGTACATGAGTTCATAGCCGGCGGCGATACGCTGGGAGAACGGGGTGTGGGCGAACGGCGAGACGGGATTCGTGAACAGCTTTGCAGAGGCATCGGCCCACTGCATCAGCGGGTTCAGGAAGGAGCGTTGCATCTCATGCAGTTGATAAAGCATATTATTTCCTTCACATTGCTCTGCTTACAGAATGGTTGCGCAGCAGATTCAATCAATTATAGGCCAATTGCCTTGGCATGGGGCAACATGAAATGATGACCGCCATTGAAAAAATAGTGCATTGCAACATTAGTATCACAGTTCCCTATCCGCCTTCGGTTAGGTGCCCTACATAAGAAAAATGCCCCGCGCTGGCGGGGCATTTTTTGTCGTACGTCGGTAACGGAACGTTCTAGTCGAATACCGGGGTCTCGACACCGAGGATCTTGTGCAGCTTCGGCGAAGTCGTCGTGTACTGCATGTGGATCTTCTTGTCCGGGAAGATGTAGGGCGCGGCGCCGAAGGCGGCCAGCGCGGCTTCGTGGAAGCCCGACAGGATCAGCTTCTTCTTGCCCGGGTAGGTGTTGATGTCACCCACGGCGAAGATGCCCGGCACATTGGTTTCGAACTTCTCGGTGTCCACCACCTTGAGCTGCTTGCGCTCGATGTCCAGGCCCCATTCGGCGATCGGGCCCAGCTTCGGCGACAGGCCGAAGAACACCATCAGCATGTCCAGCGGGACGCGGCGGGTCACGCCGTCGGCGCCGGTGACTTTCACTTCGGACAGCTGGCCGTCCTTTTCGTCGAAACCGGTGACCTGGCCGATGATCAGCTGCATCTCGTACTCGTCGCACAGCTGCTTCATCTTGGCGACCGAGGCCGGGGCGGCACGGAAGTCTTCACGGCGGTGCACCAGCACGACCGATTCGGCCTTGCCGACGAAGTTCAGGGCCCAGTCCAGGGCGGAGTCGCCGCCGCCGCAGATGACCAGGTTCTTGCCTTCGAACGGTGCCGGATCCTTGACGCGGTAGAACAGCTGCTCGCCTTCGAACTTCTCGATGCCGTCGACCTTGATCGTACGGGCCTGGAAGGAGCCGACGCCGGCGGCGATGAAGATGGTCTTGGTGATGAAGCGGGTGCCGGTCGAGGTCTCGACGTTGAAGCGCTGGTCTTCGCGGCGCTGCACGGTCGTGACTTCCTGGCCCAGGTGGAAGGTCGGGTCGAAAGGCTCGATCTGCTTCAGCAGGTTGTCGGTCAGTTCCTGGCCAGTGCAGACGGGCACGGCCGGGATGTCGTAGATCGGCTTGTCCGGGTACAGTTCCACGCACTGGCCGCCGACGGCCGGCAGCGAGTCGATCACGTGGGCCTTGATTTCAAGCAGGCCCAGTTCGAACACCTGGAACAGGCCGACAGGGCCCGCGCCGATGATCACGGCATCGGCTTCGATGGCGCCGGCAAAAGAGCTGTTGGGAGCGATGGTGCCCACTTCCTGGGCAGCACTGATAGTCATGCGTATATCCTGTTGATGTGGTTCGGCAGACGCGTATTAGCGGGCCAGTTGGTCCAGCTTGTCCTTGACGTCTTTCCACTCTTCCGCGTCGGGCAGGGCGGGCTTGGTCTTGGTGATCGACGGCCAGAAGCGCGACAGGTCGGCGTTGATCTTGATGAATTGCTGCTGGTCCGACGGCACGTCCTCTTCCGCGTAGATCGCGTTGACCGGGCATTCCGCCACGCACACGGCGCAGTCGATGCACTCGTCCGGATCAATGGCGAGGAAGTTCGGGCCTTCCCGGAAACAATCTACCGGGCATACATCCACGCAATCGGTATAGCGACAACGGATGCACGATTCGGTGACAACGTGGGTCATAACAGTCCTTAATCAGTGGAAGCGGCGGCGTGTTGGGTACGGGGGAGTTCGCCGGACGCGGCAAAGCACTGTATTTTAGGGCAATTCCGCATTTACGACAAATCAGGCTTATACACAATACACATAAGCAAATGTTCTTCTTACGCGCAAAATTGCCGAATATTTAACGGCTCGCGCGCAGGTGTTCGATCAGGGCCCGCCAGTTGCCCGCGTTGGCGCCGCCTTCCGGCAAGCTCACCGTGCGGCAGCGGCGGCCGTCGTCGGCCGTGATCTCCCAGCGCACCAGGTCGGCACCCACCGGACAGGCCGGCGTGGCGCCGAAGAAGTCGAGGCGCTCGAGCAGGGACTCGATCGCCCGGCCGTCGCGATGGCAGCCGGTGTCGAGCTCGAAGCGTTCCGTGCGGCCGGCAAAGCCGCCGCTCGCGCGGGCCGTGATCTTCATGTCAGCTTGCGGGAATGGTGGCGACCTTGAGCGCCGCCACCGTCGCTTCGGCTTCGGCGGCAGCGCTCTCTTCGCCGGCCGGGCCGAAGCGGCCATGCTCGGCGCACCAGCGCGCCAAGGCCTGCGCCTCGGCGTCCAGGATGCGTTCGACCTCGTAGTACTCGGCCAGGTTCATGGTGCCGCAGCAGGCGCGCCGGTCCTGCCTGGCGCCGGGGGCGTCCTGCACGCAGGGCGCCAGGCGCAGCCCGGCCGGATGCGGGGCGGCGAGCATGGCGGCCGGCACCTCGACCACCTCGCGCTGGGCGAAGCGGTTGCGGATGAAGGTGGCGTACTCGGCCGGCTTGCCGTCCTCGAGGCCCAGGCGCAGCATTTCGTTGGCGACGTCGGCATAGGTGGCGCCGGTGTCGGGCGCGGCGATCAGCGCGCGCAGCAGCACGCCGCGCAGCCAGGCGGCGACCCGGTGCAGCACGCTGGCGCAATCCTCGAATTCGGGGTTGCGCTCGAAGGCGAAGATGTCGGCCAGGATGTCGTAGATGGCGCCGGTGAAGACCTGGGAGATGGCGTGGACTTCGGTGCCGGCCTCGCTCAGGGTCAGGTCGTTGTCGGCGTTGCGCAGGCCGTTTGTGCTGCCCAGGGCCAGTCCGAACTGCTCGGCGATGTCGGACAGGAAGGTTTTGTCGTGCAGGTGGGCCTTGGTCTGGGCCACCACCGCCTCGCACTGGTCGAGCTGCGAGAGGGCCAGGAAGATCGCGGTCAGGTCGCCGAAGGATTCGTGCAGGCCGCCGGTCTGCGGCGGATTGTCGGCCATCAGCCATTGCGGCTTGAGGCCGTCCAGCACCGCGTGGCCGGTCTCGTGGGAGACGATGTCGAAGGAGCGGCAGGTGTAGACGCGCGCGGTCTCGCCGGGCGGAATGAAGTCGCCGAACTTCAGGCAGGACTGGGTCCGGCTGTAATAGGCGTTCATCACGTTCGGCAGGCCGTAGGGATGCACCTGCAGCGGCGAGGTGTCGACGCTGCTGTTCCACTGCCAGGGCAGGGGCATGGTGCTGCCTGCGGTGGACAGGGCGCGCTGGTACATGGTGAGGGTCTGGCGCACCACGGCCCAGGTGTGGACGGCATCGAATTGCGGCGTGTCCGGCATGGTGACAAAGTCGCCGAAGGCATTCGGCTCGACCGCCGGGATGTCCGGATCGCCGGCGATGGCGATGCGGGCGTCGCGCGGGCCGGCCAGCACCACGCCCGGCAGGTAGACCTTGCGGGTGCCGATCTCGGCCACCGACGGGTCCTGCTTCCACATCAGCACCCGCGCGCCGAAGGCATACGGCAGGGGCAGGTCGTTATGCGGGTTTTCCTCGCCATCGCCGGCCAGGCCCGGGCCCCGGGGCGCCGGACCGGCCAGCGGGCGCGGCCGGCCGGGCTGGTCGAGCAGCTGGGCGGCCTTGCGGTGCTGGCGATAGGGAGCGGCCGGCATCGGCACGTAGCCGATCGGGGGCTGGGCGGATTCGGGCAGGCTGGCTTCTGTTGACATGATCGTTTCTCCGGTGGAGCAGGCCGCGACAGGCAGGCCGCAAGGGAAATGGTCGCCCGTCATCCGAATCGGACATTGATTTGAGTCAACTAGCCAATGCGCGGCACAGCTGGCATCATGGCGGGCTCTGTGGTTTTCGATTCAGGAAGGATTGCCAGGATGGCGGATATCAGCATTACCCAACAGCACCAGCTCAGCCAGGACGCGGCGCGCGCGGCGGCCCAGAAAGTGGCGGACAAGCTGGCCGGGGAATATGGCCTGCAGTGCAGGTGGGATGGCGACGTGCTGCGTTTCGAGCGCAGCGGTGTGGAGGGCACGCTCGCGCTGGGCGAGCGTCAGGCGGCCTTGCGTATCAAGCTGGGCATGCTGATGAGCGCTTTCCGCTCCACCATCGAGGCGAAGGTGGCGGAAAGCATGCGCAAGACCTTTGCCTGAAACGCCGGATCAGGCGTCCTTCAGGTCTTCGATCAGGTCGACGTACTGCTGCATGGCGTCTTCCTGCGAGCTGCCTTTCAGCGCCGCCCAGGCATCGTACTTGGCGCGGCCGACCATGTCGGTGAAGCCCGGACGTTCGCCGGTGGCGTCGCCGCTCGAACCCTGCTTGTACAGGGCGTAGATCTTCAGCAGGGTCATGTTGTCCGGACGCTCGGGCAGGTTCTTCGAATCGGCCTGGGCCTGGGCGAACTGTTCTTGCAAACTCATGGGGACTCCTTGGATAAAATGGCAATACTTCGGCCATCTTAGCGCATCTCGAAGGGAATCAGCGGTTAATTAGAGGGAATTCTCAAACGCCGTACGTGGGCTCGGGAGTCCACCCTACGCAATGGTAGGGCTCCCAGTGACTACTGCAGCTACAGGAAGGGTTCCGGCGCGCTTGATCGCACGCGCCGTCTTCGACGATTCAGCCGCGCTCCAGGCGTTCTTGGATGGTTGCTTATGCAACCTTATTGGCTGCCAAATCCCAATCGCCGACAGTCGAGCCGCCTCTTTGATGCCGTCCGAGTCAAGAAATAATTAGTGGCTCATATCACGTCGATATGTGCATTCCAAATACTCTGGTGACGGATTGTCCGTCACCAAAGGCCTTGTCGCATCAGTTGCGTGTCCACGCTATAAGTGCAATTACGTTAGTACCATTGCGATGGCGCCGAATCGGTGGGGGCGCGCGGCCGGCGTAGGCACGCCGTGCCCACGCCGTCGAATTACAGACCCAGCAGCTCGACGTCGAAAATCAGCGTCGCATTCGGCGGAATCACGCCGCCGGCGCCGCGGGCGCCATAGCCCAGCGCTGCCGGGATGATCAGGCGGCGCGCGCCGCCGACCTTCATGCCCTGCACGCCTTCGTCCCAGCCCTTGATCACGTGGCCGGCGCCCAGCGGGAACTGGAACGGGTCGTTGCGGTCTTTGCTGGAATCGAACTTGGCGCCCTGGCTGCCGTCGTCGTTCTGCAGCCAGCCGGTGTAGTGCACGGTCACGTACTGGCCGGCCTTGGCTTCCGGACCGTCGCCGACGACGGTGTCTTCGTATTGCAGGCCGGAATTCGTGGTGGTGATGGGCATGGGATTGTCCTTTTGTTCAGGGTGAAATAGCGATTGTAGTGCATGGCGTGTCAAGCTGCCATCGACGCGCCGTTGACGCCTTTTCCACTGTGTTGCGACAGCGCGCCGAATTCCGCACTAATCCTGTCAACCACCCCTTGAGCCAACGCGTTTCCTCGTAGAATAGTGACTTTCCACCCTCCGGGCACCACGTCCTCCCATGCTGCGTCGTTTTCGTAAGCTTTTCCTCTCCGGTATTTGTCTGTTGGGCGCTGTGCATGCCGCGCAGGCCAACGTCGTCGTCGTCCTGAATTCGCGTGACGCCACGGTCCAGTTGATCGACCAGGCGACCGGCGCCGACAACGGCACCTTTGCCGTCGGCAAGGAGCCGCACCACCTGATGGCCACGCCGGACAACAAGTCCGTGATCGTCGCCAGCTCGGTCGGCAACGAGCTGATCTTCCTCGATCCGATCACCGGCAAGATCCAGCAGCGCCTGACCGACGTGCTCGATCCTTACCAGATCGGCTTCTCGCCGGACCAGAAATGGTTCGTCTCGACCGCGCTGCGCCTCGACCGCGTCGACATCTACCAGTACGTGAACGGCAAGCTGATCCTGAGCCGCCGCGTGCCGATGCCGCGCATGCCCAGCCACATCGCCTTCGACGCCGCCAGCACCACCGCCTTCATCACCCGCCAGGGCAGCGACCAGGTCAGCGCGATCGACCTGAAGACCGGCGTCATCAAGTGGACCCTTGCGGTCGGTAAGCTGCCGGCCGGCATCACCATGACCCCGGACGACAAATACCTGCTGGTCGGGATCATGGGCAGCGACTACGTCGAAGTGATCGACTGGCGCACCGCCAAGAGCGTCAAGCGCATCAAGACCGGCAACGGCGCCCACAACTTCCGCGCCGTCGGCGACAAGCGCCACGTGTTCGTCTCGAACCGCGTGCAGAACTCGATCAGCATCATCGACCAGGTCACGCTGGAGAACGTCGGCATGATCCCGGTGCCGGGCGGTCCGGACTGCATGGAACTGTCGGCCGACGGCAAGACCCTGTGGGTCACCCAGCGCTGGATCAAGAAGGTGGCGGTGGTCGACGTCGCCAGCCGCAAGGTGATCAAGATGATCCCGGTAGGGCGCTCGCCGCACGGCGTGTTCTTCGCCAACGCGGCGCCGAGGATGTGATGTCCGGGCGGCCAAGGTCTCGATGGACTCCGGCCGCCGCGGCGCTGCTGCTGGCGGCCACCATCTTCCCGGGCCTGCACGCCTCCGCGGCGGCCGAGCCTGCGCCCGGACCCTGCAAGGGCACGATTTATCTCAGCTTCGACACCGGCAGCCAGTCCCAGGCCGAGCTGATCGCCGATACCCTGCGCCGTCACCACATCAAGGCCACTTTCTTCCTGGCCAACGAAAAGACGGTGCGCGGTGACTGGTCGCTCGACCCGTCCTGGGCCGCGTTCTGGAAGGCGCGGGTGGCGGAGGGGCACGCCTTCGGTTCCCACACCTTCGACCACGTCTACTGGAAGCGCGACGAGCCTGGCGGGCGCATCGCGGTCAAGCCGCAGTTCGGCGCCCAGGCCGGCAAGCTGGCCAGCTGGACCCCGCAGCAGTACTGCGACGAGCTGAACCGCGTCGACACCCGCTTCCACGAACTGACCGGCCACCACATCGACCCGATCTTCCGCGCGCCCGGCGGGCATACCTCGCCGAACCTGCTGGCGGCAGCCAAAAGCTGCGGCTACAGCCACGTGGGCTGGGCCAAGGCCGGTTTTTCCGGCGACGAGACGTCCAGCGAGGTCTACCCGAACGCACTGCTGCTCAAGCGCGCCCTCGGGGCTTTGCGCGACGGCGACATCTTCATGGCTCACATGGGCATCTGGTCGCGCAAAGACCCGTGGGCGCCGGCCAACCTGGAGCCGCTGATTGCCGGGCTCGAGCAGAAAGGCTTCTGTTTCGCTACACTGCGTGAGCATCCGGATTACCTTAACCGATTTAAAAAATGATTCAGCATTTCCTCGACTGGTTCGCATTCCTGCAGGGCTGGCTGTTCGAGTCCGTGGTCGAACCCTTCCTGTTCTACACCGGCATGGGCGAGTATGCCGAGGACGCCTTCGAGGGCGTCGAGTGGTTCCTGGCCGGCGCCTGCGAGGTGGCGGCCCTGTGGCTGGTGCTGCGCCCGCTGGAAGCCCTCATTCCGGCGCAGAAGATGAGCGACCGCTACGCGCGCTGGAACGACTTCGTCTACACCCTGATCCACCGCCTCGGCTTCTTCACGATGGCGGTATTCTTCACCCTCGACCCCATCATGGACCACGTGGCCGGCGCGCTGCGCATGGACGGCATGCATCCCTTCAACCTGGAGTCGCTGGTGACCGGCATGAGCCCGCTGGCCAGCTTCCTGGTCTATCTGGTGGTGATCGACTTCTTCGACTACTGGTTCCACCGCGGCCAGCATAAATTCCGCTGGTGGTGGGCCCTGCACAGCCTGCACCACAGCCAGCAGAACATGAACCTGTGGAGCGACGACCGGAACCACCTGCTGGACGACCTGTTGCGCGACGTCTACCTGGCCGTCATCGCGCTGGCGATCGGCGTGGCGCCGTCGCAGTACGTGCTGCTGGTGTCGGTGTCGCGGGCGCTGCAATCGCTGCAGCATGCCAATGTGCGCATCCACTTCGGCTGGCTCGGCGAGCGCCTGCTGGTGTCGCCGCGCTTCCACCGCACCCACCACGCGGTCGGCATCGGCCACGAATCGAAGGGCCGGGAATTGGGCGGCTGCAATTTCGGCGTGCTGCTGCCGGTCTGGGACCTGCTGTTCAGGACCGCCAACTTCGCGCCGGGCTGGTACGGCACCGGCGTGCGCGACCAGTTCGAGCGCACCGCGGCGGACGGCAGTGTCAAGCCGGCGCGCGACTACGGGCGCGGCTTCTGGCGCCAGCAGTGGCTGGGCCTGGTGCGCCTGATGGATGCCATCGGGCGCCGCCCAAGAGGCGCGCCTTAAATGGTCCGTCCGATCGCCATCGCCTACGGCCGCGCGCTGCGCTCGCAGTTTTCCGGCCGTATGCTGCTGCTGTCGGTGGTGCCCCTGCTGCTGTCGCTGGCGCTGTGGGGCAGCCTGCTGTACGCCGGCATGCAGCCGCTCTACGACTGGCTGCAGGACACCTTCAGGGAATATGGACTGTTCGAGACCAGCGGCAGCATCCTGACCACCCTGGGCCTGGGCTTCCTCAAGACCATGGTGGTGCCGCTGGTGGCGATGCTGGCGCTGTTGCCGCTGATGATCATCACCTCGCTGCTGTTCATCGGCGTGGGCGCGATGCCGGCCATTGCGCGCCATGTCAGCCGGGTGCAGTTCCCTCATCTGGAGCGCAGGGAAGGCGGCAGCTTTCTCGGCAGCCTGGCCGTCAACCTGACCGGCATCGTGGTGTTCGCGCTGCTGTGGATCGTGACCTTGCCGCTGTACGCACTGGCGCCGGTGGCGCTGATGGTACAGGCGTTGCTGTGGGGCTGGCTGACGGCGCGCGTGATGAGCTACGACGCGCTGTCGATCCATGCCAGCCTGGAAGAGCGCCGCATCATCGTGCACAGCCGGCGCCGCCAGCTGCTCCTGATCGGCACCATTTCCGGCCTGCTGGGCGCGCTGCCCGGCGTGGCCTGGATCGGCGGCGCGCTGTTCTCGGTGGTGCTGTTCCCGGTGCTGGCGGTGCTGTCGATCTGGCTCTACCTGATCATCTTCATCTTCACCGGACTGTGGTTTCAGTACTACTGCCTGCAGGCGCTGGCCGACCTGCGGGCCGGCCAGGACACCCTTAACGCACCAGGGTAAGCAACAGCACCCGGCCCTCGCTGCCGTTCTTCAGGTTGACGGTCACGATCACGCGGCCCTGCGGATCCTCGCTCACCGAACTCACTTCCGCGAACGCGGTGTCGCCCGCCGCGCGCGCATAGCCCGGCAGCAGCGAGGAGATGTCGGTCCAGCTGGTGCCGCCGTCGGCCGACCACGCCAGGTAGGGCAGGGCCCTGGCCTTGTCGAAACCGCCCACCACCATCGTGTCGGGCTTGCCCGACAGCGCCAGAAAGTAACGGATATACGGGTAGCCCGCATTCCCCTCCAGTGGCTGCTGGATCACGAACCTGAAGGACTGGCCGCCGTCGTCGCTGCGCAGCAGGCCGCCCTCGACGCCGGCAAACACGCGCTGGCTGTTCGCCACCTGCTGGATGAACTGCACGTTGCGGTTCTCCAGCTTCGGCAGCGATACCGGCAGCTCGTCCGTCGAGGCCGGCATGCCGTCGGCGCCGAGTTCATAGGCGCGGATGTAGGCGAAGTCGAGCGGGCATTCGCCGCCCACCAGCAGGCGTTCTCCAACGATCTGGAACGCCTGGTGGGTGCAGATCATCGAATCGAACTGGCCCAGCGCCACGCGCCAGCTGGCGGCGGCATCGCCGGACACGAACAGGTTCTGGCCGGCGCCGGCGTTGGCGTAGAGGCGGTTGTTGAACAGCTTCAGATCGTTCATCGCCAGCGGTGCGCACCAGCCGCCGATGCAGTTCTCGAGCGGCAGGTCGCGCGCCGCGAAGCTGCCGGAAGCGTCGAGCGTGCACAGGCCGTGTTCGCCGGCCTGGCCCTGCTGGCGTTCGTGGGCGCTCTGGAACAGCCACAGGGTCGAGCCGAGCGCGCGCAACGACGGCGTGCGCGCGGTTTCTGCGCTGTCCGACCTGGGCAGCGCGCAGGCGCCGAGCGGCACCTCGGTCCAGCGCGAACTCGCCTGCAGCGGCAGGGGCGTCTTCATGACGACGCTGCCGCCGGTGGTGGAATTCGACATCGACACCCAGGCCGCGCCGTCCTTGTAGACGAGGTTGCCGAGGCCGCGCGTCGACGTGGCCAATACTTCGATGCGGGTGCCCGCGGGCGTGGTGCCGCCGGCATCCGGCGGCAGGCCGACACCGACGGAACCGCCGCCGCAGCCGGCGACGAGGAGAAGGGCGGCCGCGGCGGCGATGGCCGGGCCCGGACGTTTCTGGATCATGGATCTTCCTTGCGCACTCGAAAAGGTAGGGCGATTCTAGGACCGGACGGCGCGCCGATCTTGCGCAGGTTTGTCGGGAGATTGTCGGGAAATGTATCGGTACGAAGCAGCGCGCGACGGTTTCGCCGTTCGTGGCACACTGGAACCAACGACATCTCGGGAGCGGCGGGCGATGGCATTCGGCCTGATCATCATCGGCGACGAAATCCTGTCCGGCAAACGCAGCGACAAGCACCTGCCCAAGGTGATCGAACTGCTGGCCGAACGCGGACTGCAGCTGGCATGGGCCGAGATCGTCGGCGACGATCCTGCGCGCATCACCGCGCTGCTGGAACGCAGCTTTGCGGGAGACGACATCGTGTTCTCCTGCGGCGGCATCGGCGCCACGCCCGACGACCACACGCGCCAGTGCGCGGCGGCCGCGCTCCGGGTGCCGCTGGTGCTGCATCCGGAAGGCAAGCTGCTGGTGCAGGAGAGGATTCGCGACACGGCGCGCGAAGCCGGCATCGAAGCGGACCTCGACGCGCCCGAGAACCTGCAGCGCCTCAAGATGGCCGAGTTCCCGCAAGGGGCCACACTCATCCCGAATCCCTACAACCGCATTCCCGGCTTCAGCGTGGCGTCCCACGCCGGCGCCGCTCATCATTTCGTGCCGGGCTTCCCGGTCATGGCCTGGCCGATGATCGCCTGGGTGCTCGATACCCATTACCGCGACCTGTTCCACCGCGAAGACCGCGCCGAGCGCGCGCTGCTGGTGTTCGAGCAGGCCGAGGCCGTGCTGACTCCGCTGATGGAGCGCCTCGAGGCCGCCTATCCAGGCGTGCGCGTGTTCAGCCTGCCCAGCGTCGGCGATGCGCAGACGCGCCGCCATATCGAACTCGGCGTCAAAGGCGATGCGGCCCAGGTCGGTTTCGCCTTCGCGGAAATGCGTGCGGAACTCGATCGCATGAAGGCCGACTATCGGCTGTCAACCTAGCCCGTCGCTTGGCCGTTGCAAGGCTGGTACGCTCGTGCAAACTGGGCCGTTGTTTTTTTGCGAAAATACACGGACGACGCCAAAAATCTGTACGAGTGGTTCCTGAATGTCACATTGATGTGGTGGAATGGTGTCTGTGGGCAGAGCGATCTGGAGTGAGGTCGCGCCTGACTTTGTGAAATTCTTGACAACCTGGATCACTCGCACCGACCAGCATCATGGGCGCGCCGGTTGACGGGAATTGCAGGTAGTAGATTCAAACCGGTTAAGCCAATATGGAAAGTATTCGCCGTCAAGGACGGCCCCGCATCTCCACCCGCATGCTGCGCCGCCTCCGCAGGCTCGTGCTGCCGGGCCAACCCGAACTCGCAGGCCTGCCCGTCATGGCTGCCGTGCAGGAAGTCCCGCTGCACGGCGCCGATACGCGCCTGGAACCCGCACTCGATCCCGGCTTCGAACCGGCGCCGGTCCCGGCCCCCGCCGAATCCGGCCAGGGCGCGGAACCGCCGCCGGCGCCGCCCAGGCGCCGATGGCGCATGGTCAAGCGCGCCTTCCTGGTACTGCTGCTGATCGCGGTGGCCGGCGGCGCCGCCTTCGCCGTCTACGAAAGCCGCACCTCGGCGATGCAGGCGCGCTTCTTCGCCGGCCTGGCGAAAAAGGTCAGCTACCGCGTCGAGAAGGGACCGAGCGACGCGATCCGCTTCCCCGCGTCCAGCCCCTACGACGAGCGGCTCGGCTATTCGAACCTGCCGAACTACCTGGCCAAGCTGAAGACGCGCGACTACGTGATCGAATCGCAGGCGCGCATGTCGCCGAAGATGGTCGAGCTGGCCGACATGGGCCTGTTCGCGACCTATCACGAGAAGACCCGCGCCGGCCTCGACATCCTCGACTACAGCGGCGAGCCGCTGTTCTCGGCGCGCTTCCCGGAACGACTGTACGAGAAGTTCGACGCCGCGCCCTCGCTGCTGGTGCATAGCCTGCTGTACATCGAGAACCGCGAGCTGCTCGACACCACCTACCCGAAGCGCAATCCGGCGGTGGAGTGGGACCGCTTCTCGAAAGCGGTGTTCGACAAATCCCTGCACGCGGTCGGCCTGGGCGGCGGCGGCAGGGTGGCCGGCGGCAGCACGCTGGCGACCCAGATCGAAAAATACCGCCATTCGCCGGAAGGCCGCACCGCCTCGCTGTCGGACAAGCTGCGCCAGATGGCCTCGGCCATGCTGCGCGCCTACCAGGACGGCGAGGACACCAGCGCGACCCGGCGCCGCATCGTGCTCGAGTACCTGAACACGGTGCCGCTGTCGGCCAAGCTGGGCTACGGTGAAGTCAACGGCATCGGCGACGGCATGTGGGTCTGGTATGGCCGCGACTTCGCCGACGTCAACCGGGTCCTGTCCAGCAACCAGGTCACGCCCGACTTCGCCTTGGTGTACAAGGAAGCGCTGTCGCTGATGATCGCGCAGCGCCGTCCGGCCTACTACCTGGGCGCCGGCGAGAAGGATCTCGAACAGCTCACCAACAGCCACCTGCGGGTGCTGGCCCAGGCCGGCGTGATCTCGCCGCAGCTGCGCGACGCCGCGCTGGGCGTGGTCCTGCATCCGGCCCTCGGCTCGGGCGTGGCGCCGCCGCCGGCCAACACCTTCGTCACCCGCAAGGCCGCCAACGCGGTGCGCAACCACCTGGCCAACCTGCTGGGCGACTCGCGCCTGTACAACCTCGACCGCCTCGACCTGTCGGTGGTGACGACCCTGAATTCGGAAGCGCAGAAGGCCGTCACCGCGGCACTGCGCCGCCTGACCGACAACGAAGCGGCGGCCGCCGCCGGCCTGACCGGCAAGGGCATGCTCGGCAACGGCGATCCGTCCAAGGTCGTGTACAGCTTCACGCTGATGGAACGCGGCGACAAGGTCAACTACCTGCGCGTCCAGACCGACAACTACGACCAGCCGCTCGACATCAACGAAGGCGCCAAGCTGGATCTCGGCTCGACCGCCAAGCTGCGCACCCTGACCACCTACCTCGACATCGTCGACCAGCTGCACCAGCGCTACGAGCCGATGTCGAAGGCAGAGCTGGCCAAGGTCAGGATCGACCCGAAGGACAGGCTGAGCCAGTGGGCGATCGACTACTTCCTGGCGCTGCCGCCGGGCGCCGACCGGACCCTCCCCCCGATGCTGGGCGCGGCGATGGAGCGCAAGTATTCGGGCAATCCGGGCGAAGCCTTCTTCACCGGCGGCGGCGTCCACATCTTCGGCAACTTCAGCAAGCTGGACAACAGCCGCATCCTCACCGTCCAGCAGGCGTTGCAGAACTCGACCAACCTGGTGTTCGTGCGCCTGATGCGCGACGTGGTGCGCTACTACATGTTCCAGCTGCCGGGCTCCTCGGCCCAACTGCTGGCCGACGCCGACGATCCGCGCCGCGCCGAATACCTGTCGCGCTTCGCCGACCGCGAAGGCAAGGACTTCCTGGCGCGCTTCTGGAACAAGTACCGCGGCATGGACTGGCCCGAGATCGAAACCGCGCTGATGCAGGGCGTGCGCCCGGCGGCCTCGAAGATCGCGGCGGTCCACCGCACCATCATGCCGGACGCCTCGCTGGCCGAGTTCAGCAAGTTCGTCCATACCTACCTGCCCGATTCCAGGGACGTCGACGAAGAGCGCATCGCCAAGATGTACGACCAGTACTCGGTGGCGAACATGTCGCTGGCCGACCGCGGCTACGTGGCCTCGGTCCACCCGCTCGAGCTGTGGCTGGCCGGCTACCTGCGCACCCATCCGAAGGCGGGCTGGGACGAGGTCACCAAGGCGTCGGTGAAGGAGCGACAGGAAGTGTATTCCTGGCTGTTCAAGACCCACCGCAAGCATGCCCAGGACAAGCGCATCGCCGGCCTGATCGAGGTCGAAGCCTTCCTGAAGATCCACGCGCAGTGGAAGAAGATGGGCTATCCCTTCGATTCCCTGGTGCCGTCCTATGCGACGACCCTGGGCGCCTCGGCGGACCGTCCGATCGCGCTGGCCGAACTGATGGGCATCATCATCAACGGCGGCGTGCGCAAGCCGACCGAGCGCATCGACTCGCTGCACTTCGCCAAGGACACGCCTTACGAGACCATGGTCAAGCGCAGCCAGGACAGCAAGGGCGAGCAGGTGCTGAACCCCGACGTCGCGCGTGCGGTGGCCAACGCCATCCGCGGCGTGGTGCAGGAAGGCACGGCCAAGCGCGTCAAGCAGGCCTTCTACAAGCAGGACGGCAGCGTGATCGCACTGGGCGGCAAGACCGGCACCGGCGACCAGCGCTTCGACGTCTACGGCGCCGGTCACCGCCTGATCGAGTCGCGCTACGTGAACCGTTCGGCGACCTTCGTGTTCAACATCGGCGAGCGCTTCTTCGGCAGCATGACGGCCTATGTGCACGGTCCGGAATCGGCCCACTACGACTTCACCAGCGCGTTGCCGGTGCAGCTGCTGGTGACGCTGGCGCCGAGCCTGATGCCGATGATCGAGAAGCAGGACACGGTGACGGTGCCGGGCCTGCACGTGACCCCGGCCAAGCCGCCGGCGCCGACGCCGACCCCGCTCACCGACGACGTCGCCACCGTGAAGCCGGCGCCCGACAGCGCCCAGGCGGAAGAGATCGAGGCGCCGGCCAAGCCTGCGAAACCGGCTGCCGCGGAAGCCGAGGCGGTCAAGCCGGCCAAGCCTGCCGCCGAGGCAACGCCGGTGCATCCCAAGCCGGTGAAGGAAGCGGCGCCGGAGGCCAAATCCGAGGCCGCCGACACGCCGCACCACAAGCCGGCCGCGCCGAAGCCGGCCGTTCCCAAGCCGGCGGGCGAAAGCGCCCACGCAAAGCCGGCCGACGCGGACGAGCACCCGAAGGCGGTGGACGCCCTGCGCGCCAGGGCGCCGGCCAAGCCGGTCAAGCCGCGCACCGAGCCTTCGGAACAGCCGAAGGCAGAGCCGGCGCCGCGCCAGAAGCCGGCGGCGGTGGAGGAAGTGCTGCATTGAGCGGGACCGCCCGCAAGGAGGGCGCGTGAAGCGGCCCAGGATCGGCAAGTTCAGCCTGGTATCGCTGCGCGACCTGGTGGTCGCCTCCCTGCCCACCATCCTGCTGGTGCTGGCGGCCTGCGTTGTCGCCTATATCGTGGTCGACCCGGCGCCGCCGCGCCACGTGGTGCTGGCCACCGGCCAGGAAAACAGCGCCTACGAGGAGTTCGGGCGCAAGTACGCGGCCGTGCTGGCGCGCGACGGCATCAAGGCCGAGCTGCAGCGCTCCCTCGGCTCCGAAGACAACCTGCAGCGCCTCATCGACGGCAAGGCCGACATCGCCTTCGTGCAGAGCGGCTCGACCAGCGAAGCCCAGGCCGAGCGGCGCAACCTGATGTCGCTGGGCAGCCTGTTCACCGAACCGGTGTGGCTGTTCCTGCGCGAAGGTAAGAAGAGCCGTAAAGCCGACATCCACAGCCTCACGCAACTGAAGGGCCTGCGCATCAACCTGGGCCCGGAAGGCACCGGCGTGCCGCGGCTGTTCCGCCAGGTGCTGGCGGTGAACGGCGTCGAGCCGGGCCAGCTGACCATCTCGTCGCTGGAGAATACCCCGGCCACCGTCGAGCTGCTGGCGGGACGCATCGACGGCCTCGTGTTCAGCTCCGCGCCCGAGGCGCCGCTGATCCAGATGCTGCTCCAGACCCCGGGCATCAGGCTGTTCGACTTCCGCCAGGCCGAAGCCTATACGCGCCGCCTGCCTTTCCTGACCCATGTGGTGCTGCCGCGCGGGATCGTCGATCTCGGCAAGGATATCCCGGCCCAGGACTTCCACCTGATCGCGCCCACCGCCACCCTGGTCGCGCGCGACGATTTGCATCCGGCCCTGGTCGACGAACTCGTGAAAGCCGCCACCGAGATCCACGGCGGCGCCGGCTGGTTCCAGCAGCAGGGCCAGTTCCCGTCGCCGAAGTACACCGAGATCCCGGTCTCGCGCGAGGCGGCGAAATACTACCGCGACGGCCCGCCCTTCCTGCAGCGCTACCTCTCGTTCTGGCTGGCGAATCTGTTCGACCGCCTGTGGGTCGTGGTGGTGGCGCTGGCGGCGCTGGTGATCCCGCTGTCGAAGATCGTGCCGCCGCTGTACGTGTGGCGGATCCGCTCGCGCGTCTACCGCTGGTACGGCCAGCTGCGTGCGGTCGAGCAGGCACTGGAGAGCGCCGATCCGGCGCATTGCGACGAGGTGCGCACCAACCTGCTGCGGCGCCTCGACGACATCGAGGCGCGCGTCAACCACATCTCGATCCCGCTGGCCTATGCCGATGCGCTGTACGGCTTGCGGAGCCACATCAACTTCGTGCGCCAGCGCGTGCGCGCCGGCCTGAAGAGCTCTACGGCAGGGTGATCTTCACCACCGCATTGCCGGAAATCGCATACAGCTTCCCCTTGCCGTCGCCCGTTAGTCCGCCCAGCGCGGGCAGGGCGCCCGGTCCGTTGCCGAGCTGGAGCGTCGTAGCGCCGATGGTGCCGGCCACCGTGGAAACCGTCCGGTCCGGCGCGATCCTGCGGACCAGGTCGTTGCCGGCGTCGGCCGCATACAGCATGCCGGCGGCGTCCAAGGTCAGCGCGATCAGGTGGTCGAAGCGCGCCGCGCCGGCCACGCCGTCGGCAAAGCCGCGCCCGCCGGACAGGCCGGCCAGCGCCATCTTGTTGCCGGCAGTGTCGATGCGGCTGACCGTGCTGGCAAAGTCACCCACGTAGACGGTGCCGTCCTTCGCGGCGGCCACCCCGCGCTGCTGGAAGGCATGGCTGCCCAGCACGCTGGCGATATTGTCCAGGCGCGCCACACCGTCGATCATGGTGACGGCGCCGGTGGGCGAGATCTTGCGCACCCCGATCGCATTCGCCACCACCACGTTGGCGAAGCCATCGACGGCGATGCCGCCGCCGTAGAAATAAGGGATGTCGGCGGCGTTCACCACGGTGGCGGTATCGAGGGTGGCGATGGTGCGCACCGTGCCGGCCTGGTCGATCTCGCGCACCGCCAGGCCGTCGGTGGCGTACAGCCTGCCGTCGGGCGAAGCGGCGATCGCGGTCAGGAAGGAAAAGCCCGCCACGCCGGCGGCGCCGTCGATGCTCCGGCAGCGCTGGGGCGAGCCGGCGAGGGTGCTGACGGCGCCCGCCCCACTGATCCTGCGGATGCTGCAGTTGTCGCGGTCGGCCACATACAGGTTGCCGGCAGTGTCGGCGGCGATCCCGGCCGGATGGGCGAAGCGGGCCGCGGCGCCGGTGGCGTCGACGTTGCCGGCCTCGCCGGCGCTGCCGGCCACCAGGGTCAGCGTGGTGACGCCGGCGGAAAAGCCCGGGCTGCCTGGGCCGCTCGAGCCGCCGCTGCCGCCACCGCCTCCGCAGGCGGCGCACAGGGCCGTTACCATCGCAAATTCGAGCGATCGTGCTGTTTTCGGCGGCATGCCGTTCTCCGAATATTGTGTTTTCGGCATCCTAGCATGGCGGGCGGCCGTGCCGCTCAGGGAAGGACGATCTTGACGATGGTGCTGCCCGAGCTTGCGTACAGATTGCCCTTGCCGTCGACGGCGATACCGCCCAGCAGGGACAGGCTGCCGGGCAGAGCGCCGGTTTGCAGCTCGTTCACGCCTGGCTTGCCGGCGATGGTCGTGACCACGCCTGCGGGGGTGATTTTCCGGATCAGGGTGCTCCTCGTGGAGCTGCCGCTGCTGTCGGGGAGCAGGCCGGATTCCGCAGCATACAGGTTGCCCTGTCCATCCAGCGCAAGCGCAACGATGCCGTAGAAGCGCGCTTCGGCGCCGGTGCCGTCCCTGGCGCCGAATTGGCCGCTGCTGCCGGCCAGGACCGTCGTTTTGCCGGCCGTGTCGATGCGCAGGATCGTGGCGTCGTAGCTGGCCAGGTAGACCGTGCCGGCGGCGTCGACGGCTACGCCGCGGCGTTCCGGAACATAGGTATTGAATCCGGCTTCTCCGCTGGCCGTGCCCGCCAGCATGGTATAGCTGCCAGAAGGGGAGAGCCGGCGCGCGCCGAAGCCGGTGGTCACGATCAGGTTGCCGGCGGCATCGACGGCCAGGCCGTTGCCGAAGCCGATCCCGGCGCCGCGTCCGCCTCCGGTGGGCGCTTCCAGCACCGCGACCGTGCGCGTCGCCCCGGTCGGGCTGACCTCGAAAATATCCAGGCCGTAATCGGTCATGAACAGCCTGCCCTCGGACGCTGCCGCCAGGGCGAAAGCTGTCGGAAAACCATTCTGGGTAGTGCCGGTGCAGTAGGTGCCGGCGTGGAGGGAGACCACGCCCGACGGCGTGATCTTGCGGATGGCGCAGGATGCGCCTGCGTAGAGATTGCCGCTGGCATCGATCGTCAGCGGCGTGGGTCCGATGAAACGTGCCGCGGCGCCGCTGCCGTCGACTTCGCCGGATTCGGTGGGGCTGCCGGCAAGCACGGAGATCGCGGGCATGACGACGGGCGGGGAAGTGCCCACCGGCGGCGTGGGGTTGCCGCCACCACCGCAGGCAATGCACAAGGCCATCGACAGCCCTGCGCCGAACGCATTCAGAAGCGGGCGAAGCCGCAGCGTGATCGTGGATGCCATACCGGAACTCCTTCGTTGGAATCCCGGCAGGCTAACACGTTGGAACTGTGAAAATTCTGTTAAATTGTCGCGGCGCCGCGGCGCGGTGGATCAGGCGCCGGTCCAGGGCAGGCCGGCCTTGCACCAGCCGCCCACGGTCTTGCGGTGGCCTTCGCCGTCGCGGTCGCCTTCGAAGCCTTCCAGGATGTCGAAGGCGTTCTCGTAGCCGAGTTCGGTTGCCACGCGCGCGGCGTGGCGCGAGCGCACGCCCGAGCGGCACAGGAAGAGCAGCACGTCGTCCTTGTCCGCGGCCTGCTGCAGCTGGGTGGCGAAGTCCGGATTCGGCGCACCGCCGGGGTACAGGGTCCACTGCACCGCACCGTGCTGGGCCTCGGGGATGGCGGGGCGGCCGATCCAGTCGCGCTCCGCATTCGTGCGGACGTCGACCAGCTTGACGCGCGGATCGGTCTTGATCAGGGTGAACGCTTCCTGCGGCGTGACGGCGCCCGCATAGGGCTGGCCGGGGGCGCGCTCCCTGGCGGCGGCCAGGATTTCGTCGGTTGTGCTCATGGTCGTTTTCCTATGATTGTTGTGCTCGCACAAATGGTGCATCCTGCATCAAGTTGGTGCATACTGCCGCACTTGCACCAAGCTGGTGCGTATGGATGAGCTCGCAGCGAGCCTGCATCAAGTTTGTGCACCGCACCGGTGGTCGATTTTAAGGGGCAAATCGCAGGCGGTCCAAGGACAGATTGCTTATTTGCTCAGAGTCAAGTGCTGGCACAGTTTTCGCTTTAACGGAGATGTGCCTGTCGCACGCCCCGTTGGCGTCACCGACACCCCTTTTTCAATCAGGAGAATACGAATGGCAAGGACCGCCGCAGATGTAATGCAGATGCTGAAGGATAACGAAGTCAAGTTCGTCGATTTGCGTTTCGCCGATACCCGCGGCAAAGAGCAGCACGTGACCGTTCCCATCTCGCATTTTGACGAAGACAAGTTCGAATCCGGCCACGCCTTCGACGGCTCGTCGATCGCCGGCTGGAAGGGCATCGAAGCATCGGACATGCTGCTGATCCCGGACCCGAGCACCGCCAACATCGACCCGTTCATGGAAGAGACCACCGTCTTCATGCAGTGCGACGTGATCGAACCGTCGGACGGCAAGGGCTATGACCGCGACCCGCGCTCGATCGCCAGGCGCGCCGAAGCCTACCTGAAGTCCTCGGGCGTGGGCGATACCGCCTTCTTCGGCCCGGAACCGGAATTCTTCATCTTCGACTCGGTCCACTGGAAGATCGACATGTCGGGCTCGATGGTCAAGATCAGCTCGGAAGAAGCATCCTGGTCGACCGACAAGGAATTCGAAGGCGGCAACAGCGGCCACCGTCCGACCGTCAAGGGCGGCTACTTCCCGGTCCCGCCGGTCGACAGCTTCCAGGACATGCGCTCGGAAATGTGCCTGATCCTCGAATCGCTGGGCATCCCGGTCGAAGTGCACCACCATGAAGTGGCCGGCGCCGGCCAGAACGAAATCGGCACCCGCTTCTCGACCCTGGTCGAGCGCGCCGACTGGACCCAGACCATGAAGTACGTAATCTGGAACGTCGCCCACAGCTACGGCAAGACCGCCACCTTCATGCCGAAGCCGATGAACGGCGACAACGGCTCGGGCATGCACGTGCACCAGTCGATCTGGAAGGACGGCAAGAACCTGTTCGCCGGCGACGGCTATGCCGGCCTGTCGGAAACCGCCCTGTACTACATCGGCGGCATCATCAAGCACGCCAAGGCCCTGAACGCGATCACCAACCCGGGCACCAACTCGTACAAGCGCCTGGTGCCGGGCTACGAAGCCCCGGTCAAGCTGGCTTACTCGGCCCGCAACCGTTCGGCCTCGATCCGCATCCCGCACGTGGCAAACCCGAAAGGCCGCCGCATCGAAGTGCGCTTCCCGGACCCGCTGGCCAACGTCTACCTGTGCTTCGCCGCGCTGCTGATGGCCGGCCTGGACGGCATCCAGAACAAGATCCACCCGGGCGAAGCCGCGAGCAAGGACCTGTACCACCTGCCGCCGGAAGAAGACAAGCTGATCCCGACCGTGTGCGCATCGCTGGAAGAAGCCCTGGAAGCCCTGGACAAGGACCGCGAGTTCCTGACCCGCGGCGGCGTGTTCAGCGACAGCATGATCGACGCCTACCTCGAGCTGAAGATGCAGGAAGTGCAGCGTCTGCGCATGACCCCGCACCCGGCCGAATTCGACATGTACTACTCGTCGTAATCTCTCGACAAGCTGTATCCATGCGGTAACAAAAACGCGGGGAAAGCCGGCCGGCTGCCCCGCGTTTTTCTTTGGATGCGGTATAGTCGGTGGATTCCCAACCAGGCACATCGTGCCGACTGACCTGATGCGAATGACAAGCTCTGCCGTTTGCCTGCGCCTGGCCGGCATCTACCTGGCGCTCGCGCTGGCCGTCCCGGCCTTCGCCCAATCCGTCGTCTACCGCTGCGTCGACAAGGAAGGCCGCGTGCTGTACACCGATACCAATACCGGCAACTGCAAGGTGGTCGATTCGATCGTCTCCGGCGCCATCTCGACACCGGCGCCGACCCGCGCCCCGGCCGCGAATCCTGCTGTGACGATGCGCCAGGGCGCCAGCCGTCCGCCGGCCGCGGCCTCCAGCCCGGCGAATTTCCCGCGCGTCGACAACGCCACCCAGCGCGCCCGCGACGACGACCGCCGCGCCATCCTCGACGAGGAATTGCGCGCCGAAGAAAAGAAACTGGCCGACCTCAAGCGCGACTTCAACAACGGCGAGCCCGAACGCCAGGGCAACGAGCGCAACTACGCCAAGTACCAGGAGCGCGTGGCCCAGATGCGCGAGGATATCGGCCGCGCCGAAAAGAACATCGAAGCGATCAAGCGCGAGATCGCCAATATCCGCTGACCCAATTTCCGCTGACCCAATACCCGCTGACATGACGCCGAACCACGAGCGCTTCGCCGGTCTCGACCTGCTCGCATCCAGCGTGCTGGTGACCGATGCCGCCGGCCAGGTGCGCTACGCGAATCCGGCCGCCGAGCACCTGCTCGAGGTGTCGGTGAAATCGCTGTCGCGCCAGACCCTGGCGGAACTCTTCACCAACGGCGAGGAGCTGGATGCGCTGTGCCGCCAGGCGCGGGCGCACAAGTACGCCGACCTGCGCCAGGACCTGACCCTGCAGCGCAGCGGACGCGAGCCCCTGCACGTGCACGTGATCGTCAGCGCCGCCGGCGAAGAGGAGGTGATGGTCGAGCTGCGCGAGAACGTCCAGCAGCTCAAGCTCGACCGCGAGGAGCGCATCCTCGACCAGAGCCAGGCCAACAAGGAACTGGTCCGCAACCTGGCGCACGAGATCAAGAACCCGCTGGGCGGCATTCGCGGCGCCGCCCAGCTGCTCGAGCTCGAACTGCCGGATGCCTCGCTGCGCGAATATACCCAGGTCATCATCAAGGAGGCCGACCGCCTGCAGACCCTGGTCGACCGCCTGCTGGCGCCGCACCGCCGTCCCCATATCGTCGGCGACGTCAACATCCACGAAGTCTGCGAGCGGGTGCGCAGCCTGGTGCTGGCCGAATTTCCGTCCGGCCTGGCGATCCGCCGCGACTACGACGCCTCGATTCCCGAGTTCCGCGGCGACAAGGAGCAGCTGATCCAGGCCGTGCTGAACATCGTCCACAACGCCGCCCAGGCCCTGCGCGAGCGGATTGCCGCGGGCGATGCCGAGATCGTGCTGCGCACCAGGGTGGCGCGCCAGGTCACACTGGCCAAGGTTCGTTACGGGCTGGCATTAGACTTGCATATCATCGACAATGGACCGGGCATCGCCCCCGATATCCGCGACCGCATCTTCTATCCGCTCGTCTCCGGGCGCGACGGCGGCAGCGGTCTCGGGCTGACGCTGGCGCAGACCTTCGTGCAACAGCACCTGGGGCTGATCGAGTGCGAAAGCCGGCCTGGACTGACGGATTTCCGCATCCTGATCCCGCTGCCATAAGCGCCGGGATGGTGCGGCCGCGGTCCAACGATGGATGTACTTATGCGGGAAGCACTGAACCAATGAAACCAATCTGGATTGTCGACGACGATGCATCGATCCGCTGGGTGCTGGAAAAAGCCCTGGCGCGCGAGAACCTCGCAACCCGGAGCTTCGCCAGCGGACGCGAGGCGCTGGCCGCGTTCGAGGAAGATACGCCCCAAGTCCTGGTCTCGGACATCCGCATGCCGGGCGAATCCGGCCTCGACCTGCTGGCCGCCGTCAAGGAAAAGCATCCCGGCCTGCCGGTGATCGTGATCACCGCCTTCTCCGACCTCGATTCCGCGGTCGCTTCCTTCCAGGGCGGCGCCTTCGAATACCTGGCCAAGCCCTTCGACATCGACAAGGCGGTGGCCCTGATCCGCCGCGCCCTCGAGGAAAGCCTGCGCGAAGCGAGCGTCGAGACCGTGCCCAGCGAGACCCCCGAGATCCTCGGCCAGGCGCCGGCGATGCAGGAAGTGTTCCGCGCCATCGGCCGCCTGTCGCAATCGAATGTGACGGTGCTGATCACGGGCGAGAGCGGCACCGGCAAGGAGCTGGTGGCGCGCGCCCTGCACAAGCACAGCCCGCGTGCTTCCCAGCCTTTCATCGCCCTGAACACGGCGGCGATCCCGAAGGATCTGCTGGAATCCGAACTGTTCGGCCACGAGCGCGGCGCCTTCACCGGCGCCCAGGCGATGCGGCGCGGCCGCTTCGAGCAGGCCGAGAACGGCACCCTGTTCCTGGACGAGATCGGCGACATGCCCTTCGACTTGCAGACCCGCCTGCTGCGGGTGCTGTCCGACGGCCACTTCTACCGCGTGGGCGGGCACCAGCCGGTCAAGGCGAACGTGCGCGTGATCGCCGCCACCCACCAGAACCTGGAGCAGCGCGTGCGCGACGGCCTGTTCCGCGAAGACCTGTACCACCGCCTGAACGTGATCCGGCTGCGGCTGCCGTCCCTGCGCGAGCGGCGCGAAGACATCCCCATCCTGGTGCGCCACTTCCTGGTGCAGAGCGCACGCCAGTTGGGCGTCGAGCCCAAGCGGCTGAGCGAGGATGCGCAGCGCTTCCTCTCCAGCCTCGACCTGCCGGGCAATGTGCGTCAGCTGGAAAACCTGTGCAACTGGATCACCGTGATGGCGCCCGGCCAGACCGTCGAGGTCAAGGACCTGCCGCGCGACCTGACGACCCAGGCCCAGGCGCTGCCCGCGGCGGCCATGGCGCCGGTGGTGGCGATGCCGGCGCCGGCGGCGAGCCCCCTGTACGGCGGCACGGACGCCAGCGGCATCCTGTCGGCGATGACGCCAGCCGCGCCGGCCGCCGCCGACGGCTGGATCGGCCTGCTCGAACTGCAGGCCGCGCGCATGCTGTCCGACGGCCAGGTCGAGGTGATGGACGTGCTGGGCAAGCAGTTCGAAACGGCCTTGATCCGCACGGCGCTCAAGCATACCCACGGACGCAAGAACGATGCGGCGATCCGGCTGGGGATCGGGCGCAATACGATCACGCGCAAGATTGCCGAGCTGGGGATTGATGGGGCCAAAGACGAATAAGCGGTACGCGGGGACGGCGGCGGGGTAGCGTCCGCGCGGGCGCGGGAGCGCCCACCCTACGTGATAAACTGTTGGCATGCTGATCAACTGCGTCGCCTACCAGGAAGGTAAAAAACTCTCCGACATCCCCGTCGAGGACATCAGTGATTATCTGGAGCGCCCCGGCTGCTTCGTGTGGGTCGCGCTGCGCGATGCCACCGACGCCGAGATGGTGCAGATGAAGGAAGAGTTCGGCCTGCACGAGCTGGCGGTCGAGGATGCCGCCCGCGGCCACCAGCGGCCCAAGATCGAGGAATACGGCGACAGCCTGTTCACCATCGTGCACACGGTCGACCTCGAGGGCGATGCCCTGGTCACCGGCGAACTCGCGATCTTCGCCGGCCCGAATTACGTGCTGTCGGCGCGGCGCGACGCCGTCAAGGGTTTCCTCGGCGTGCGCGCCCGCGCCGAGCGCGAACCCCACCTGCTGAGCATGGGCTCGTGCTTCGTGATGTATGCGCTGATGGACGCCGTGGTCGACCGCTACTTCCCGGTGGTCGACATGCTCGAATCCGAACTGGAAACCATCGAGGACCGCATCTTCACCCACGGCGCCCAGCGCCAGAACGTCGAGCGCCTGTACCAGCTCAAGCGCAAGGGCCTGGAGCTGCGCCATGCCGTGATCCCGCTGGTGGATGCCGTCGGCTCGCTGCTGGGCGGGCGGGCGCCGGCGCTGGCGACCGGCGTCCAGGATTACCTGCGCGACGTCCACGACCACCTGATCCGCATCGCCGGCCGCCTCGACAGCATCCGCGACACCATCGCCACCGCGATCCAGGTGAACCTGGCCATGGTCTCGATCGACGAGAGCGAGGTGAATAAACAGCTGGCCGCCTGGGCCGCGATCTTTGCCGTCTTCACCGCCTTCGCCGGCGTGTGGGGCATGAATTTCAAGGTGATGCCCGAGCTGGAATGGAAGTGGGGCTACCCGATGGCCCTCGGCGTGATGATTGCGGTATGTGTCTATTTGTATCGGCGTTTCCGCAAGGCTGGATGGCTGTAATCATGGGAAACGTCATCAAAACGTCATGAAAATGTGAAAAAATCCGAAAGAAGGCGCCTTGAGCGCCTTTTTTTATTGCTATGCAGCAAATGGAACGAACCATACGTTGTTCAGCAACCTTACAATTGTTACTAAATGTTCTGTTGCGAAAATGTATTTCGAGCGCTGTAAATATTGACCGATACTCAAGGCGGCGATCATTATTCAGTCCGCCGACTTGGGCGACCTGATCTTCCCAAGCCAGCGACATCTCATCATCGTTTGGGAAAACATCCATGTTCAAAGAAAAAACCTTGTCGCGCGCCGTGCGCGTCATGTTCGCCGGCGCCGTTGGCGCAGGCATGTTCGGCCAGGCGCTGGCGCAGGAGTCGGCTCAGGAATCCGCCAAGCCGATCGCCCGCGTCGAAGTGACCGGCTCCTCGATCAAGCGCGCCGACGTCGAAGGCGCGCTGCCGGTGCAGATGGTCACCGCCGCCGACATCAAGCGCAGCGGCGCCACCAACACCGCCGAACTGCTGACCACCCTGACCTCGAACGCCATGGCCGGCGCGACCAACCAGGCCGAAGGCGCGGGCCAGTCGACCTACGGCATGTCCAGCGCCAGCCTGCGCGGCCTGGGCTCGAGCAAGACCCTGGTGCTGGTCAACGGCCGCCGCCTCGGCAACTACGCCACCGACGGCACCGCCGTCGACGTCAACGCGATCCCGCTGGCGTCGATCGACCACGTGGAAGTCCTGAAGGACGGCGCCTCGGGCGTGTACGGCTCCGATGCGATCGGCGGCGTCATCAACTTCATCACCCGCCAGAACTACCAGGGCGTGGAAGCCACCGGCTACACCAGCGTCAGCCGCTACGGCGGCGGCCAGACCCACAAGGCCAGCCTGCTGGGCGGCTGGGGCGACTTCGACAGCGACCGCTACAACATCACCCTGTCGGCCGACGTGAGCAAGGACGACGCCATCTTCGGCCGTCAGCGCGACTATGCGCGCAACGGCTGGAACAACAACGGTCTGCGCGACGCCAGCGCCACCCCGAGCGGCGCGTACAGCACCTTCGATCCGTCCACCACCCCGAACGCCATGGGCGTGGTCCCGAATTCGCTGAACTCGATCGGCACCGGCATCGGCCACGGCCTGTCGCAGGCCAACTGCGCGGCCAACGGCAGCGCCTGGGACGCCAACCTCGGCAAATGCCGCTTCGACAGCTCGCCGTACGTGAACCTGGTGCCGGCGGCCAAGCGCGCCAACATCGGCGGCAACTTCCGCTTCAAGCTGAACGACAACGCCGAATTCTTCATGGAAGGCTTCGTGTCGCGCAACGAGACCACGCAGCAGGCGCAGGCTTCGCCGTACAGCGCCTCCTTCCTGTCGACCGACCCGGCCTTCGCGACCAACAACCAGTACCCGGCCATCGTCGTCTCGCCGAACAGCCAGTACTACCCGACCGCCCTGGCCACCGCGGCCGGCGTCAACGGCCAGCCGCTGACCGTCAGCTACCGCGCCTTCGACGGCGGCGACCGCATCGCCAAGGACACCGCGATCGCATCGCACCTGGTGCTGGGCTTCCGCGGCAACGTCAAGGGCTATGACTACGACGTCGCCTACACCCACAACTCGAGCGACGTCACCGAGCGCGCGATCCAGGGCTACCAGCGCCAGACCGAACTGGTCAAGCTGCTGAGCAACAACCCCGACTTCAACCCGCTGGTCCAGTACCAGTCGGCCGACCTGGCGCGCAAGATCTACGGCACCAACTACGTCGGTCCGGTCATGAACGCCGTGCTGCGCAACGACGCCCTGAACGCACGCATCTCGGGCGACCTGTACCAGCTGCCGGCCGGCATGGTGAAGTTTGCCGTCGGCGCTTCGATGTCCGACGAGAACCTGGCGATCAACCCGAGCGCGGCTTACCAGAGCGGCGACGTGTCGGGCTACGGCGGCGCCCAGCTGCCGCTGTCGGCATCGCGCAATTCGTCGGCGGTGTTCGCGGAAGCCATCGTCCCGATCGTGAAGAACCTGGAAGCCGACCTGGCCGTCCGTCACGACCGCTACCCGAACGCCAGCGCCACCAACCCGAAGGTCAGCCTGCGCTGGCAGCCGATCTCGCAGGTGCTGCTGCGCGGCTCCTACGGCAAGGGCTTCCGCGAGCCGTCGCTGCCTGAGCTGATGAACCAGCAGACCATCGGCACCAGCGCCAACCTGACCGACCCGGTCACCGGCCAGTTCGGCCAGTTCAACCAGACCTACGGCGGCAACCCGAAGCTGCAGCCGGAGAAGTCGGAACAGTCCTCGCTGGGCATCGTCGTCGACCCGGTCAAGGGCCTGTCGATCGCCGTCGACTGGTGGAAGATCAACGTGAACAACCTGGTGACCACGCTGTCGCCGTCGTTCACGCTGGGCCAGGCGGCTGCCGGCAACCCGGCCTACACCGGCCTGGTGACCCGTGATTCCGCAGGCAACATCACCAACATCGTCGGCACCAACATCAACGCCGGCAGCGTGAAGACCGAAGGCGTCGACCTCGACCTGCGCTGGGCACTGCTGAAGAGCCCGACCTACGGTAACTTCAACCTGCGCCTGAACGGTACCTACACCTCGAAGTACGACCTGACCCTGGCCGACGGCACCGTGCAGCGCAGCGTCGCCGCCACCATCGACAAGGACGGCAACGTGCTGAGCGCAGTCTCCAACGGCGGCATCATCTTCCGCTGGAGGGATCAGCTGACCCTGGACTGGAAGTACAAGAAGTTCGGCCTCGCGCTGACCAACAACTTCCAGTCGGGCTACTGGGATGCGGCCCGCGCGGACGCGGACCTGCCGGTCGCCCAGCACGTCGGCGCCTTCTCGACCTGGGACCTGCAGGGCACCTACGGCGGCATCAAGAACCTGACCCTGACCGCGGGCGTCAAGAACCTGTTCAACCGCAAGCCGACCGAAGTCATCACTGGTGGTTCCTACTTCCAGACCGGCTACGATCCGACCTGGTACGATCCGCACGGCCAGACCGGCTACGTGAGCGCGACCTACCAGTTCTAAATCCTGTCCTGGTAAGCGTGTAAACGACGAAACCCGCCGCATGCAGATGCGGCGGGTTTTTTCATGCCTGCGCGGCTTATCGTTTCGCGCTGAAGATCTTCTTCGGCAGCATGGCATGCACGCCGACGTTGCCGTCCACCAGTTGGGTGATCTCCATGTCGACCGCCACGCTGGACAGCATGTAGGCGTCGTCGCGCGACAGCTTCTTTTCCTCCATCAGGAACGCGATCATGTCGCGCAGCGCCAGGGTGGTCGCTTCCTTCAGGTCCTTCGAGAAGCCCATCGAGATGTAGTGGGTCGGCGTTTCGGCGCGCGGCCAGATCAGGCGGCGGTCCTTGTGCACCACGAAGCGGAAGGTCCCCGACAGATAGGTCTCCAGCGCGGTGATGTCGACCTCGCCGTTGCCCTGGGCCGCGTGGCCGTCGCCGGCCTGGAACAGCGCGCCCTTCGCCGCCACCGGGATGTAGAGGGTGGTGCCGGCCACCAGCTCCTTGTTGTCCAGGTTGCCGGCGTGGACGAAGGGCGGCGCGGTGTCGATCTTGCCGCCGGCGGGCGCCACGCCCATGCTGCCGAAGAAGGGCCGCAGCGGGATCTCGATGCCGGGCGCGAAATGGCCGATCATCTTCTTGCGGTCGAGCGGGACCACCTTGTAGCGGCCGTAAGGATAGTCGGTCGGCAGGAAGCCGGAACCGACGCCGAACACATTGCAGGCGAAATCGGCGTCCAGGTCGACTTTCAGGATCTGCACCTCGAGCACGTCGCCGGGCTCCGCTTCCGCGATCGCCACCGGCCCGGTCAGGATATGCCCGCCCGGGCCCTTTTCCTTGACCTCGTTATAGATCGCTGCGGTGTAGGGCGGGATGTCTTCCGCCCTGACCCCGTTGGCGATCATGCGCTCGGGCGAGCCGCAGGTCGACAGGGCCTGCAAGCGGACCGTGTCGCCGGAATGGACGGTGAGGACGGGTTTCGACTGGCCCGAGTAGTAGCCCCAGGCCACCGTTTGCGGCGTGGCGGGCAGGGCGTATTCGGCGGCCACGGATGGGGCGCAGATGGCCAGGGCCAGGCAGCTGGAAAGGAAGGTTTTGCGCATGGAGACTGTGGTCGAAGTGGCAACAATCCTAGTCTACACGCGAACCTCAAGCGAAGGTCAGTCCGATGCGCTGGCCGCGGTCGCGCCGCAGGCGAGAATGACCAGGGCGATCCCGATCCACTGGCCGGGGGCGAGGCGCTCGCCCAGCACCACGAAGCCGGCCAGCGCGGCCACCGCCGGCGAGGAGCTGACCAGGATGCCGAACACCCGCCGCGGCAGCCGGCGCAGCGCGATCATCTCCAGCGTGTACGGGGCGGCCGAGGACAGCACCGCCACCGCCAGGCCGGCCGCCAGCACGAAGGGCGAGAGCAGGGCGCTGCCCGCGTAGTGGGCGCCGATCGGCACGATGAAGACGCTGGCCGCCAGCATGCCCCAGGCGACGATGCCGGAACCCCGGGCCTGGGAGGCGCGCTTGCCGAACACGATGTACAGCGCCCAGCAGAAGGCGGCGCCGGCCGCATAGGCGATGCCGACCGGGTCGAGGGCGGCGCTGGAGCCGCGCAGCGGCAGCAGCAGCCACAGGCCGAAGCCGGCGCAGGCCACCCACGCGAAGTCGCGCGCGCGGCGCGAGGACAGCAGCACCACGGCGAGCGGTCCCATCACCTCGATCGAGACCGCGATGCCGATCGGGATGCGCGAGAACGCACGGTAGATCAGCAGGTTCATGGAGCCGAGCGCCAGGCCGTACAGCAGCAGCCAGGGGAGGTCGGCGCGCGAGGGCAGGGCGCGCCAGGGCCGGGCGAATCCCGCCAGCAGCAGGGCCGACAGGCCGACGCGCAGCCCGACCACGCCCTCGCTTCCTACCAGCGGGAACAGGTGCTTGGCGAAGGCCGCGCCGGCGTAGGTCGAGACCATGCTTGCTGCGATCGCCAGCACCGGGATGGCGGCGCCGTCCTTGCTCTCGGACGCCACGCTCAGCCGGCCATCGACAGGGCGACCGCTTCGGCGACCCGGATGCCGTCCACCGCGGCCGACATGATGCCGCCCGCGTAGCCGGCGCCTTCGCCGGCCGGGTACAGGCCGCGGGTGTTCAGGCTCTGCAGGTTGTCGTCGCGGCGCTTGATGCGGATCGGCGAGGAGGTGCGGGTCTCGACCCCGGTCAGTACCGCGTCCTCCTTGTAGTAGCCCTTGATCTGCTTGTCGAAGGCGACGAAGGCTTCGCGCAGGGCGTGGGTGGCGTAGTCGGGCAGGGCGGTGGCGAGGTCGGTCAGGTGCACGGCCGGCTTGAAGGACGGGACCACCGAACCGAATTCGGTGGAAGCGACGCCGCGCACGAAGTCGCCCATCAGCTGGCCCGGGGCATCGTAGTTGCTGCCGCCGAGGACGAAGGCGCGCGACTCCAGCTCGCGCTGGAAGGCGATGCCGGCCAGCGGGTGGCCCGGATAGTCTTCCGGCGTGATGCCGACCACGATCGCGCTGTTGGCGTTGCGCTCGGCGCGCGAGTACTGGCTCATGCCGTTGGTGACCACGCGGCCTTCTTCCGAGGACGCGGCGACCACCGTGCCGCCAGGGCACATGCAGAAGCTGTACACGCTGCGGCCGTTGGAGGCGTGGTGCACGATCTTGTAGTCGGCCGCGCCGAGGATCTTGTTGCCGGCGTTCGGGCCGAAGCGGCAGGCGTCGATCAGCGATTGCGGGTGCTCGACGCGGAAACCGATCGAGAACGGCTTCGCTTCTATATAAACGCCGCGGTCGTACAGCATCTGGAAGGTGTCGCGCGCGCTGTGGCCGATCGCCATCACCAGGTGGCGGGTCGGGATTTCCTCGCCCGAGGCCAGGCGCACGCCGACCACCTGGCGATTGTCGCCTTGGCCTTCGACCAGCACGTCTTCCAGGCGGGTCTCGAAGCGGATTTCGCCGCCCAGCGACAGGATCTCGGCGCGCATCTGCTCCACCATCTTGACCAGGCGGAAGGTGCCGATGTGGGGTTTGCTGACGTACAGGATCTCTTCCGGCGCGCCCGACTTCACGAACTCGGACAGGACCTTGCGGCCATAGTGCTTCGGATCCTTGATCTGGCTGTACAGCTTGCCGTCCGAGAAGGTGCCGGCGCCGCCTTCGCCGAACTGCACGTTCGACTCGGTGTTCAGCTTGCGCTTGCGCCAGAAGCCGAAGGTGTCGACGGTGCGCTCGCGCACGATCTTGCCGCGCTCCAGGACGATCGGGTTCAGGCCCATCTGGGCCAGGATCAGGGCCACGAACAGGCCGCAGGGGCCCAGGCCGACCACGATCGGGCGCGGCATGCCGGGGGCCGGTTTGCCAGCCTGCACGAATTTGTAGCCGGTATCGGGGGCAGGCATGACCTGGCGGTCGTCGCGCATGCGGGCCAGTACCTGTGCTTCGTTCTTCACCTCCACGTCCAGCGCATAGATCAGCACGATGGCGCTGCGCTTGCGCGCGTCATAGCTGCGCTTGAACACGGTGAAGTCGATCAGTTCGTCTTCAGCGATGCCGAGGCGCTTCAGCACGGCCTGGCGCAGTTGGGGCTCGGTATGGTCGAGGGGAAGTTTTAATTCGGCAATTCTCAACATGGTAGGGTCGTCGCTAGCAAACGCTTGGTCGGTTCAACCTTCTATTGTAACCCGCCGGGGCCGGCGGCAAAATGCCCTGTCCGCATTGTCCGTTTTCCATGCCTTGCCGGGGCCGGGCGCCATGTCTGCTGCATGTCCGCCGGGTGTCCGCCATATGTCCGCTGCATGCCCCCGACGTTGCACCGGCCCAACATTTGACAAATTCCAGACAAAATTCTTGAATGCACCATAACGGTGCATTATTTCTTGATATAAGAATTTTGTATATACAAATACCGCGCTGCAATAAACTCAAGACGCATGGTATTGACGCATATGTATATGTATTGACTTGATTTTATTGAGGTTTTTTCAAGCATGCGGATGCCTGGTGTAGTCGGAAGCGTTTGTATTGCTGCGCCACACAATTGTGCATATCGGCATGCCCTCTTTCGGTGCACGATTTTTTTGTAATTACGCTGCGGTCATCAGGCAATTTCCGGCAATTGACAGTTGCAGAATCGCCATGTTTCTATGTGTGTACATATCCTTAACGAAAGAAGGATACGGCCTTCGCTTGCGGGCGAATTAGAGAGAGAAGTTTTCGATCTGGCTAGTTGAGTGATTCAAAACGTACTACCCATAATAGGAAATCACATGCTTAAGAAAACAGTTTTAGTACATGCGTTGACGCTGGCATTCAGTGGCGCCGCGCTGACCGTTGCCGTGATGGAACCGGCAATGGCGCAGTCGAACGCCACCGGCAGCATCTACGGCCGCACCACGGCCGGCAGCGACGTCAAGGTCGTGGTCGAAAACCCTGCGACCGGCCTGCGCCGTGTCCTGACGCCGGATGCCCAGGGTCGTTTCCAGGCAACCGCACTGCCGCCGGGTACGTACAAGGTTTCCCAGGTGCGTGGCGACACCGTGGTGTCGTCGGTCGACGTCGACGCCAGCGTCAGCTCGAATTCGGAAGCCGTCTTCGCGCCGGCCGCCGGCGTGCAGACCGTCCAGATCACCGGCCAGCGCCGCACCATCGACGTCACCAGTTCCACCGGCGGCGCGACCTTCAATGCGCGCCAGCTGGCGGCGCTGCCGATCGCCCGCAACATCAACGCCATCATCCAGCTGGCCCCGAACACCACCCGCGTCGACTCCCGCTTCTCCGGCGGCGCTTCGATGGGCGGCGGCGCCGCATCGGAAAACTCGTACTACATCAACGGCTTCCCGGTCACCAACCCGCTGACCGGCCTGGGCGCGTCCCAGCTGCCTTACGGCGCAATCGCCGAGGCGCAGGTGCTGACCGGCGGCTTCGGCGCCGAATTCGGCCGTTCGGTCGGCGGCGTGCTGAACATCATCACCAAGAGCGGTACCAATACCTGGGAAGCCGGCGCCATGGCGATGTGGGAGCCGGAGAGCCTGCGCGCCCGCGAGAAGGACATCTACTACGGCAATACGCACCAGACCTATAACGCGGCAACCGACGGCACCATCCGTTTCTACCAGCACGACAACACCCAGACGCAGAAGACCTACGGCGCCTATGTCGGCGGTCCGATCATCAAGGACAAGCTGTTCATGTTCGTGTCGGCCGAATATAACGACCGCCAGCGCGGCTACGTCAACCTGGAGCGCATCTCGCCGTCGATGGCCAACAACGGCTGGCGCGACGACGACAAGAAGGTCAAGCGCTGGATGGGCAAGCTCGACTGGAACATCACCGACGACCACCGCCTCGAGTACACCAATATCGGCGACACGCCCGAGCGCAACCTGACCGACAGCGGCTTCGACTTCGCGAACAAGAAACGCACCGGCAACGTCACCTCGCAACAGACCCTGAACAACGTCAACGACAATGGCGCCGTGGTCAACATGGGCAAGTACACCGGCAACATCACCCAGGACTTCACGGTGACCGCGCTGTACGGCCGTTCGGTGTCGAAGCACGAGAACGCCTTCGTCGGCTATAACCCGAACGTGTTCTCGACCAGCTCCGACCCGTCGGTGCGCGCGCCGGGCCTGACCTACACCAACCCGCAGGTCATCGCCGGCAATATCCTGGCGCCGGGCTCGAAGGACATCGTCAAGAACGGCCGTCTGGACCTCGAATACCGCCTGGGCGAACACACCCTGCGCGGCGGCTTCGACCAGTCGAAGATCTCGTCGCTGAAGGCCGGTGAGTTCAAGGCCGGCGGCGGTACCTGGATCTACTACCGTACCGACACCCCGAACGCACCGGTCGACGTGACCGGCGGCACCATGCCGGCGCCGGCGACCGGCGGCGGCCTGGGCACCCAGGGCTACTACGTGGCCAAGGACCTGTTCTCGACCGTGACCGACTCCTTCAGCGAGCAGAGCGCGCTGTACCTGGAAGACAAGTGGCAGGTCACCAAGGACGTGCTGCTGACCCTGGGTCTGCGCAGCGAGTCGTTCAAGAACCAGAACGACGCGCACGTGACCTTCCTGGAGATGAAGAACCAGATCCAGCCGCGTATCGCCGCTGCCTGGGACGTCTATGGCGACGCCAGCCTGAAGGTCTACGGTACCCTGGGCCGCTACTCGGTGCCGATCCCGACCCACATCTCGGTGCGCGGCGCCGGCCGTTCGACCTTTACCGACCAGTACTACACCTATACCGGCGTCGACGCCAACGGCGCCCCGACCGGCCTGGTGCAGCTGACCCCGCCGCTCTCGGGCAATAACGAGTTCGGCCAGGACAAGGTCACCGCGACCCTCGCCGCCCTCGACATGAAACCGTCCTACCAGGACGAGATCAGCCTGGGCTTCGAGCGGGCCTGGTCGCCGAACCTGAACTTCGGCGCCAAGTTCACCTACCGCAAGCTGGGCGCGACCATCGACGACTTCTGCGACGTGCGTCCGTTCGAGCGCTATGCGAAGGCCAACAACATCGCGATCACCAACCCGCTGTGGGGCAATACCTGCCAGAGCTTCAACCCGGGCGAGGCCAATGTCTTCCTGGTGGACTTCTCGGGCGATACCTCGAAGCTGACCCGTGTTCCGCTGAGCGCGGCCGACATGGGCTTCGACAAGGCGAAGCGCACCTACTCCGCCCTCGACCTGTTCGCCGAGCACCCGTATCGCAACGGCTGGTACGGCAAGATGACCTATACCTGGTCGCGCAACAAGGGTAATACCGAAGGCCAGGTGAAGTCGGATAACGCCCAGACCGACGTGTCGGCGACCTCGACCTGGGACTACCCGGAGCTGATGGTCGGCGCCTACGGCTATCTGCCGAACGACCGTACCCACCAGATCAAGGCCTACGGCTTCTATGACGTGACCAAGGAATGGATCGCCGGCGCCAACTTCCTGGCAGCATCGGGCCGTCCGCGCAGCTGTATCGGTACTTCGGCACAGCCGGGCGACTCGCCGAACTACGCCAACCAGTCCTTCTGGTGCCTGGGTTCGGACGTGCCGCACAACACGGTCCATCAGCGTGGCAGCATCGGCCGCCTGCCGTGGGATATCAACCTGGACCTGAACATGGCCTACAAGCCTGACTTCCTGCCGGGCCTGCAGGCACGCGTCGACCTGTTCAACGTCTTCAACAAGCAGACCGTGCAGAACGTGGAAGAGCGCTACAACAGCGGCAATCGTATCCGCAACACCTACGAGACCCCGCTGAGCTATACCCAGCCGCGTTCGGTTCGCCTGACCGTGTCGTACGACAAGAAGTTCTGATCAGCCTGGCCTGAAGCAAAAATGCCCCGGTTCGCCGGGGCATTTTTTTTGCTTGTTGCAGCAATCAGACATGTCGATTGCATAATTTGTATATGCAAGCCGCATGATTTTTACATTGGGTTTGCCGAATTTGCTTCGGCAAAGTGCGCCATACGCACCAGATTGTTGCGCCGCATGGGGCGCAATACGGAACAGTGGCTCTTTAATTCTTGCTAACTTCGGCGATCGTTACCCGAAAATAGCAAAAAATCAAATCACGGGGATAAAACGACTCGGCCGGCATACTGCGACGCAGCATGCTGGAGATATGGATTTGCACCAAATCGGCGCATCAAATTTTGGCTGCGGCAATGCGATGTCAATACGTAAAGAAAATTGACATTGAAAGAATGCATATGTTTTTATGGCAAAACATTATCTTTGTGCACCAAAGAAATGGGCGCCCTATTTTGATCCCTATAAATACAGGTGTCAATACAAAGTGGGTAGGGGCCGTGATTTAAAAAGAAACGGTCTACAAGACTGTTTGAATCGAAAATAAGGGAATCACATGTTGAAGAAATCCGTATTAGTTCATGCCTTGGCCTTGGCATTTGGAGGGGTTGCGCTGACCGTTGGCGTCGTCGAGCCGGCAATGGCGCAGTCGAATGCGTCAGGCGCCGTGTTCGGCAAGATCGCGGCCGGCAGTGGAGATGCCGTCGTCCTGAAGAACACCGGCACGAACGCGACCCGTACGACCGCGGTGGATGCAGGCGGTAACTTCCGCGCTACCAGTCTGCCGATCGGTAGCTATACCGCTACCCTGATGAAAGGCGGAAACGTCGTCAGCACCACCCAGCTCGAAGTCATCGCAGGCCAGGGTGTCGAAGCTTTCTTCGCGAATGGCCCCGTGCAAACGGTGCAGGTGAGCGGACGCCGTACCCGTATCGACGTGTCGAGCTCCGTCAACGGCGCCACCTTCACCGCACGTGAACTGGACAAGCTGCCGATCGGCCACAACGTCGACGCCATCATCCAGCTGGCCCCGAACACCACTCGCAGCGACCCGAGCTATGGCGCCGGCGCCAGCTTCGGCGGTGGCGCGGCCACCGAGAATGCCTACTACATCAACGGCATGACCGTGACCAACCCGCTGACCGGCCTGGGCGCGATGGAGCTGCCGTTCGGTGCGATCGCCCAGGCATCGGTGCTGACCGGCGGCTACGGCGCCGAATTCGGCCGTTCGATCGGCGGCGTGGTGAACATCACCACCAAATCCGGTACCAACACCTGGGAAGCCGGCGCCTACGCGGCGATCACCCCGTCGTCGACCCGCGCCAAGTACCGCGACCGCTACTACGCGAACACCGGCGCCTTCCCGGCCACCGACGGCACCCTGTACGTGCGCCGTTCGCAGAACGAACTGGAGCAGAAGCAGTACTCGGCCTACGCTGGCGGCCCGCTGATCAAGGACACCCTGTTCGGCTTCGTCGCGCTGGAGCAGACCCGGAGCGACCAGCACGCGGTCGCCAGCGCCATCAGCGCGACCAACCTGGCCACCGCGGGCTGGCGTGACACGCAAACCACCAACAACCGCTACATGGGCAAGTTGGACTGGAACATCAACGACAATCACCGCCTGGAATTCACGTCCATCGGTGACCTGCCGAAATCGGATGCCTCTTCCCGTTCCTACGACTACGCGACCGGCGCGATCGGTTCGACCGTCACCGCTTCGAACCACCAGGAATTCGGCCCGGACCAGAACAATGGCGGCAAGTTCAACAGCCTGCGCTACGTCGGCAACATCACCGACAACCTGACCATCAACGCCCTGTACGGCAAGATGAAGTCGGAACACATCTATGAGCCGACCGGCTACGATCCGACCCTGCCGCAGGTGTCGGCAGCGACGGCCAACCGCTATCCTGGCTTTAACTACACCAGCGGCCAGAAGGTCACCGGCACGGTGCCGCTGAGCGGATCGAGCGACGAAGTGCAGTCGAAGCGCCTGGACCTCGAATACAAGCTGGGCGACCACACCATCCGCGGCGGCGTGGACAACAACAAGATCGTGACGCAGTCCGCCGGCGTCGGCTATGCCGGCGGCAGCCTCTGGCAATACCAGAAGACCAGCAACGTGACCACGCCGCTGGTCGTGTCGGGCGGCGTCCTGCCGGCACCGCTGAACACCTATGGCGGCATCGCTGCGCAAGGCTACTACGTCCGTAACATCGTTTACAAGACCTACTCGAACGCCTTTGCCGGCCAGGACGCGCAGTACCTGGAAGACCGCTGGCAGGTGACCAAGGACGTGCTGCTGACCGCCGGCGTGCGCCGTGAAGGCTTCTACAACGCCAACCAGGACGGCGCCAAGTACATCGAGATGAAGAACCAGTGGCTGCCGCGCCTGAACGTGGCGTGGGACGTGAACGGCGACAGCTCGTTCAAGGTCTACGGCAGCGCCGGCCGCTACACCGTGCCGATCCCGAGCTCGGTTGCCCTGCGCGGCGCCAACGGTTCGACCTACACCTTCGAGTACTTCACCTACACCGGCACCGATGCGAACGGCCTGCCGACCGGTACCCAGCGCATCCTCCAGCCGGTGTCGAACAACAACGAGTTCGGCCAGGCCAAGGATCCGAAGACCGTCGCCGCGCAGGACATGAAGCCGGCTTACCAGGACGAGATCACGCTGGGCCTGGAACGCCAGTTGACCCCGGACTACACCTTCGGCATGAAGTTCACCTACCGCAAGCTGAAGTCGACCATCGACGACTTCTGCGATTCGCGTCCGATCGACGCCTATGCCGTGGCCCACAACATCGACACCTCGAACTATGCCGGCTTCGGCTGCGCCACGTTCAATCCGGGTGAAGACAACAACTTCCTGGTCGACTATGCCGGCAACAAGAACTACACCCAGGTTCACCTGAGCAAGGCCGACCTGGGCTTCGACAAGCCGACGCGTTCGTACGCGGCACTCGACTTCACCTTCGAGCACCCGTACCGCAATGGCTGGTGGGCACGCCTGACCTATACCCTGTCGCGCAACAAGGGTAATACCGAAGGCCAGACCCTGTCGGATACCTCGACCGCCCAGGCCGACGTCGCAGCAACCCAGACCTGGGATTACCCGGAGCAGATGATCGGCGCAGATGGCCTGCTGCCGAACGACCGTACGCACCAGATCAAGGCTTTCGGTTTCTACGACCTGACGCCTGAACTGGCCATCGGCGGCAACCTGCTGCTGGCATCGGGCCGTCCGCGCTCGTGCTTCGGCACCGACCCGCTGCATCGCGGTGGCGACTACAGCAGCGCCGCGCACTACTGCTTCGGTGACGTTGCCGAAAACAATGTGCTGTCGCCGCGTGGCTCCCTCGGCCGCCTGCCTTGGGAAAAGACTGTCGACCTGAACCTGACCTACCGTCCGAAGTTCCTGCAAGGCCTGTCGCTGCGTGCGGACATCTTCAACGTGTTCAACAGCCAGACCGTCACCAAGGTTGATGAAAGCTACAACAGCGACAGCGCGCGCGTCGCTACGTACGAAATGCCGATCTATTTCTCGGCACCGCGTTCGATGAAGTTCAGCGCCGAGTACAACTACAAGTTCAAGTAATTGAAACTGTAGCCTTGGGGTCAGAGCCCGGTTTTCACGGGTGGGCTCTGACCCCGACTGATCACCGACTGATCAAGTCGCCTGATCAAGCAAAGCCCACGGTTCGCCGTGGGCTTTTTTTATACTTCAGCCCAGACAGCGTTCAAGGTCGCCAGCGCCGCCAGCCCGGCGGTCTCGGTGCGCAGCACCCGCGGCCCCATCGACAACGCCAGTGCGCCGGCAGCGATGGCGGCATCCTCTTCCTGGGCACTGAAACCGCCTTCGGGCCCGATCAGGAAGGTGACCGGGCAGGGCGGCGTGGCGCGCGCCCAGCCGGCCAGCGATTGCGTCGCCCGCGGCGACAGTAAAATCCGCGGCTGGTCCGGCGGCTGCGCGATATAGCGCCCGAAATCCTGCAGTGGCGCCAGCCGCGCCAGCCGGTTGCGGCCGCTCTGCTCGGACGCGGCCACGATCACGCCTTCCCAGTGCGCCTGGCGTTTTTCCGCGCGCTCGCCCGACAGCTTGACCACCGAGCGCGCCGCCGCCAGCGGCTGGATCGCGGCCACGCCCAGTTCGACCGCCTTCTCGACGATCCAGTCCATCTTGGTGCTGCCTTCGGGCAGGCCCTGGGCCAGGGTGACGGGGTAGGGGAGTTCGACGTCGACGTCCTCGAAGGCGACCACGTCCGCGCTGGCGCGCCGCTTGCCGATCTCGCGCAGGCGCGCGCGAACCTGGCCGCCTTCGCCGTTGAACAGCACCACCTCGTCCCCCGGCTGCTGGCGCACGACGTGCAGGTGGTGGGCGACGGCTTCCGGCAGGTCGACGATCGCGCCTTCGATGAGCGGCTGGGGGCAGTAGAAACGTGGCATGAACGGCAAGCTCTCTATATAAGAAGTCGGCATTTTAAGGCTTCGCCGGCATGCTCTGGTAAAATACCCGGTTAAGACCAGCAGTGCTCATGCATTGCAGCACCACCGCTTTCCAATCCTCAGACTTACCACATCCATGAAACCAGTTCAAACCACCACCCTGATGGCCAACGCGATCCGTGCGCTGGCGATGGACGCCGTCCAGAAAGCCAATTCCGGCCACCCGGGCATGCCGATGGGCATGGCCGAGATCGCCGTTGCGCTGTGGGACGGCCACTATCGCCACAATCCGGGCAATCCGGGGTGGATGAACCGCGACCGCTTCCTGCTCTCGAACGGCCACGGTTCGATGCTGCATTATTCGCTGCTGCACCTGTCGGGCTACGACCTGTCGATGGACGACCTGCGCAACTTCCGTCAGATGCACTCGAAGACCCCGGGCCACCCGGAAGTGCATATCACGCCGGGCGTGGAAACCACCACCGGCCCGCTGGGCCAGGGCATTGCCAACTCAGTCGGCATGGCGCTGGCCGAGTGGCTGCTGGCGAAGGAATTCAACCGTCCGGGCTTCGACGTGGTCGACCACCACACCTACGCCTTCCTGGGCGACGGCTGCCTGATGGAAGGCATCTCGCACGAAGTGGCCTCGCTGGCCGGCACCCTGCGCCTGAACAAGCTGATCTGGCTGTACGACGACAACGGCATCTCGATCGACGGCAAGGTCGAAGGCTGGTTCACCGACGACACCCCGAAGCGCTTCGAGGCCTACGGCTGGAACGTGATCCCGGACGTCGACGGCCACAGCGTCGAAGCCGTCGATGCCGCCATCGCCAAGGCCAAGACCTCGGACCGTCCGACCCTGATCTGCTGCAAGACCATCATCGGCAAGGGTTCGCCGAACCTGCAGGGCGGCGACAAGGTGCACGGCGCCGCGTTGGGCGAGAAGGAAGTGGCGGCCGTGCGCGAACACCTGATTTGGGATGCGATCCCGTTCGACATCCCGGCCCCGATCTATGAAGCATGGGACCACAAGCAGAAAGGCGCCGAGGACGAAGGCCAGTGGAACAAGCTGTTCGACGGCTACCGCGCGCAATTCCCGGAACTGGCCGCCGAATTCGAGCGCCGCATGAAGGGCGAGCTGCCGGGCAAGTTCGAGGAAACCCTGGCCGCCGCCATCGCTGCGACGCTGGAGAAGAAGGAAACCATCGCCACCCGCAAGGCCAGCCAGAACGCGATCCAGGCGCTGGCCGGCGTGCTGCCGGAATTCCTGGGCGGCTCGGCCGACCTGACCGGCTCGAACCTGACCAACTGGAAGGAATCGATCCCGGTCCGTTCGGGCACCCCGGGCAACCACATCAACTACGGCGTGCGCGAATTCGGCATGGCCGCCATGATGAACGGCATCGCCCTGCACGGCGGCTACATCCCGTTCGGCGCGACCTTCCTGACCTTCTCGGACTACAGCCGCAATGCGCTGCGCATGGCCGCGCTGATGAAGATCCGCTCGCTGTTCGTGTTCACCCACGACTCGATCGGCCTGGGCGAAGACGGCCCGACCCACCAGTCGGTCGAGCACGTGTCCTCGCTGCGCCTGATCCCGAACCTGGACAACTGGCGTCCGTGCGACACCACCGAATCGATGGTGGCCTGGGGCGAGTCCCTGAAGCGCAAGGACGGCCCGTCGACCCTGATCTTCTCGCGCCAGAACCTGCCGTTCATGGAGCGTGACGCCACCACCGTGGCCAACATCGCCAAGGGCGGCTACATCCTGCGCGACGCCGACAATCCGCGCGCCGTGCTGATCGCCACCGGTTCGGAAGTCGAACTGGCCGTGAACGCCGCCGCTACGCTGGCCGGCCAGGGCATCGCCGTGCGCGTGGTCTCGATGCCGTCGACCGACGTGTTCGAGCGCCAGGACGCCGCCTACAAGGCCGCCGTCCTCGGCAAGGGAATTCCTCGCGTGGCCGTCGAGGCCGGCGTGACCGACTTCTGGTACAAGTACGTCGGCCTGGAAGGCGCCGTGGTCGGCATCGACACCTTCGGCGAATCGGCCCCGGCCCCGGTGCTGTTCAAGTACTTCGGCTTCACCGTCGAGAACGTGGTCGGCAAGGTCAAGTCCGTGCTGGTTTGAGTTTTGATGTAGATGCCGCGCGGGCCCGGAGACGGCCTGCGCGGCAAGCGTCTCGCGCTATGCTTCGACGATAAGATTTTTTTCAATCAGGAGTAAACATGACGATCAAAGTAGCAATCAACGGCTATGGCCGCATCGGCCGCAACGTGCTGCGCGCTTTCTACGAAGGCGGCAAGAAGCAGGACATCCAGATCGTGGCGATCAACGATCTCGGCAACGCCGAGCACAACGCCCACCTGACCCGTTACGACACCACCCACGGCAAGTTCCCGGGCACCGTCGTGGTCGAGGGCGATACCATGATCGTCAACGGCGACAAGATCCGCGTGTTCGCGCAGCGTAACCCGGCCGAAATCCCGTGGGGCGAGCTGGGCGTGGACGTGGTGCTGGAGTGCACCGGCTTCTTCACCACCAAGGAAAAGGCGTCGGCCCACCTGAAGGGCGGCGCCAAGAAAGTCATCATCTCGGCCCCGGGCGGCAAGGATGTCGACGCCACCATCGTCTTCGGCGTGAACCAGGACGTGCTGAAGAGCACCGATACCGTCATCTCGAACGCTTCCTGCACCACCAACTGCCTGGCCCCGCTGGTCAAGCCGCTGCACGACGCCATCGGCCTGGAAACCGGCCTGATGACCACCGTGCACGCCTACACCAACGACCAGGTGCTGACCGACGTGATGCACGAAGACCTGCGCCGCGCCCGTTCGGCCACCCAGTCGATGATCCCGACCAAGACCGGCGCCGCCGCCGCGGTCGGCCTGGTGCTGCCGGAACTGAACGGCAAGCTGGACGGCTACGCGATCCGCGTGCCTACCATCAACGTGTCGATCGTCGACCTGTCCTTCATCGCCAAGCGCGACACGACTGTTGAAGAAATCAACAAGATCATGAAGGACGCTTCGGAAGGCGCGCTGAAAGGCATCCTGACCTACAACACCGAGCCGCTGGTGTCGGTCGACTTCAACCACAACCCGGCCTCGTCGAACTTCGACGCCACCCTGACCAAGGTCTCGGGCCGTCTGGTGAAGGTCTCCTCGTGGTACGACAACGAGTGGGGCTTCAGCAACCGCATGCTGGATACCACCGTCGCGCTGATGAACGCGAAATAATCGGTTAGATTTAACCGGCAGTAAAAACGCCCCTGGACTGGGAAACCGGACCAGGGGCGTTGTTTTATGCTAGTTGTAAATACTATATTAGCAAAAAGATGTTTCGAAAATACAACGAAGGTCATTTTCTTGTAATAATTTGATACAAATCAGTACAAAAAAATATTTTCCTCAGCGACACTCTTGATGTGCATACAGGTGATGCATATAACAACTAGATGCCGAGGGATTAACTTGAACAAGCAACTCATGCTGAAACGTAGCGTCATCGCCGTGGCGATGACGCTCGGGGGAACGTCGATCACGTTCGCCCAAACCGTAAGTGGCAGTGGCAGTGCAGTTACCGAGACCACGACTGGCAGCCACATCCAGAAAGTCGTCGTGACGGGTTCCAACCTGAAGCGCACCGACACGGAAGGCTCCTCGCCGATCGCCGTCATGACGGCACAGGACATCAAGAACACCGGTGCCGCGTCCGTATCCGAACTGATGAAGTTCGTGCCGTCGATGGGTACCGACGGCGCTCAGGACTTCCAGAGCGGCTCCGGCTTCGCCAAGGGCGTGGCCACCGCCTCGCTGCGCGGCCTGGGCTCGTCCTCGACCCTGGTGCTGCTGAATGGCCGCCGTGTCACCCCGGCCCCGTATGCCGACCCGAACGACGGCAACTCGGTCCTGTACGACCTGAACTCGATTCCGATCTCGGCCATCGAGCGCGTCGAAGTGCTGCAGGACGGCGCATCGGCCGTGTACGGCTCCGACGCCATCGCCGGCGTCATCAACTTCATCCTGAAGCAGAACTACGAAGGCGTGGAAGTCGCCGGACGCTACAGCGCGAACGACGACAACCTGTTCCGCCGCAAAGGCTTCAACGGCATCTTCGGCAAGGGCAACCTGGACACCGACGGCTACAACTTCATGATCACCGCCGACGTGAACCAGCGTGATCGCACCACCCGCCGCGATGCCAAGGATGTCGAATACGACCAGCTCAAGCTGCTGAACGGCCGCTTCCTGTCGCCGTATGCCAGCTCGGTGTCGCAGTACCCGACCATGTACAAGGAAACCCGTCCGGGTTCCAAGAACTTCGGCGTGACCCAGGCCACCGGTCCGACCAACATGCTGTTCGACCTGGGCTGCCCGGCCAGCCAACAGATCACCGGCAGCGTTGCCGGCAATGGCCTGCTGCCGACCAGCACCCTGGTGGGCCGCACCTTCTGTAACTTCGACAACACGCCTTACCTGGAAGCCCAGGGCTATGGCCGCGATGCCAACATCATCTCCCACGGTGAGCTGAAGCTGGGCAAGGACGTCACCGGTTTCGCGGACATCGCCTATTCGCGCGCCCGCCGCGACTACACCGGCGAGCCGATCACCATCGGCACCGGCGTCGTGACCAACTGGACCGCCAACGGTCCGGGTGCTTCCTACCAGACCATCCTGCCGATCGGCCACCCGAACAACCCGTTCCCGGATGCGCGCGCTTCGCTCGGCTACCGCTTCGTCAACCTGCGCGGCGGTTCGCAGGCTATCAACGAGGGCAAGCGCCTGCTGGCCGGCGTCAAGGGCACGCACTTCGGCTGGGACTGGGAATCCGCGCTGCTGTGGAACCGTGCCGAGAACGAAAGCACCAACTACGGCCGTCTCTACCTGCCGACCCTGAGCAAGCTGAACGCCGGCGCTTCGATCGCTTCGGTGGCGGCCGACCCGACCATCGGTCATGACGTGGTCACCCACAACATGTCGCAGATCACGCAGTGGGACGGCAAGGCCACCACCGAGTTCGGCCAGCTGGCTGGCGGCGCAATCGGCTTCGCGGCCGGCTTCGAACTGCGCAAGGAAAAGATCAACCTGACCCCGGATCCGCTGGTGGCAAGCGGCCAGATCTACGGCCTGGCCAATACCATCCTGAACAGCGAGCGCAACGTCAAGTCGGCCTTCGTCGAGGCGCGCCTGCCGGTCCTGAAGAACCTCGAGTTCGATTTTGCCGGCCGCGCCGACAAATATCCGAACCTGAAGACCAACTATGTGCCGAAGATCAGCGGCAAGTGGACCGTCACCGACACCTTCGCGATCCGCGGCACCTACGCGGAAGGCTTCCGCGCACCGTCGCTGAGCCAGGTCGTGCCGGGCGGCGCCCAGTTCTTCCTGAACGGCACCTGGGATCCGAAGCGTTGCAACGAAGACGAGGTCACCCCGAAGCCCAACGGCACCACCGCCGACTGCTCGAAGAGCGTGGGCGGCTCCGGCGGCTTCAACCCGGACCTGAAGCCGGAAACCTCGAAGAGCTACAACCTGGGCTTCGTCTGGTCGCCGAGCACCAAGTTCGACGTGTCGGTGGACTTCTACCGCATCAAGCGCGAGAACGAGATCGTGCTGGGCAGCTCGTATGACGCACTGAAGAACGAAGACCGCGTGCCGGCCAACGTGGTGCGCGACACCAACCCGGTCAACTTCATCACCGACGCCAACGGCAAGCCGATCCCGGGCACCGGTCCGCTGATCATGCTGTTCCTGCCGTGGCAGAACCAGGGCATGACCGAACTGCGCGGCGCCGACATCGAAGCTCACCTGCGCCAGAACCTTGGCCAGTGGGGCTCGCTGTCGACCACCCTGCGTTCGACCTATGTAGACACCCTCTACATCCAGACCTTCGCCGGCGATCCGATCCACAACCTGGCCGGTTCGTTCCCGAGCGTCCGCGACTGGGCACTGTCGACCGGCAGCGCGACCCCGCGCTGGAAGAGCAACGTCTCGACCACCTGGCGCTATGGCGACCACGCGGTCAACCTGTCGGCCAACTACGTGGGCAAGGTTTCCCGCCTGCGTATCTGGGAAGGCGACACCACCTACGCGCAGCCGTTCTGCCAGTACAGCACCAAGGGCAGCAACACCATCCCGCTGTACACGACTTACTACCCGCGCTGCGAAGTCAAGGAATGGCTGACCTTCGGCCTGGGTTACACGTACACCGGCCTGAAGAACTGGACCATGAGCCTGAACATCCAGAACATCTTCGACGAGAAGGCTCCGTACGATCCGGGTTACACGGCTTCCGGCTACAACGAAACCCTGCACAACCCGTACGGCCGTTACTTCAGCCTGAGCGCACGCTACATCTTCAAGTGATTCCTGCTTGAGTCACCCGTCCGGCTTGCCGGACGGGCAGCAAAAAGCCCGCGGATGTTTGCCCGCGGGCTTTTTTCGTTTTGCGCGGGTGTTCCGCCGAAATTACCGCTTGGGCCAGGGCGTCAGGATCTCGAAGCCATTCTTCGTCACCGCGATCATATGCTCCCACTGCGCCGACAGCGATTTGTCCGCCGTCACCACGGTCCAGCCGTCGTCGAGCTGCTCGACGTCGGCGTCGCCCGCGTTCAGCATCGGCTCGACGGTGAAGGTCATGCCTTCCTTCAGCAGCAGGCCGGTGTTCGGGCGGCCGTAATGCAGCACCTGCGGGTCTTCATGGTAGACGCGGCCGATGCCGTGGCCGCAGTATTCGCGCACCACCGAATAGCCGGCCTTTTCGGCCAGGGTCTGGATCGCGTGGCCGACGTCGCCCAGGCGCGCGCCCGGCTTCACCACGCGGATGCCGGCCATCATGGCCTCGAAGGTGACGTCGACCAGGCGCTTCGCCTCGGGGGAGGGCGTGCCGGCGAAGTACATGCGGCTGGTGTCGCCGTGCCAGCCGTCCTTGATCACGGTGACGTCGATGTTGATGATGTCGCCGTCCTTCAGCACCTCCTTCTCGCTCGGGATGCCGTGGCAGACCACGCCGTTCACCGAGGTGCACAGGGTCTTCGGGAAGCCGTGGTAGCCGACGTTGGCCGGGGTCGCCTTCTGCACCTTGCGGATGTATTCGTTGCAGCGCCGGTCGAGCTCCTCGGTGGAGACGCCGGGCACCACGTGTTCGGAGATCATGTCGAGCACCTCGGCGGCCAGGCGGCCGGCGACGCGCATCTTGGCGATGTCCTTGTCGTTCTTGAGTTTGATGACCATGTATATAGAGTGTGATGGCCGGCCCTGCGCCGGCATCCCTCTATGATAACCGCGAATAAAAAAACGCCGGGCGAACCCGGCGTTCCTGGATCATCCCCGCAGGGAAGCGATCAGAGCTTCACGCGGATACCTGCGTAGTAACGGCGGCCGATCGGATCGTAGGTGCTGGCATCCGTTTCGGTACCGGTGCTGTCGCCCGGCAGGCCACTGATGATCGGTGGCGCCTTCTGGTTGAACGCATTGTTCATGCCGAAGTACAGCTCGGTCGACTTCATCAGGGCCCACGATGCCTGCAGGTCGGTGTAGGTACGCGAGCCGACCTTGATCGAGTTCGCCGGCAGCTTGAAGCCAGCCAGGAACTGGTCATCCAGCGAAGAGCGGCCGAGGTAGGTCATGGTCGCGCTCACGCTGAGCTGGTTCCACTTGTAGCCGATGTCGAACAGTGCCTTGTTCTTCGGCGCGCCCAGTTCGCCGGCGAACTGATTGCGGTCGGAATTCGGTTGCGGCGTGGTGTAGCCCTGCTTCACATAGGTGTACGCCAGCTTGGTCGACAGACGGCCAGGGCCGACGCGGTCATTCCAGGAAGCCGTCAGGTCGATACCCTCGGTGCCGAGCGTGCCGCTGTTCGACACGGCGGTGTCGATATATTGCAGCGAGCCGGCGCTGTTGTTGCCGGTGGCTGCCGGGCGGCGGGTAATGAATTGGCAGAACGATGGGTTCGAACCACTGTAGCAGCTCGTCAGGATGAACGCACGATCGGTGCTCACGATCGCATCGGCGATCTTGATGTTGAAGTAGTCAGCCGTGAAGGTGAAACGCTTCAGCGCGTCGATCGAACGCGGGGTCCAGACCACGCCGACGGTGGTCGACCGGCCTTTTTCCGCCTTCAGGTTCGGGTTACCCCGGTTGAAGCCGCTGATGCCCTGCAGGTCGGCCTGGTTCTGCGTGAAACTGCCGTTGGCGGCGATGTTCGCCGAGACGCCCGGTGCGGCGCGGCACAGTGCGTCATACGGTGTTGCGTTCGAGGTCGCGGTCACGCCGAGGCAGGGGTCGACGATGCCGGACGGGAAGTCCTGGCTCGGGGCCTGGTACAGCTCGTTGATGTTCGGCGCGCGGGTCGACAGCGAACGGGTGCCGCGGAACTTGACGTCGTCGACCAGCGACCATTCGAAGCCGGCGTTCCAGCTGTTGGTGCTGCCCACCGACGAGTAGTCGCCGTGGCGGAAGGCGCCCAGGAAGTTCAGTTCCTTGACGAAAGGCAGGCCCTTCAGCACCGGCACGCGGGTTTCGACGAAGACTTCCTTGACGCTGAAGTCGCCCGAGGTCGGCGGGGTCGCGTTACCGGCGTTCAGGCCGGCCTGGGTCAGGGCATCCGGAACGGCTTCCGAATGTTCCTTGCGCCATTCGAAACCGGCGGCGATGCCCAGCGGGCCGGCCGGCAGGTCCCAGATTTCGCTGTTGATCTGGCCGCCCACCAGCTTCTGGGTGGTGCGGGTCACCAGCGAGCCCGGTGCGGTCACGTAGGCCAGCGCGGCCGGCGTGATGCTGTTGAAGCCGAACACATTGATCGGCACGCAACCCTGGGCGCGCGCATCGGCGCTGGCGCAGACCGGCGGACCGCCGTTCTCGCCCGGAATCGCCTGCAGTGCGTTGGCGAAGTTCAGGACATTGACCTGGCCGGTCGACTGCTGGGCTTCCTTGGTCTGACCGTAGGCGCCGTACACTTCGTAGTTCCAGGTCTTCCAGGCATCGAAGTCTCCCTTGAGGCCGGTGACGAAGCGGAAGGTGTCGCGGTCCGCGGTGCTGCTGCGGGTGCCGACTTCCGACAGGCGGCGGGTGAAGTAGTAGTCCGGGATACCGTCGCCGTCGGTGTCGCTGATGCGGTCGTACAGGTACTGCGGCACCAGCGGATTCTTCACCAGCTTGCCGTTGACCATCGAGGCGGCCGGGACCTGGCCGGTGGTCGGGAAGATATTTTCCGCGCCCAGTGCAAACGGCTCGATGGTCGAGGACACGCGGCTGGAGGCATAGGTGCCTTCCATGAAGGCGCGGGTACGCTCCGTGATCTTCAGCTCGCCGTTGGTGGCGAACAGGTAGCGGTCGACCGGCACGGCGATCGAGCGGTAGAAGGAGCGGTTGAAACCGGTCGCGCCGACGCCGTTGGTGCCGTTCTGGTTCCACGGAATGACGTTGCCCTGCGCATCGTAAGTATAGCTGCCGGTATCATGGAAGAAGCGGCCTTGCGGTGCATAGCTCGAGTAGAACGGGCGGATCGGCGTGAAAGCGTCGGCCGGATTGCGGGTGCTGATCATTTTCGAGTTCTGGTCGATCGCCGAGGCTTCGCGGTCGCGCGACCAGACCTGGCCCTGGCGCGTGAAGCCCAGGTGGCCCATCAGGAAGCCGTCGTCGTTGCTGGTGCCGAAGGTCAGCGAGAACTTGCGCTTCAGGTCGTCGTGGTGGGAGCTCTGGCCGGCCTGGGCGTCCAGCAGCAGGCCGTTGAAGTTGCGCTTGGTGATGATGTTGACCACGCCGGCCACGGCGTCGGAGCCGTAGGCTGCGGAGGCGCCGCCGGTCAGGAGTTCGACGCGCTCGATGAAGTCGGTCGGGATGGAGTTCAGGTCGACTGCGGATTCGCCCGGGATGCCGGAAACGAAGCGGCGGCCGTTGACCAGCACCAGGGTACGCGAGATGCCCAGGTTACGCAGGTCGACGGTGGACACGCCCACGCTGGCGGTCTGGAAAGCCGAGTTGGTGCGGCTGATCGCCGGCGAGCCCATGGTCGGGTTTTCCAGCAGCACCTGCTGCAGGTTGGTGGCGCCGGACGCGGCGATGTCGGCGGCGGACAGCACCTGCAGCGGCGACGGCGAATCGGCGTTCGGCGAGGCGATGCGCGAACCGGTCACTTCCACACGCTGGATCGCGGCGGGTGCCTGCGTCGGCGTCTGGGTTGCCGCTGCAGCTTGCTGCTGTGCGGCACCGCTCTGGTTCTGTCCCTGCTGCGTCTGCATCTCCTGCGCATACGTAGCGTTCACACTGAGAGCAACGCCACCCAGACAGATCAGGCGGATCGACCGGGATAAGACTTTTTCCATCATCATTGCAAAACTCCTAGGGTTAGGGCACGGTGGACTGATCAAGCAAACCGTGAAGAATGCCGTCGTTGTCGCGGCTTATTTGAAACGATGTGCAGAGTACATACATTCCAAAACAGCAATAAAATCATCTTGTGGAACCGGATGTCAATCGTTTCCGGAGAATAAATAATTTTGTTGCATATTTGCGTAAATACCAACGTTCTTTTGAAACATTTCACGTTACGCAAGCAGCCGAATTCTCACAAAGAATTGCGCGTGAGAATTGTTTCCGAACAGCTGGAAACCAGCCTGTGCAGTGTGTCATCGGGTTTATGCTTTGCAAAGCTGGCACAATAGAAATGCAGCGTGAGAGCGCTATTTCTTAGCGCTTTGTCACTTTTGCGCAACGTTCAACCTTAACTGTTTGTCTTGGGGAAATATCAAGATTGACGTCTATTGTTTATGCTGCGTGCATAAACGAGTCGGAATTTCGCGGGATCTCAGCCGAAACAGGCGCGCCACAGGCGTAAAACCACATCGGCGTGGGCTGCCACGAGGGCGGGGTCGACACGGGCCTGTTCCTGGCCCTGCAGGCGCACCTGGTGCTGGAGCCGGCGCATGACGCGGTAGGCGTCGGCGGCGCCTTGTGCCAGGGCGGGATCGATGAGGCCGAGTTCGCCGCACATGCGCAGCAGGGCGATATTGCCCTTGTTGGCCGTGAGCTGGGGATGGGCGTGGGAATGGCGCAGGACCAGGTACTGGACGATGAATTCGATGTCGATCATGCCGCCATCGTCCTGCTTCAGGTCGAAACGGTCGCTGTGGCTGGGGTGGGCGTCGTGCATGCGCTTGCGCATTTTGACCACTTCGTCGCGCAGCTCGGCCTCGCGCGTGCCGCGGTCCTGGCGCAGCACTTCCTCGCGGATGGCTTCGAAACGGGCGCCGATATCGGTGTCGCCGGCGCAGAACCTGGCCCGGGTGAGGGCCTGGTGCTCCCAGATCCAGGCCGAGCTGCGCTGGTAGCGTTCGAAGGCGGAAACGGTCGAGACCAGCATGCCGCTGGCGCCGTCCGGGCGCAGGGCGGTGTCGATATCGAACAGGATGCCGGCCGGGGTGTGCGTCGTCATCCAGGTGATGAAGCGCTGGGCCAGCTTGGCATAGTTGCCGGGCGCGTCCTGGTCGTCGTCGTCGAACAGGAAGATCACGTCGAGATCGGACACATAGCCGAGCTCCTTGCCGCCCAGCTTGCCGTAGGCGATCACGGCGAAGCGCGGCACCTCGCGGTGGCGGCGGGGCAGGGTGAGCCAGGCGCGCTTGACGACTTCAAGCACGATCAGGTCGGCCAGCGCCGACAAGTGGTCGGCCAGGCGCTCGACCGAGAGCTCGCCGGCCAGGTCCAGCGCCAGCAGGCGGAACAGCTGGGCATGGTGGGCTTCGCGCAGGATGTCGAGCTGGCGCTCGGTGTCGCCCGCGGCGGCGTCGAGCTGGCCGGCCAGGCTGGCGGCGAGGGCGGTGAGTTCCCCGGTCCAGTCGGTGGTCGTGCCGCGGTCGTCCAGCAGCTCGTCGAGCAGGATCGGGTGCTGGGTCAGGAAGGTCGCGGCCCAGCCGCTGGCGTTGATCATGCGGATCACGCGGTCCAGCGTGTGCGGATACTCGATCAGCAACGACAGGTAGGCCGCGCGGCGCGCGATCGCCTCGAAGAAGTCGAGCAGGCGGCCGAGGGTGGCGGCATGGCTGCCCAGGCCGGCTTCGCGCACCACGGCGGCGATCTGCGGCAGGGCCGTGTTGACCAGCGCCGCCAGCTTGTTGCGGCTGGCTTCCGGCAGGGTCTGCAGGCGCGGCGCGTGCCAGGTCGCGACCAGGCGGGCGGCCGCTTCTTCCGGCCGGTCGAAGCCGAGGGCGGCCAGCTGCTGGGCGATCGCCTCGCCGTTTTCCGGGTCGCTCATGGCGGGGCCGAAGGAGGCCGCCGGGTCGGCCGGCTCGGCGCCCGCGGCCTTGTCGGCGAAGATGGCGTCGAACTGGGCCGCCACATAGGCGCGCTGCTCGTTCAGGCGCGCCAGCAGGGTGGCTTCGTCCGGCAGGCCCATCATGCGCGCCACCGTCAGCCGGTCGTCGGGCGAGACCGGCAGGGTATGGGTCTGGGCATCTTCCAGGTATTGCAGGCGGTGTTCGAGGTTGCGCAGGAAGGTATAGGCCTCCAGCAGGCGCTCGACCGTCTCCGGCGGCAGCAGCTCGCGCTCGGCCAGCAGGCGCAGGGTCTTGCGGGTCGAACGTTCGCGCAGCGCCGGGTCGCGCCCGCCGCGGATCAGCTGGAACACCTGGGCCAGGAATTCGATCTCGCGGATGCCGCCGCGGCCCAGCTTGACGTTGTCGCTGCGTTCAGGGTGCAGGCGCTCCTGGCGGTTGACCTCGGCGCGGATCTGGGCGTGCATGGTGCGGATCGCATCGATCACGCCGAAGTCGAGATAGCGCCGGAACACGAAGGGGCGGACGATGGCGGTAAGCAGCTCGATATCCAGCGGGTCGCCGCTGACGGCGCGCGCCTTGACCCAGGCGTAGCGCTCCCATTCGCGGCCCTGGACGATCAGGTAGTCCTCGACCATGTTCAGGCTGGCCGCCAGCGGCCCCGACTTGCCGTTCGGGCGCAGCGCCATGTCGACCCGGAAGGTGAAACCGTCTTCCGTGATTTCCGACAGCGCGGCGATCAGCTTCTTGCCGAGGCGGATGAAGAACTCGTGGTTCGACAGCGAGCGCTGGCCCGGCCCGGCCTGGGTGTCGCCGTCTTCCGGGTAGACGAAGATCAGGTCGATGTCGGACGAGACATTGAGCTCGCCGCCGCCGTGCTTGCCCATCGCCAGCACCATCATCTGCTGGGGACGCCCGGATTCGGCCCCGACCGGGATGCCGTGGATGGCGGTCATCTCATCCATCAGCTCGGCCAGGTGGGATTGCACGGCGAAGTCGGCGAAGCGGCTCATGGCGGTGACGACTTCGTCGAGGTCGGCCCTGCCGTCGAGGTCGCGCTCGATAATGGCGCAGATCAAAAGATTGCGCAGGCGGCGCATTGCCCGGCCCAGCGGCAGCCTCGCGCCATTCGGGCCGGCGCTGGCTTCACGCTCCAGTGCTGCGCCGAAATCGAGGGAGGACAGCGATAATTCGGCCAGGGCCGCAAGCCGTTCGGCCCGTGTGGCATCGGCGCCGAGCCAGCGTTGAAAGAAGCGTGATGCGCTTGCGGGGGAATTCATAGGGCGGATCCAGGCGAGTTTCTACGTTCCGGGAGGCGTGCTATGCGGTAAAATTGCCCGCCATGCTGCCCTGGGTCAGCGTGATGGTAAGGTAGACGCCGCGATTGTTGCAAGCGCTTCTCTTATTGATGAAATAATTTACGGCGAAGCCTTTATTTGAGCATCCTGATGCACAACCCGGAACAGCAGGGCGGACGAGAGGACGAGGACCGGCACGCGGCAGACGCCCGTGTCGCGGATGCGCCTGCGCCTTCCGAATCCGCATCCGGCCCCGCGTCCGATTCGCCTGCGGCCCACGCCCACCTGCCGCTGTCCGAGCGCTGGCACCGCCTGCAGGCCGCCTACCGCTATGCCAACCTGGCTTCGCACCATGTGCTCGGCTTCACGGTGAAGGTGGTCCTGCTCGCCTATTTCACCTTCATGCTGCTGTTCCTGGCGCTGCGCTGGGCGGTGCTGCCGAACATCGACCTGTACAAGCCCGACATCGAGCGCGCCGCCAGCCGCGTGCTCGGCAACCAGGTCACGATCGCCCGCGTCTACGCCTCCTGGCGCGGACTGCATCCCAGCCTCTTCCTCGGCGACGTCCACCTGCGCGACCGCGAAGGGCGCCAGCTGCTGGCGCTGCCCTCCGTATCGGCGACCCTGTCGTGGTGGTCGGTGGTGGCCGCCGAGCCGCGCTTCGAGAGCCTGGAAATCAACCGCCCCGAGCTCGACGTGCGTCGCACCGCGGACGGCGTGTTCTGGGTGGCCGGCGTGCGCATCGACCCGAAGCAGAAGAAGGAGGAGGGCGGCGGCGGCGCCGACTGGCTGCTGCGCCAGCACGAAATCGTGGTGCGCGAGGGCCGCCTGTCCTGGACCGACGAGCTGCGCGGCGCGCCCGTGCTGCAGCTGTCGAACCTCACCATGGTGCTGGAAAACCGCTGGAAGGCGCACCGTTTGGCCCTGCGCGCCACGCCGCCGGCCGGGGTCTCCGATCCGCTCGACGTGCGCGTCCGCTTCACCCATCCGGCCTTCGGCGCCAAGGCTTCCGACGCCAGCCGCTGGAAGGGCGAGCTGTACGCCGACCTGCGCAATACCGACCTGGCCAGCTGGAAGCAGTACATCAGCTATCCCTTCAACGTCGATGCCGGCCGCGGCTCGGTGCGCGCCTGGATCAATTTCGACCAGGCCCGCCTGGCAGGCTTTACCGCCGACCTCGCCCTGGCCGGGGTCAGTGCCCGCCTGGCGGCCGATGCGCCGCCGCTGCAGCTGGCGCGGGTCTCCGGACGGCTGTCGGCGCGCGAAGAGATCAAGCCCGGCGTCCAGGAAGGCAAGCCGACCTTCGGCGCGCTCGGCCACAGCATCGGGGTCGAGAATTTCGCGGTCGTCACCCGCGACGGCGTGGTGCTGCCCCCGGCCACGCTGAGCGAGACCTGGCGTCCGGCGGCGCACGGCAAGCCGGAGCGCTTCGAGGTGCGTGCCGACCAGGTCGACCTTGGCGCCCTGGCCACCTTGGCGGCCCAGATGCCGCTGGCGCCGCAGCAGCGCGAACTGCTGACCGCGCTGGCGCCGCGCGGCCGCCTGACCGACGTCGACGCCGAATGGGATGGCAGCCTGCCGCGGCCGGCCGCCTGGCGCCTGCGCGGCCAGGTCGACGGTTTCGGCATCGAGCCGCTGGCGGCGCGTCCGGCCCAGCCGGCCGAGGGCGCCAACCCGGCCCGCCCGGCGCGCGCGGCGGTGCCGGGCGTACGCAACCTGAGCGGCAGCATCGACGCCAGCGACCGCGGCGGCAGCCTGAACATCGCCTCCGAAAAGATGGCGCTGGCGCTGCCGGCCTGGTTCGCGGAAGCCGACCTGCCGTTCGACGATCTGGGCCTGCGCGCGCGCTGGTCCTACCCGCAGGACGATCAATTGCTGGTCGAAGTCGACGGCTTCAATTTCACCCAGGGCAGCCTGAAGGGCTCGCTGTCGGGCCGCCACCTGCTGCCGCTGAACGAACACCGCGACGGCGTCAAGGGCCCGGGCAGCGCCGACTTTTCCGGCACCGTGGACGGCTTCGACATCGCCACCATCGGCCGCTGGCTGCCGCTGGTGACCCACGAAGGCCTGCGCGATTGGCTGACCGGCGCGCTGCAGGGCGGCACCCTGCGCGACGCCAGGGTGCGCCTGCGCGGCGAACTCGCCCACTTCCCCTTCCACGGCGACACCGCGGCCGAGCGCGCGCGCGGCGAATTCCGCGTCAGCGGCCGCATCGACAACGGCAAGCTCGAGTACGCGCCGACCCACCGCGCGGCCGACGGCAAGACCCCGCTGTGGCCGCTGGCCGAGAACATTAACGGCTCCATCGTGTTCGACCGCGCGCGCATGGAAATCCGTGCCGAGACCGCCCGCACCCTCGGCCTGAACCTGAGCAATGTGCGCGCCGTGATCCCCGAACTGGGCGCCCACGAGTCGATGCTCGACATCGACGGCACCGCCGCCGGCCAGCTGCAGGAATTCCTGCGCTACGTGGCGAGCAGCCCGGTGCTGGAATGGATCGGCCACTTCACGGAAGACACCAAGGGCACCGGCGGCGCGCGCCTGGGCCTGAAACTGCACCTGCCGCTGGCGGACCTGCACGAGACCAAGGTGCAAGGCGCGCTGCAGCTGCAGAACAACGACATCACCCTGTTCCCGGAACTGCCGCCGGTCCAGGCCGCGCTCGGCAAGGTCGAATTCACCGAACACGGCGTGAACCTGAACGGCATCGGCGCCAGCTTCCTGGGCGGGCCGCTGCAGCTGTCCGGCGGCACCCAGCGCGACGGCGCCATCGTGATCCGCATGGCCGGCACCGCCACCGCCGATGGCATGCGCGCGACGAGCTCGCTGCCGGCCCTGCAGCGCCTGGCCGGCAAGCTGTCCGGCGGTGCCCGCTTCGGGGGCTCGGTGACGGTCAGGGACCGCCAGGCCCAGATCGTGCTCGACTCGAACCTGGCCGGCCTCGGCGTCGAACTGCCGGCCCCGCTGAACAAACCGGCCGCCGACGCGCTGCCGCTGCACTTCACTCTCACCGGCCAGCCGACTGGGGAAAACGGCGTGGCCCACGACGAGATCCGCGTCGCCCTCGGCAGCACGATGGCGGCGCGCTACGTGCGCGAGCGCCAGCCCCACGGTCCCTGGATCGTCAAACGCGGCGGCATCGGCGTGAACGTGCCGGCGCCGGAGCCGGACAGCGGCATGATGATCAACGTCGACATGAAGTCGGTGAACGTCGACCGCTGGCTGGCGGCGGCATCGAGCATCGCCGGATCTGCCGAGGCATCCGGCCAGGGCGCGGCTTCGCTTGATGCCGGCGGCGGCATGGCCCAGTACGTGGTGCCGGACCTGATCGGCGCGCGCGCCGGCGAACTGGTGATCGGCGAGCGCTCGCTGCACGACGTGGTGCTGGGCGTGTCGCACCAGCCGGGCGTGTGGCAGGCGAGCGTTGATTCGCGCCAGATCACCGGCTGGGTCACCTGGGATGAAGCCCGGAACGGCCAACTGTCGGGCAAGGTGACGGCGCGCCTGGCCTCGCTGGACATCCCGGAATCCTCGGCCAGGGAAGTCAAGGATCTGCTGGAAGCGGGCAAGGACCCGGGCGCCAACATCCCGGGCCTGGACATCGTGGCCGAGCGCTTCGAGCTGTTCGACAAGCAGTTCGGCCGCCTGGAGCTGGTGGCCAGCAATGCCCAGGCCCTGGCCGGGCGCGAATGGCGCATCGAGCGGCTGGCCATCACCAATCCGGACGGCCAGCTGAAGGCCAACGGGCGCTGGCTGACGCGCGACGGCAAGAGCAATACCGCGCTCAACTTCAATCTCGACATCAGCGATGCCGGCCGCCTGCTCGACCGCCTCGGCTTCCCCGGCACCCTGCGCCGCGGCAAGGGCTCGCTGTCGGGCGACATCTCCTGGGCCGGGCTGCCGTATTCGCTCGACATCCCGAGCCTCTCGGGCCAGCTGCAGATGAACGTCGAGGACGGCCAGTTCCTCAAGAAGGACCCGGGCGCGGCCAAGCTGCTCGGCGTGCTGAGCCTGCAGATGCTGCCGCGCATGCTCAAGCTCGACTTCCACGACGTGTTCTCGGAAGGCCTGGCCTTCGACGGCATCACCGCCAACGCCATGATCTCGCGCGGGGTGGTGCACACCGATAATCTTAAAATGCATGGGGTGGCGGCCACGGTGCTGATGGACGGCACCGCCGACATCGCCAACGAATCGACCAACCTGCACGTGGTGGTGATCCCGGAATTCAACCTCGGCACCGGACCGCTGGTGTATGCGCTGGCGGTCAACCCCGTCATCGGCCTGGGCAGCTACCTGGCCCAGCTCTTCCTGAGGGCGCCGGTGATGAAGGCGCTGACCTACCACATGCAGGTGACCGGTCCGTGGAAGTCGCCCAATGTGATCAAGCTCGACACCCAGGCGGCGAATGCGGCGGCCACCGCCGCGGGCAATCCGGCGCCGCCTGCGCAAACCGCGAAGAAGAAAGGCCAATGATGAGCAAGACGACAGTCGCAGCAGTGCAGATGGTGTCCTCACCGGACGTCGACGAAAACCTGGAAACCGCGCGCCGCCTGCTGGCGGAAGCCGCCGGCAAGGGCGCGAAGCTGGTGACCCTGCCGGAGTACTGGCCGATCATGGGCATGTCGGATTCGGACAAGGTCGGCCACGCCGAACAGGCGGGCCAGGGCCCGATCCAGGAATTCATGGCGGCGCAGGCGCGCGAGCACGGTTTCTGGCTGATCGGCGGCACCTTGCCGCTGGTGTCGCCGGAAGCGGGCCGCGTCCTCAACACCACCCTGGTCTACGATCCGGAAGGCAGGCCGGCCAGCCGTTACGACAAGATCCACCTGTTCGGCTTCACCCGCGGCGAGGAAAGCTACGACGAAGCGCGCACCATCGTGCCCGGCGAAGCCGTCGGCAGCTTCGAAGCGCCGTTCGGCAAGGTCGGCCTGTCGGTCTGCTACGACCTGCGCTTCCCGGAACTGTACCGGGCGATGGGCGAGGTCGCCCTGATCGTGGTGCCGGCCGCCTTCACCCATACCACCGGCATGGCCCACTGGGAAGTGCTGCTGCGCGCCCGCGCCATCGAAAACCAGTGCTATGTGCTGGCCTCGGCCCAGGGCGGCACCCATCGCAACGGCCGCCGCACCTTCGGCCACAGCATGCTGATCGGGCCCTGGGGCGAGGTGATCGGCCAGCTGCCGGAGGGTGAAGGCGTGGTTGTCGGCGAGATCGATACGAACGTCCTGGCCGAAGTCCGTCAGAGCCTGCCCGCGCTGAAACACCGCAAACTGTAATCATGGTCGTGCGTGGGCACAGGGTGCCCACGCGAACGCAGCCAAACGCGAACGCCGGCGCGATATGGCAAAATGCCCCTATCCTTACCAGAAAGACCTGAACATGAAGCCATTCGAACCGAATCTTTCCTCCCTCGCCGTCGCGCGCGACGTGCTGTTGACGCCGTTCGGGCTCGACGAAGGCAAGCTCATCACCACGCTCGGAACGATGTTCACGCACAAGGTCGACTATGCCGACCTGTACTTCCAGTTCACCAAGAGCGAAGGCTGGAGCCTGGAAGAGGGCATCGTCAAGAGCGGCAGCTTCTCGATCGACCAGGGCGTGGGCGTGCGCGCCGTGTCCGGCGACAAGACCGCCTTTTCCTATTCCGACGAGATCTCGCAGGCCGCGCTGCTCGACGCCGCCGCGGCCACTCGCACCATCGCCCGTGCCGGCGCCGGCCGCGTGAAGGTCGCCTCCAGCATCCAGCCGAGCGGCGGCCGCTCGCTCTACCTGCCGCACGATCCGCTGAATTCCCTCGACGCCACCGCCAAGGTGAAACTGCTCGAGCGCATCGAGAAGATCGCGCGTGCCAAGGATCCGCGCGTGGTGCAGGTGATGGCCGGCCTGGCCGGCGAATACGACGTGGTGCTGGTGGTGCGCAGCGACGGCGTGCTGGCGGCCGACATCCGTCCGCTGGTGCGCGTGTCCGTCACCGTCATCGCCGAGCAGGACGGCCGCCGCGAGATGGGCTCGTCCGGCGGCGGCGGCCGCTACGACTACAGCTATTTCAGCGACGAGCTGCTGGACAAATATGCCGACGAAGCCGTGCAGGCGGCCCTGGTCAACCTCGAGGCGCGTCCGGCCCCGGCCGGTCCGATGACCGTCGTGCTCGGCCCGGGCTGGCCCGGCGTGCTGCTGCACGAAGCGGTGGGCCACGGCCTGGAAGGCGACTTCAACCGCAAGGGCTCGTCCTCGTATTCGGGCATGATCGGCCAGCGCGTCGCCGCCAAGGGCGTGACCGTGGTCGACGACGGCACCCTGAAGGACCGCCGCGGCTCGCTCAATATGGACGACGAAGGCAACCCGACCCAGTGCACCACGCTGATCGAGGACGGCATCCTGAAGGGCTATATCCAGGACACCATGAACGCGCGCCTGATGAAGATGCCGGTCACCGGCAACGCGCGCCGCGAATCCTTCGCCCACCTGCCGATGCCCCGCATGACCAACACCTATATGCTGGCCGGCGACAAGGATCCCCAGGAGATCCTGGCCTCGGTCAAGAACGGCATCTACGCGGTCAACTTCGGCGGAGGCCAGGTCGACATCACCAACGGCAAGTTCGTGTTCTCGGCCAGCGAAGCCTATATGATCGAGAACGGCAAGGTGACCTACCCGGTGAAGGGCGCGACCCTGATCGGCAACGGCCCGGACGTGATGAACCGCATCTCGATGATCGGCAACGACATGCGCCTGGACTCCGGCGTGGGCGTGTGCGGCAAGGAAGGCCAGAGCGTCCCGGTGGGCGTGGGCCAGCCGACCCTGCGCATCGATGGCGTGACGGTGGGTGGTACGGCTTGATCGACAGCCCCCGCCACACGAAAAATGCCCGCATCGCTGCGGGCATTTTTGTTTTTGCGCGGTGTATCAGCCGCTCACTGGAAGGTATACCGCGCCCCCAGCGTGAACAAGCGCCCCCGCGCGCCTTCGAAGTCGAGCGGGTTGTACGACTGGGCGCCGTAGGTCAGCGGGTCGAGCGGCGCGACCTTGTCGAACAGGTTCTGGATCGAACCGAAGACCTCCCAATCCTTCAGCGGCTTCCAGCGTGCCACCAGGTCCCAGCTCGTGAACGAGGGCAGTTCGCAGCTGCCGTTCGGGGCGTTGGCGCCGCTGTCGAAGGTCACTGCGCAGGCGTCGCCGCGGAACAGGGTGTTCTGGATCCGGCCGCGGAAGTTGGCGTTGAGGGAGACCCGCCAGTCGTTGCGCTCCCAGCCGAAACGCAGGTTCATCTTGTTGTCCGGTGTGCCGGTGCAGTTGGTCACGTCGCAGTTGCCGTGGGTGCCGGCGTACTCGGTCCTGCTGCCGTCCTGCTCGGTGCGCAGCCATTCGAACAGGCGGGTGTACTTGACGTCGACGGTCGCCAGCCCGTAGTCGTCCGGCAGGCGCTGGGCGTAGCGCGCATCGACGTCGAGGCCGCGCACCTTGGTCTGGTTCGAGTTCACGTAGCGCGTCAGCACCGCGGTGATCGGGCCGGGGTCGCCGGGAATGGCGCTGACGTTGGTGGGGTCGCGCGCCACGCTGCCGGCGGCGATGGCGGAGGCGACCTGTTCCTGGTTGATCTCGTTCTTGCGCTTGATCTTCCAGTAGTCGACCGAGATGCTGGTGCGCGGGAGCGGATCCCAGATCATGCCCAGTGAGTAGTTGCGCGAGCGCTCGGGCGACAGCTTGGGGTTGGGCGAGGTGATCAGGGCGACCGAGGCCGGGTTGCAGGCGCTGGCGATGCCCAGGGCGCAGCGCACCGGGTCGGCGGCGGTCGAGTACGCGGCCAGGCCGCCGCGTCCGTTCTCGGCGAAGCTCGGCGCACGGAAGCCGCGCGCGAAGGTGCCGCGCAGGGCGAACTCGCGCACCGGCGTCCACTTCAGGCCGGCCTTCGGCGTATAGGAGTTGCCGACGTCGGTGAAGTGGTCCCAGCGCAGGGCCAGCGAAGCTTCGACCTTGTAGGGCAGGGGCACCAGCGCCTCGCCGTAGAGGGCGAACACGTTGCGCGCGCCTTCGTAGGCGGAATAGCCGAGGCCGATGATGTTGCCGCGCTCCGTGCCGCTGGTCGGCTGCAGCTCGGTCGCCTCGTGGCGCCATTCGGCGCCCAGTGCCAGGCCCAGCTTTCCTGCCAGGTAGGGAATGCCGTCGAATTCGCGCGTGGCCTTGACGTCGCCCTGCACCATCTTGGTGTTGGCGCGGTTGCCGATCGTCGGCGACAGCGCCGCATACAGCGCCGGCGAGTTCAGGCCGGCGTTCTCGCCGATGCGCGAGACGGTGCCCGGCGGCAGGGCCGCATAGGCCGGGCTGCCGGCGCGGGCGGCGGCGACGTTCGCCGCGCTCGGATCGAGCAGGGCGAAGGCGACGTCGCGCTGCAGGAAGCCGTTCTGGGTGTTGTTGACGTGGTTGTGCGAGAACAGGATCGCCGTGTCCCAGTCCCAGCCGTAGTTGCTGCCCTTGGCGCCGCCGATCCAGCGGATGAAGTTGCCGTCGAGACGGGCGGTGCGCGGACCGACGTCGGCGGCCAGGTAGCGCAGGGTGGCGGGTGTGCCGGGGAAGGGATTGTCCGGATGGGTGGGGCCGAGGCGGACGATGCCGTTGTTGACCGGGCCGCCCGGGAAACCGACCGAACCGCTGACCGTGGACGGCGTGGTCGAGGTGCTGGTCTGGCTGGTGTAGTAGTTGAGCTCGCTGTACGCCTGGATGTCCGGCGTGACCTGGAAGGTGCCGCGCGCGAAGAAGCTCAGGTTTTCCTGTTTCGGGATCAGCTGGTTGTAGAGCTGGGGCGCATCGATCAGGCAGCCGCCGCCGGGGTCGCCCTGCGGGTGGCTGGTGAAGTTCGAGCAGGCCGCGGCCGGGATCAGGGTGCCGCGGTTGACGTAGTCGCCGGTCGAGCCCACCGGGCGCACGTTGCCGTTGATGGCGCTGCCGGCGGTGCCGCTGCCGGGAATGATGGCGCCGGTGCCGCCCAGGGCCTGTTCGGACGAATAGCCCCAGGGCCGCAGGTCGACCCGGCCGATCCAGTCGCGGTCGGCGCGGTCGCGGTACCAGATTTCGTCGAACTTCTTGTATTCGATGCTGAACAGGAAGTTGTAGCGGTCGGTGTCGAGGCTGCCGACACCCTTGGTGAAGGCGATGTTGGTCTGCTTGCCGTCCCAGTCCTGGGTGAAGGCGCGCGAGACGCGCCCCGTGTTGCCCTGGTAGTCCTTGCGCAGGATGACGTTGACCACGCCGGCGATGGCGTCGGAGCCGTAGATGGCCGAGGCGCCGTCCTTCAGCACCTCGATGCGCTCGACGGCGTCGCTCGGAATGATGTTGAGGTCGGCGAACTGCTTCTGGCCGTCGTCCGCCAGGCCGTAGGGCGCGATGCGGCGGCCGTTCAGCAGCACCAGGGTCGAGGCCGCGCCCAGGCCGCGCAGGGAGATGCCGGAAGCGCCGGCGGCGAAGCCGTTGCCGAAGCTGACCGGCACCGAGCCCTGGTTGTCGACAGCCAGGGTCTGCAGCAGCTCGGCCACGGTGGCCTTGCCGGAGCGCTCGATGTCGGCGCGGTTGACGGTGATGACGGAGGACGCGGTCTCCGCCTCGGAGCGGCGGATGTTCGAGCCCGTGATTTCGACGCGCTGGATCGGCTTGGGCGCGGCTTCCTGCGCCTGGGCCGACAAGGGCAGCGTGGCCGGCAGCGCCAGCAGCGCCAGACCGGCAGCGCCGCCACTGGCGAACAGGCGGCGGATCGATCGGGATATCGGGGTTTCAGTCATTTCCAGACTCCAGTTGGCATTGAGGGATTCCCGGCCCGGCTCGCGGAGGGCGCAAGTCGGCCGGGGCATGTCCCGACTTTTGCATCGGAGCTGCATGAACGACTGACATCTCTCAACCGTGTTTGGCTTGCCCAGGTTGGATGTCTGCTTCACGCAACCGATCGACTGTCATGACGGTCGCACGCGACGGATAAAGATCTTGCCAATGCTCATATATTGTTGTTATAGTCAACCGAACACCCCGGACCACACATGCGCCACACTGCCTTCTTTACCTTTTATTTTTGGTTTAGCCATTCCAGCCCGACGGCGGTGGAGTAGCGGCAGGTTCACGCATCAGCAGAACGAAGTCCGACGCAAGATTCCAGAAAAACCGCCAGCGATGGCGGTTTTTTCGTTTTCAGACCAGCTCAGCGCATCAACAGACAACGGAGAACAGCAATGCCCCGCACCGACGACCTACGCATCCGCGAAATGAAGGAACTGACGCCGCCGTCTCACCTGATCCGTGAGTTTCCGGTGACGGCGAGCGCCGAGAACACCGCGGCTTCGGCGCGCGTGGCGCTGCACCGCATCCTGCACGGCCAGGACGACCGCCTGATGGTGGTGATCGGCCCGTGCTCGATCCACGACACCAAGGCCGCGGTGGAATACGCGCGCCGCCTGGCCGAGCAGCGCCGCCGCTTCATCGGCGAACTCGAGATCGTGATGCGTGTGTATTTCGAGAAGCCGCGCACCACGGTGGGCTGGAAGGGCCTGATCAACGACCCCTACATGGACAACAGCTTCCGCATCAACGACGGCCTGCGCATGGCGCGCGAGCTGCTGCGCGACATCAACGAGCTGGGCCTGCCGGCCGGCACCGAGTTTCTCGACGTGATCAGCCCGCAGTACATCGCCGACCTGATCAGCTGGGGCGCGATCGGCGCCCGCACCACCGAATCGCAGGTGCACCGCGAGCTGGCTTCCGGCCTGTCCTGCCCGGTCGGCTTCAAGAACGGTACCGACGGCAACATCAAGATCGCGGCCGACGCCATCAAGGCGGCCTCCCAGCCCCACCATTTCCTGTCGGTGACCAAGGGCGGCCATTCGGCGATCGTGTCGACCGCCGGCAACGAGGATTGCCACATCATCCTGCGCGGCGGCAAGACCCCGAACTACGACGCCGCCAGCGTCGAGGACGCCTGCAAGCAACTGGCCGCGAACGGCCTCGCCGGCCGCCTGATGATCGACGCCTCGCACGCGAATTCGAGCAAGAATCCGCAGAACCAGGTGCCGGTGTGCGCCGACATCGCCGGCCAGATCGCGGCCGGCGACGACCGCATCGTCGGCGTGATGGTCGAGTCCCACCTGGTGGGCGGACGCCAGGACCTGGTGCCGGGCAAGGAGCTGGTCTACGGCCAGTCCGTGACCGACGGCTGCATCGACTGGGAGACTAGCGTGGGCGTGCTGGAGGGGCTGGCGCAGGCGGTGCGCCAGCGCCGGCTGCGCCAGGACTGAGCGCTAATGCCAGTCCAATTGCTGCTCCGGCTCGCTTGAGCCGGAGCAGCGGAAATAGTTCTAGACGACTGGTCTAATTCGGTTTAAGCTGCATCCCATGACAACTGAAAGCACAGCCCAGTATTCCGATGTCCGTGCCGGCATTCTCGCGACCGGTCAGCGCATCATGGCCGGCAAGGGCTACTCGGCCGTGGGCCTGAACGAGATCCTGACGGCGGCTGGCGTGCCGAAAGGGTCGTTCTATCACTACTTCGGCTCCAAGGACGCTTTCGGCAAAGCCTTGCTGGAGCATTATTTCGAGGACTACCTGGCCGAATTCGACCGCATCCTGGCACAGCCGGGCCTGACGATGGCGCAGCGCCTGATGGACTACTGGCAACTGTGGCGGGCATCGCAGTCCTACGAGGATTGCCAGGGAAAGTGCCTGGCGGTCAAGCTGGGCGCGGAAGTGGCGGACCTGTCGGAAGCGATGCGCCTTGCGCTGCAGCACGGCACGGAAGGGATCGTCAGCCGGCTGACCCAAGCCATCGCGGCCGGCGTGGACGAGGGCTCGCTGGCCATCGACGGCGATGCCGCGAGCGTGGCGCGCAGCCTGTACCAGCTGTGGCTGGGGGCCAGCATCATGGCCAAGATAGAGCGCGCAGCCAGGCCCTTCGATACCGCACTGGCGACGACGCGCCGGATGCTTCACCTTGCCCCCTGACCGGAGCAGGGGCAATGGCACCTCGTCGTGAGGTGCATTTTTTACCGCGAATTAGACGACTGGTCTATTAGTGGTCTCAACCATGGGAGAGTAGCATGAAAGTTCTGATCGTCCTGACCTCGCACGACCAACTCGGCAACACCGGGCGCAAGACCGGCTTCTGGCTGGAAGAGTTGGCCGCGCCTTACTATGCCTTCAAGGATGCCGGCGCCGAGATCGTCCTGGCGTCGCCGAAAGGCGGCCGCCCGTCGCTCGATCCGAAAAGCAGCGAGCCTGATTTCCAGACCGATCTCACCCGCCGTTTCGAAGCCGACGCCGACGCGATGGCGCAGCTTGCTTCCACGGTGCCGCTCGACAGCGTGTCCCAGGCCGCTTTCGATACCGTCTTCTATCCGGGCGGGCACGGCCCCTTGTGGGACCTAGCCGAGGATCCCGTTTCGATCGGCCTGATCGAATCCTTCGTGGCGGCCGGCAAGCCGGTCGGATTCGTCTGCCACGCGCCAGGCGTGCTGCGCCACGTGCGTGCGCCGGACGGCCGTCCCCTGGCCGAGGGCAAGCGGGTGACCGGCTTCACGAACAGCGAGGAAGCCGCGGTCGGACTGCTTGATGTGGTGCCCTTTCTCGTCGAGGACGAGCTCAAGGCGAAGGGCGGGGTGTATTCGAAGGGAGCGGACTGGGCATCCTACGTGGTCCGCGACGGGCTCCTGATCACCGGCCAGAACCCCGGATCGTCGGCGGAAGCGGCAAGCGTGCTGCTGGAGCGCCTGCGCGCAGGCGCCGCGGAATGAAAAACGGCGAGCCCGAGGGCTCGCCGTTTTGCCAATCAGCTTGGATCCCCGCCTGCGCGGGGACTGCGAAAAACGGCGAACGAGGTTCGCCGTTTTTCTTGCTTACATGGTCCAGCGCAGGCCGACCTTGAGGTAGCGGCCGATGGCGCCGCTGGCGTCCATCGGGTTGTAGCTCATGCCGCCGTAGGTCAGCGGATCGAGCGGGGCGACCTTGTCGAACAGGTTCTGGATCGAGCCGTAGATCTGCAGCTGGCGGGTCACGTTATAGCGTGCCGACAGATCGACCGTGGTGAACGAAGCCAGGCGGCAGTCGCCAGGCGCCGGGTTGCCGTTCGCGAACTGCGAGGCGCACTTGTCGCCGGCGAAGTACACGTTCTGCATGTCGGCGCGGTAGTTGGCCGTCGCGGTCATGTTGAATTTCGGGCTGTAGTCCCACGAAGCGCTGAGGCTGATCTTGTCCTTCGGCGTACCGGCGCAGTTCGAGGTGTCGCAGTTGCCATGGGTGCCGGCGTACTGGTAACGGGTGCCGCTCTTCTCGGCGCGTACCCACGACGCGATGTGGGTCCAGGTCAGGCCCACGACCGCGCGGCCGTAGTCGCCCAGCTTGACGCGCTGCTTGACGTCGAAGTCCACGCCCTTGATCTCGGTGAAGCTCGAGTTCTGGTACGGTGCGTTCGACAGCAGCAGGGTGCCCGTGTTCGGGATCACGACGCCGTTCACGACCAGGTTGTTGTCGTTGCGGATCGCGGTCGGCAGGGCGGCTGCTTCGACGTAGGACAGCGGGTTGATCTCGTTTTCACGGCGGATCTTGAAGCCGTCCACGGACAGGCTGGTGTTGGCCAGCGGATCCCAGACCATGCCCAGGGTGTAGCCCTTCGAGGTTTCCGGCGACAGTTTCGGGTTGCCGACCTTGACCGCACCGATCGAGATCGCGCAGTCGGCCTGGGTTGCGCCGCCGGCTGCCGGGACGCCGCCCGGGCAACGGACCGGATCGCGCACCGAGGAGCTGCCGGTGCTCTGCGACTCGACGCCTGCTTCGGCCGGACCCGGGGCGCGGAAGCCTTCCGAGTAGGTGCCGCGCAGGGCGAAGGTCTTCAGCGGGGTCCACTTGATGCCGACTTTCGGGGTGGTGGACGAGAAGTTCTTGTACTTGTCGTAGCGCAGTGCACCGGTCAGTTCGACGGTCTGGATCACAGGCGCAGCCACTTCGACGAAGACCGCCGAGATGTTCTGGTCGCCCTTGGCCGCCACATAGGAGGAGTTGATCGAACCGTCGGCGGTGCCCGACAGCGACGGGTTGTCCAGCGACTCGCGGCGGTGTTCGGCGCCGACCGCCAGGCCCATGGCGCCGCCCGGCAGCTGCATCAGCTCACGCGAGGCCTTGAAGTCGACGATGTCGAGCTTGGTGGTCGAATGCGAGGTCGCATTGGTCACCATCGCGGCGTACAGCGAGGACGGGTTCTTGCTGGCCTGGGTGCCGATGTAGTACGGGAAGTACGGGCTGGAAGGATTGCCCAGGGCGGCCTGCAGCACCTTCATGTTGATCATGTTGCTGTAGTTCAGGTCCAGCTTCGACATCGAGTGCAGGTAGGCGGTGTCGAAGTCCCAGCCGAATTTCTGGCCTTTGATGCCGATCACGAAGCGGTTGAAGGCATTGTCCACCGAGCGGGTGCTGGGGCCGACGTCGAACATCGAGTAGCGCAGGCGCACGTCGGCGCCGTACGGGTTCTGCGGATGCTTGGCCGACATCAGGATCGTGTTGCCGTAGGCGATCACGCCGGTCGGGCTGGCCGCGTTCGGCGGGAAGGCGACGGTCGGGCTGGTCGACGGCGGGGTCAGGGTGAACGAGGTGTCACGCTTGGAGTAGCCGGCTTCCGCGTACAGCTGCAGGCCGCCGTCCAGGTTCTTGGTGCCGCGCGCATACAGGTTCACGCCGTCGATATTCGGCTGCATCGAGCGGAACTGGTCCTGGTACCACAGGCAGCCGCCGGCCGGGTCCTGGTTGACCACCGGCGAGAACTGCGAGCAGCCCGGCAGCGAGACGTAGTTGCCGGTCTTCGGATCGCGCAGTGCGCCGGTCGGGGTCGGGCTGGAAGCGCCCGGCGTGATGTAGCCGCCGGCGAACTGGCTGTTGGCCGCATAGCCCCACGGACGGATGTCGCCCTGGCCGATCCACTTGCGGCCGGCGCGGTCCTTGTTCATCAGCTCGTGGTTACCGTAGACCTCGAGGTTGGTCATGACGTTGAAGCCGTCGGTGTCGAGGTCGCCCTTGCCCCAGGTCAGGGTGCCCTTGGCCACTTCGCCGTCGCGGTAGCGCGACTCGCCCAGTTCGCCCTTGGCGACCAGGCCGGTGAAGTCCTTGCGCAGGATGATGTTGACCACGCCGGCGATCGCGTCCGCGCCGTAGATCGAGGACGCGCCGTCCTTCAGGATCTCGATGCGTTCCACCGCTTCCATCGGCACGGTCGACAGGTCGGTGAAGCTTTTCTGGCCGTCGTCGGCGCGCGCGAACGGCGCCATGCGGCGGCCGTTCAGCAGCACCAGGGTCGAGGTCGCGCCCAGGCCGCGCAGCGAGATCGCGGTCGAGCCGGCGGCGAAACCGTTGCCGAAGCCGGTCGGCAGCGAACCGGCGCCGTCGGCGGTCAGGGTCTGCAGGTATTCGGCGACGGTGCCCTTGCCGGACTTGGCCAGGTCTTCGCGGGTGACCACCTGGACCGGCGAGGCGGTTTCGGCGGTGGCGCGCTTGATGCTCGAGCCCGTGACTTCGACACGCTGCATCGGGGCGGACGAGGTGTCCTGCGCCATCGCGGCGGCGCCGAACGCCACGTAGGCGACGGCGAAGGAGACTGCTTGGGCTACAGCTTTTCTTTTATACATTCCAACTCCAAGAAATGGTCTGATGAATCGGTCCACACATGCATATGCTTTTTTGTCAATCTTTGGCATGCATATACCAAGGAATACGAGCACTAGAGGTAACCAATGGTGGTCCGGTGAGAAATTAGAATTTTTTCACCTTACGGGGGCTCATCAGATCATTCCTGTCCTTACAGTGTCAATATGAATGAATATGAATTCCTCGTAACATTGCGTAAATGCCACACTTGTATGCATTTCCCCTGTTAGGAGGTGGGAAATTTTTTGCTCTGCAACATTCGGAAACTGTTCTATAGTTTCGTTTTTCACCCGGAATACCCGATGTTTGCTTATATCCTCCGGCGGCTGTGGCAAATGCTGCCGACCATGGCCGGCGTGGTGGTGCTGGTCTTCGTGCTGTTCAACTGGGTCGGCGGCGACCCGTCCTACCTGCTGGCGGGCAAGATGGCGGATGCGCAGGCGATCGCCAACATCCGCACCCAGCTCGGCCTGGACCAGCCCTGGTACGTGCAGCTCGGCATCTTCGTCAAGCAGATCCTGAGCTTTGATTTCGGCAATGCCTGGAGCACCGGCGAACCGGTCTCGCACATCCTGGCCACCCGGCTCGGCCCCTCGCTGACGGTGCTGGTGCCGCTGACCGTGCTGGAGACCCTGATCGGGATCGCGCTGGCGCTCGCCATCGCTTTCGTGCGCGGCTCGCTGACCGACCGCCTGGTGATGATCGCCTGCACGGTCGGCATGTCGATCTCGATCCTGGTCTACATCATCGTGTTCCAGTACGGACTGGCCTACAAGCTGGGGCTGTTTCCGGTGCAGGGCTGGGGCGACCATTTCCTCGAAAACCTGCTGCGCTACGCCACCTTGCCGATCCTGATCGGGCTGACGGTGTCGGTGGCGCCCACCCTGCGCCTGTTCCGCAGCTTCGTGCTGGACGAAGTCGGGCAGGACTATGTGCGCACCGCGCGCGCCAAGGGCCTGTCGGAGCGGCGCATCGTCTGGGTCCACGTGCTGCGCAATGCCGCGATTCCGATCATCACCTACGTGATGGCGAACCTGCCGGCCCTCCTGATCGGCGCCTTCCTGCTGGAGCGCTTCTTCGGCATCCCGGGTATCGGACGCGAGGTGATCCTGGCGGTCGAGCGCAGCGACTTTCCGGTGATCAAGGCGATCACGGTCTACGTGGCCGCCGCCACCATGGTGTTCAACCTGCTGGCCGATCTGATGTACCAGGCGGTGGACCCGCGTGTCCAGCTCAAGTGATCTGCTCAAATGAGCAAATGAAATGACTCAAATGATCGAAAACGCTTCGCCCGGCCTGTGGGCGCTCGCCTGGCGCCGAATGCGCGCCGACCGCATCGCCATGGCTTCGCTGGCGGTGGTGCTGATCTTCCTGCTGTCGGTGCTGCTGTCCGCCACCGGCCTGGTGGCCGCCGACTGGGAGGACGAAGTCGCGCTCAACTATGCGCCGCCGACCTTCGTCGGTCCCGATCCCGCGCTGGCGGCCTTGGGCCGTCCGTCCGCGCCCACGCCGCCGAATGCCTTCGATCCGCTGGCGGCCGATATCGCCGAACTGAGGACGGAGCTGGTCCGGCACGGCCATGCCACGCAGGCGGTCAAAGCCACGACCCTGCCTTTCGGCGCCGACAAATGGGGCCACGACATCGTTAAAAAAACCATCAAGGGCGGCCAGACCTCGATCGTGGTCGGTTTAGTGGCGGCCCTGGTGGCGGTGGCGCTGGGGACCCTGTTCGGCGCCGTCTCCGGCTTCTATGGCGGCAAGGTCGACGACCTGTTCAACTGGTTCTACAGCATCTTCACCTCGATTCCGTCGATCCTGATGATCCTGACGGTGGCCGCGGTGCTGCAGACCAAGGGCGTGCTGACCATCGTGCTGATCCTGGGGCTGACGGGATGGACCGGGCCCTACCGCCTGATCCGCGCCGAGTACATCAAGCACAAGGCCCGCGAATACGTGATGGCGGCGGACGCCATCGGCGCCTCGAGCTGGCGGCGGATGTTCTCGCACATCCTGCCGAACGTCTCGCACGTGGCGCTGGTGCAGATGTCGATCCTGGTGGTCGGCTTCATCAAGGCCGAAGTCATCCTGTCCTTCCTGGGCTTCGGCGTGCCGGTGGGCGTGGTGTCCTGGGGCAGCATGCTGAACGAGGCACAGAATGAACTCATCCTGGGCAAGTGGTGGCAGCTGGCCGCCGCCGCCAGCGCGATGGCCCTGCTGGTGACGGCCTTCTCGCTGTTTGCCGACGCGCTGCGCGATGCGCTGGACCCGAAATTGAAGTGAGCCCGTATGACTTTTGATCAGCCATTGCTCGAGGTGCGCGACCTGCGCGTCTCCTTCCGCATCGACAAGAAGCGCACGTTCGAAGCCGTGAAGGGCATTTCCTTCAGCCTGCCGAAGAACGCCACCGTGGCCCTGGTGGGCGAGTCCGGCAGCGGCAAGTCGGTCAGCTCGCTGGCGGTAATGGGCCTGCTGCCTCGTGAAACCACGATCATGCACGAGGGCTCCTCGATCCGCTTCGACGGCCGCGAGCTGCTCGGGCAGTCGATCGAGGCGCGCCGCAAGCTGTGCGGCAAGGACATCGCGATGATCTTCCAGGAGCCGATGTCTTCGCTGAATCCGGTGTTCACGGTCGGCTTCCAGATCGGCGAAGTACTGCGCCAGCACCTGGGCATGGACAAGCGCCAGGCGCGCGCCCGCACGCTCGAGCTGCTGGACGAAGTCGGCATCCCCGACCCTGCAGCCAAGATCGACGCCTATCCGAGCCAGATGTCGGGCGGCCAGCAGCAGCGCGTGATGATCGCGATGGCGATCGCCTGCGAACCGCGCCTGCTGATCGCCGACGAGCCGACCACGGCGCTGGACGTGACGATCCAGAAGCAGATCATGGAACTGATCGCGGGGCTGCAGAAGAAGCACCAGATGTCGGTGCTGTTCATCACCCACGATCTCGGACTGGTGGGCGAGATTGCCGACCGCGTGATCGTGATGCGGCATGGCGAGGTGCGGGAGGAGGGGCCTGCTGCCCAGGTCTTGCATGCGCCATCCGACGCCTATACGCGTGCGCTGCTGCATTGCCGGCCGAAGCTGGACGAGCGGCCGGTGCGCCTGCCGGTCATCGACGACTATCTGAGCGGGCGTTTTACGGCGGGTGCAGAGCTGCCGCAGCGTGCGCGCGGGTATGCGCCGTCGGATGACAACGTGCTGGAGGTGCGCGGGCTGGCGAAGAGTTTTTATCTGCGCGAAGGCCTGTTCGGCAAGCGCGAATTCAAGGCGGTGAAGGACGTGTCCTTCACGCTGCCGCGCGGGAAGACCCTGGGCGTGGTCGGCGAATCCGGTTCCGGCAAGACCACGGTCGGCCTGACCCTGCTGCGCCTGCACCGCGCCACCGGCGGCAGCGCCCTGTTCGAGGGCCGCGACCTGCTGGCGATGAGCGACCGCGAGTACCAGGCGTATAAACGGCGCATCCAGATCATCTTCCAGAATCCTTATGCTTCGCTGAACCCGCGCTTCACGGTCGGCCAGATCCTGCTGGAGCCGATGCGCATCCATCGCATCGGCTTGAATGATGCGGAACGCATCGAGCACGCCCACTATCTGCTGAAGCGGGTCGGGCTGCCGGAGCAGGCCTTCCACCGCTATCCGCACGAATTCTCCGGCGGCCAGCGCCAGCGCATCGCGATCGCGCGCTGCCTGACCATGAAGCCGGAGATCCTGGTGTGCGACGAGTCGGTGTCGGCGCTGGACGTCTCGGTCCAGGCCCAGGTGCTGAACCTGCTGCAGGACCTGCAGGACGAGTACAAGATGAGCTACATCTTCATCTCGCACGATTTATCCGTGGTCAAGTACATCTCCGACCGCGTGATGGTCATGCACCACGGCAGCGTGGTCGAGATGGCAGACTCGGACGAGCTCTACCGCAACCCCCGGCACCCCTACACCCAGACCTTGCTGAACGCCATCCCGCGCGGGGCCTGAGGCCGCGTCAAAAATTCGGGGTCAGAGCACATTTCTGCTGAAATTCGGGGTCAGAGCGATTTTTTGGAACCGGGTCTTTAGGTGCGGTTGGCCGAGCTTCGGCATGGATTGCTTCAGTTAGCGCAAGGGCAAAAAGTGCTCTGACCCCGAATTTGTTGCGAAATGTGCTCTGACCCCGAATTTTACCGAATTTTAAGCTGTCGCTCCCGCGGTAAGTGGCATTAGGAGGGGGCGCGGGGCGGGCTTTTCCGATACCATATTGGCATGGCCTCGCTCTCCCACCTGATACACACCTATGGCGCGTTGATCGTGTTCGGCATCGTGCTGCTCGAACAGATCGGCCTGCCGATTCCCGCCTTCCCGGTGCTGATCATCGCCGGCGCGCTGGCGGTCGACAAGGGAGCCAACTGGCCGCTCTATTTGGCGGCCAGCATCGCCGCCTGCCTGATCAGCGATTATTTCTGGTTCCGCGCCGGCCGCTACTACGGCAAGCGCATCCTGCGCCTGCTGTGCAAGATTTCGCTGTCGCCGGATTCCTGCGTCAGCCAGACCGAGGATAATTTCAGCCGCTGGGGCGCGAAGTCGCTGGTGGTCGCCAAGTTCATCCCCGGCTTCAACACCATCGCCCCGCCGCTGGCCGGCGCCATGGGCACCACCACCCAGCGCTTCCTGTGGCTGTCGATGGCCGGCGGCCTGCTGTGGAGCGGCGTCGGCATGGGCCTGGGCGCCTGGTTCCACGGCAGCGTCGACGACGTCATCTCCTGGTTCGAGACCCTCGGCAGCACCGCGCTGATGGTGGTCGGCGCGCTGCTGGCCCTGTTCGTGTTGTTCAAGTACATCGAGCGCCGCCGCAACCTCGGCGCCGCCAACCTGCCGCGCATCACCACCGCCGAGCTGAAATCCCTGCTCGAGGCCGGCCACGACCCGCTGATCGTCGATGCCCGCGGCGTCACCGCGCGCCAGCTGGAGCAGGGCATCCCGGGCGCGCTGGTCTACGGCGACACCGTCCCGGAACGCCTGATGGCCAGCCTCGACCGCGACCGCCACATCGTCATCTACTGCAGCTGCCCGAACGACGTCACCGCGGCCCAGGTTGCGAAGACCTTCCTGGCCAACGGTTTCCACCACGCCCGTCCCCTGCGCGGCGGCCTCGACGCCTGGAACGCGGATTGCGCCGCCGAGGCGGACGTCGAACTCAAGCCGAAAGCCGGCTGAGCAAGCGTCTTTGCAGCCGAAGTTTGGTAGCTCGACTACTCATGAATCTCTGCAATATTTTGTGGGATTCCTAGCGAAACAAGGGCGGATGTACCTAAACTACAATAAGTGCTTGCGCTGAAGCCGAGAAGTCCTTAAGCTTCTGGAATCTGTTTCCGATTCCATGCCATGACTGTTGCGCCCGCATCCCCCGTTCTCCAGCCGTCCGCCGCTTCCCCGACCATGACCGCGGGGCATGCCAGCCCGCGCCTGCTCGCCGACATCGGCGGCACCAATGCGCGCTTCGCGCTGGAACTGGGCCCGGGCCGCATCGCGCACATCGAAGTGCTGTCCTGCGCCAGCCACCCGACGCTGGCGGATGCCCTGCGCGCCTACCTGGCCCTGCCGGCGGTGGCCGAGACGGTGGCCGGCTCGGGCACGGTGCGCCATGCGGCGATCGCGATCGCCAATCCGGTGCTGGGCGACATGGTGCGCATGACCAATCACCACTGGGAATTCTCGATCGAGGCGATGCGCCGCGAGTGCGGCTTCGATACCTTCGTGGTGGTGAACGATTTCGAGGCGCTGGCGATGGCCTTGCCCTGGCTGACGGACAGCGACAAGGTCCAGGTCGGCGGCGGCGCCCCGGGCGTGAATGCGCCGATCGGCCTGCTGGGTGCCGGCACCGGGCTCGGCGTGTCCGGCCTGATTCCGGCCCCGGACGGCAAGAGCTGGACCGCGCTGCGCAGCGAAGGCGGCCACGTCACCTTTTCTCCGGCCAACGACACCGAAATCGCGATCCTGCAGTACGCATGGCGCGAATTCGAACACGTGTCGGCCGAGCGCCTGCTGTCCGGCGCCGGCGTCGAGCTGATCTACCGCGCGCTGGCCGAGCTGCGCGGGGCGGCCGAGCGCGTACTGGACGCGCCGGAGATTTCGCGCCGCGCCCTGGCCGGCGAATGCCTGCTGTGCGACGAGGTCGTCGAAGCCTTCTGCGGCATGCTGGGCACGGTAGCCGGCAATCTGGCCGTCACCCTGGGCGCCCAGGGCGGGGTCTACATCGGCGGCGGCATCGTGCCGCGCCTGGGCGAGCGCTTTGCGCGCTCCTGCTTCCGCCGCCGCTTCGAGCAGAAGGGCCGCTTTGCCGCCTACCTGGCGGCGGTCCCGACCTATGTGATCACGGCCGAGTACCCGGCTTTCCTGGGCGTCTCCGCGATCCTTGCCGAACGCCTCGCCGCTTGAGCGGGCGCATCGCGGCGCATCGTCCGCCGTGCCGCGCTGCGCGCACCTGTTCGCGGCTTCTCCCTTTCCGGGTTTTATCGGGTACAATGGCCGCCAATCGGTAGAAACGATGTCGTCCTTCCTGCTCCAGCAGCGCCGTTTCTCCTGAAAGTCTATCTTTGCAGTCCGCTTTCCGGCGGGCTGCCGCGTGGCAGGCATGAGCCCCCACGGTATCCGCCCGGCGCCACTGCCGGGCCACGGAACCCAGTTTCAACGCGTACTGTCTCATTGGGGCGTAAGCTCCTGTGTCGCTGCAACGACACTTCGTGACCGTTGAAGCCGTTTGTGTTTGATGTTTTCTTTGCCGTTATGAACACTGATGAGGCCAAGAAGGTCCTCGAGACCGCCTTGCTGTGCGCGCGTGAGCCGATGACGATCCACGGCATGAAGAAACTGTTCGCCGACGTGGATGCGAACGGCCGCCAGATCGGCGCGGGCGTGGGCGCCGACACGATCAAGATCCTGCTGGAGGAACTGCGCCAGGACTGGCAGGACCGCGGCATCGAGATCGTCAGCCTGGCATCCGGCTGGCGCTTCCAGAGCCGGCCCGAAATGAAGCCTTACCTAGACCGGGTTGCCCCGGAAAAGCCGCCGAAGTATTCGCGCGCAACGCTGGAGACGCTGGCGATCATCGCCTACCGCCAGCCGGTCACGCGCGGCGACATCGAAGAGATCCGCGGCGTCGCCGTCAACTCGCAGACGATCAAGATGCTCGAGGACCGCGGCTGGATCGACGTGGTCGGCCACCGCGAGGTGCCGGGACGTCCGGCCCTGCTGGGCACGACCCGGCAGTTCCTCGACGACCTCGGCCTGGCCTCGCTGTCGCAGCTGCCGCCGCTGCAGGAAGTGGCGGACGGCACCGGCGGACGCAGTCTGGAAGCGCTGGAAGCGGCCTTGCAACAATTTGATGAACACGACCCTGCGACGCAACCGGTGGTTGATCTCGCGTCAGGTCAGCAATAACAACGAAACGAATGATGAATCCAACCGACAACACCGAGACGACCCCTGCCGAAGCAGGGCTGGAGGCGGCAGCCAAGCCGAAGCGCCGCACGCGCGCCCAGGCTGCAGCCGACGGCACGCAGCCGGAAGCCGACGCGAAACCCAAGCGCACCCGCAAGGCCGCCGCCAAGCCGGCCGCCGATATTCCGGAAGGCGCCGCGCCGGCAGCCGAGGCTCCTGCATCGCAGGATGCGAGCCCGGCCGCCAAGCCGGCCCGCAAGCCGCGTGCGAAAAAGGCCGATGCCGCGGAGGCCGTGAGCGCCCCGGCCGCCGAAGCCGCTCCGGCTCCCGCCCCGGCGCCCGCCGTCGATGCGGCCCAGGATGATGGCCAGCGCAAGCCGCGCGGTCCGCGCCAGATGCGCGAGCAGCGCCAGCAGCGGGAAGCCGTCGCTGCGGCCGCCGCGCCGCGCGGCCAGGCCGACGGCGCCGACGCCGTGGCCGAGCCGGCCCAGGCCGGCGCGGAGCAGGGCGAGCAGGCCGCCGAGAAGCGCACCGAGCAGCGCCAAGGGGCGCGCACCGGCAAGCACGACGGCCAGAATAGGGGCAAGAAAGGCCAGCAGCGCGGCCAGCAGGGTCAACAGGTCCAGCAAGGCCAGGCCGGCCAGCCGGGCCAGCAAGCCCAGAAGCAGGGCCAGCAGGCCCAGAAGCAGGGTCAGCAGCAAGGCAAGGGCAAGAACGCCCGCGGCGGCAAGGATAACCGCGGCGCCAAGCCGAACGATGCCGACGCCGTGTTCTCCTTCGTGACCTCGGACGCCTTCGACGCCCACGAGGGCGGCCAGGGCCAGGCCAAGGCGGCCAAGGTACGCCGCGACCTGACCGCCGAGGACGATGCGCCGAAGCTGCACAAGGTGCTGGCCGAGGCCGGCCTGGGTTCGCGCCGCGACATGGAAGAGCTGATCATCGCCGGCCGCGTGTCGGTGAACGGCGAGCCGGCCCACATCGGCCAGCGCATCCTGCCGACCGACGCCGTGCGCATCAACGGCAAGCTGCTGCAGCGCCGCGTGAATAACAACAAGCCGCCGCGCGTGCTGGTGTACCACAAGCCGGCCGGCGAAATCGTCAGCGCGGACGATCCGGAAGGCCGTCCGTCGGTATTCGACCGCCTGCCGACCATGAAGACCGGCAAATGGCTGGCCGTCGGCCGCCTCGACTTCAACACCGAGGGCCTGCTGCTGTTCACGAACTCCGGCGACCTGGCGAACCGCTTGATGCACCCGCGTTACAACATCGACCGCGAGTACGCCGTGCGTACCCTCGGCGTGCTGGAAGAGGGCATGCGCCAGAAGCTGCTGGCCGGCGTCGAGCTGGAAGACGGCCTGGCCTCCTTCACCAAGATCGTCGACGGCGGCGGCGAAGGCGTCAACCACTGGTACCGCGTGGTGATCGGCGAAGGCCGCAACCGCGAGGTGCGCCGCATGTTCGAGGCGGTCGGCCTGACCGTCTCGCGCCTGATCCGCACCCGCTACGGCGCGATGACCCTGCCGACCGGCCTGAAGCGCGGTCGTTGGGAAGAGCTCGAAGAAAACGACGTCCGCAACTTCATGACCGCCTTCGGCATCGAGAGGAAGGGCGAGCAGAAGGCCGGCGGCCAGGGCCAGGGCCAGGGCGGCCAGAAGCAGAAGCAGGGCGGCGGCAAGGACCGCGGTGGCCCCAATGCGGACCGGACCAACGGCAACCGCATCGATCGTGCCGATGCCAACCGCAACGTCGATCCCTTCGGCCCGCCGGTGGTGCGCGTCGGGTCCCAGCAGGGCGGCCGCGGTCAGCCCGGCATGCCGGGCGCCCAGGGGCGCGGCGGCAGCGGCTTCGGCGGCGGCCAGGGCGGCCGTAACGGCGGTCAGGGACGCAGTGGCGGCCAGGGCCGCAGCGGTGGTGGTGGCGGTGGCGGCAAGGGTCCGCGCCAGCCGGATCCGCTGCAGACCACCTTCGGCTTCGCCGGCGCCGGCCAGAACCGCCGCCCGGCGGGTCCGCGCGTCAGCGATAACGGCATGCCGCGGCGCGGCCGCCGCGGCTGATCGGCTCCGTCGCCCCCGCCTGCGCGGGGGTGACGTGTATGACCGCGGGGGCGACGTGGATGGCCATGGGTGAGGTATATGACTGCGGCGACGACGTATTTGAATGCGGCCTGTTCGCCAAAGGTGTAAACTGTTGCAGACCTGTTCATTTTGCAGCGCAGCGATTGCGAGCTGCCCTGTATCGGGTTATAATTCGCAACCAATTAAAGTTCTCCCCGGCGTTTTGTTTGGTGTAGACACTTTCATCTGGTTGGAAATATAAGAAGATGGGCAGTTGCCCATTTTTTTTTTGTTGAATCGTTTTAAGAGGTCCGGCGCCATGCCGGCGATCTGGAGAAATCAGTGCAGCTGTTTGATTTGATTGCCACCACAGTCAGTGGACTGGGCTACGAACTCGTCGATATCGAGCGTGCCGAGCGAGGCATCCTGCGCGTGTTCATCGATTTCCCGGCCGCGGTGGCGGACGAAAAGGGACCGATCTCGGTCGAAGATTGCGCCACGGTCAGCCACCAGCTGTCGCACGTGCTGACGGTCGAAAACGTCGATTACGAGCGCCTGGAAGTGTCGTCGCCCGGACTGGACCGTCCGGTGCGCACCCTGGCCGACTTCGAACGCTTTGCCGGCGAGGAATGCACGGTCAAGCTGCGCGTCGCGATGCCCGGCACCGCGAACCGCAAGACCTACACGGGCATTCTGCACGCCCCGCAAGGCGAGAAGATCGGGTTGGAATTTGAAAGCAAGGATGGCCTGGCGTTATTGGAATTTACGCTGGCCGAACTGGACAAGGCACGCCTGGTGCCGAAGGTGGATTTTAGGAGTCGCAAAGCATGAGTCGCGAAATTTTGTTACTGGTTGATGCGCTCGCGCGCGAAAAAAACGTCGATAAAGAGGTCGTCTTCGGCGCGCTCGAGTTCGCACTGGCGCAGGCCACGAAAAAACGCTACGAGGGCGATGTCGACATCCGTGTGAGTATCGACCGCGACAGCGGTGAATTCGAAACCTTCCGCCGCTGGCACGTCGTGCCCGACGAGGCCGGCCTGCAGCTGCCCGACCAGGAAATCCTGCATTTCGAAGCCAAGGAGCAGATTTCGGACATCGAAGTCGACGAATACATCGAAGAGCCGATCGAGTCGGTCGAGTTCGGCCGCCGCTTCGCCCAGGACACCAAGCAGGTCGTGCTGCAGCGCGTCCGCGACGCCGAGCGAGAGCAGATCCTGCAGGACTTCCTGGAGCGTGGCGACGCCCTCGTCACCGGCACCATCAAGCGCATGGAGCGCGGCGACGCAATCGTCGAGTCGGGCAAGATCGAAGCCCGCCTGCCGCGCGACCAGATGATCCCGAAGGAAAACCTGCGCATCGGCGACCGCGTCCGTGCCTACATCCTGCGCGTCGACCGCAATATGCGCGGCCCGCAGGTGATCCTGTCGCGCACCGCGCCGGAATTCATCATGAAGCTGTTCGAGCTGGAAGTTCCGGAAATCGAACAAGGCCTGCTGCAGATTAAATCGGCTGCCCGCGACCCGGGCGTGCGCGCCAAGATCGCCGTGTTCACCTCCGACAAGCGCATCGACCCGATCGGTACCTGCGTCGGCATGCGCGGTTCGCGCGTGCAGGCCGTGACCGGCGAGCTGGGCGGCGAGCGCGTGGACATCGTGCTGTGGTCGGAAGATCCGGCCCAGTTCGTGATCGGCGCGCTGGCCCCGGCCAACGTGTCGTCGATCATGGTCGACGAAGAGAAGCATGCGATGGACGTCGTGGTCGACGAAGAAAACCTGGCGATCGCGATCGGCCGTTCGGGCCAGAACGTGCGCCTGGCGTCCGATCTGACCGGCTGGAAGATCAACATCATGACGGCCGAGGAATCGGCCAACAAGGCTGCCCAGGAAACCGCCGCCGTGCGCGTGCTGTTCATGGAAAAGCTGGATGTGGATGAGGAAGTGGCGAATATCCTGGTCGAGGAAGGTTTCTCGAGCCTTGAAGAAATCGCCTACGTGCCCATCTCCGAAATGCTGGAAATCGAATCGTTCGACGAAGACACCGTCAACGAACTGCGCACCCGCGCCCGTGACGCGCTGGTGACCGAAGCGATCGCTTCCGAAGAAGGCCTCGAGGGCATGGAAGAGTCGCTGGTCAGCCTGGAAGGGATGGACCGTACCACCGCCGGCAAGCTTGGTCTTGCCGGTATCAAGACCCTCGAACAATTCGCGGGCCTGGCATACGACGAGTTCGGCGCCATCCTGGCCCTGCCGACCGACCGTGCCCGTGATTTGATCAAGAACGCATTTAATGATGTGTCTGACGATGAGATGAAACTGGTCGACGCCAAGTACGACGACCGGGCCAAGGCCCTGCAGGCGAAAGCCTGGAGCCAGGTAGAAACGGCCAAGGCATAAGGGTTGTGCAAAGACCGGGGCGGTGCCGCGGTCTTTGCGTTTCCAACCCGAGCAAAATTCTTTATCATCTCGCGACACATAGAAAAGAGGACTGAATGGCGAGTAACAACGTAGCCCAATTTGCCACCGAACTGAAGATGCCTGCAGATTTGCTGCTGACGCAGCTGCGTTCTGCTGGCGTCGAGAAAAGTTCGACGTCAGATCCCTTGTCCAAGGATGATAAGGATAAGCTGCTGAACCATCTGCGCCGTACCCATGGCGCCGCCGAATCGGGCGAAAAGAAGAAGATCACGGTGACCCGCAAGGAAACCTCCGAGATCAAGCAGGCTGACGCCAGCGGCAAATCGCGCACGATCCAGGTGGAAGTGCGCAAGAAACGCACTTTCGTACAGCGCGACGATCTGGTCACTGCCAAGGCGGCTACCGCCCCGGTGATCGACGCCGCCGAACAGGCACGCCGTGACGAGGAAGCGCGCCGCCAGTCGGAACTGCTGGCGCGCCAGGAAGCGGAACTGCGTGAGAAGCAGGAACGCCTGGCCAAGCTGGAATCCGAGAAGGCCGCACAGGCCAAGGCGGCCGAAGAGCAGGCCAAGCGCGACGCCGAAGAGCGTCTGCAGCGCGAAGCCGCGGCCGTCGCACAGGTGCAAGCCGACGCCGCTGCCGGCGCCGCCGATGCCGCCGCGGAAGCCAAGCGCGCCGCCGCCGAGGAAACCAAGAAGGCAGCCGCCGAGGAATCCAAGCGCAAGGCCGACGAAGCCGCCAAGGAAGCCGCCGAACGCGCCGCCGCCACCGAGCGCGCACGCAAGGCCGTGGCCGACGAAGTGGCCCAGATCAAGGCCATGATGGCCCAGCCGCGCCGCGTGATCAAGGCGCCGGAAGTGCCTGCGGCCAAGCCGAAGGCAGCCGAACCGGCAACCCTGCATAAACCTGCCGAAAAGAAACCGGGCGAAGCCAAGCCGGCCGACGCGACCGGTGGCGGTGCACGTCCGAAACCGGGCGACAAGAAGTCGATCAAGTCGGCCAACGTGGCCTCGACCTGGTCGGACGAGAAGAAGCGCGGCGCCCCTGGCGGCGGCATGAAGGGCCGTGGCGCCCCCTCGACCGGCGGCCGTGACGGCTGGCGTGCGGGCGGTGGACGTGGCGGCCGTCGTGGCGGCCACGACGATCGCGAATCGAACTTCCAGGCCCCGACCGAGGCGATCGTCAAGGACGTCTACGTGCCGGAAACCATCACCGTGGCCGAACTGGCGCACAAGATGGCCGTGAAGGCATCCGAGGTCATCAAGCAGCTGATGAAGCTGGGCCAGATGTGCACCATCAACCAGGTGCTGGACCAGGAAACCGCGATGATCGTGGTGGAAGAAATGGGCCACAAGGCCTTCGCCGCCGCCGAGGACGATCCGGAAGCGCTGCTGGCCGACCCGGCCGAGCATCACGAGTTCGAGGCCAAGCCGCGTGCGCCGGTCGTGACCGTGATGGGCCACGTCGACCACGGCAAGACCTCGCTGCTGGACTACATCCGCCGCGCCAAGGTTGCTGCGGGCGAAGCCGGCGGTATCACCCAGCACATCGGCGCCTACCACGTGGACACTCCGCGCGGCATGGTCACCTTCCTGGATACCCCGGGTCACGAAGCCTTTACGGCAATGCGTGCCCGCGGCGCCAAGGCGACCGACATCGTCATCCTGGTGGTAGCGGCCGACGACGGCGTGATGCCGCAGACCAAGGAAGCGATCGCCCACGCGAAAGCGGCAGGCGTGCCCCTGGTCGTGGCGATCAACAAGATCGACAAGCCGGGCGCGAATGCCGACCGTGTGACCCAGGAACTGGTTGCCGAAGGTGTGGTGCCGGAAGAATACGGTGGCGAATCGCCGTTCGTCCAGGTGTCGGCGAAGACCGGCCAGGGCATCGACGACCTGCTGGAAAACGTGCTGCTGCAAGCCGAAGTGCTGGAACTGAAGGCGCCGGTGGAATCGCTGGCGCGTGGCCTGGTGGTCGAAGCCCGCCTGGACAAGGGCCGCGGCCCGGTCGCCACCATCCTGGTGCAGTCGGGTACCCTGAAGCGCGGCGACGTCGTGCTGGCGGGTTCGTCCTTCGGCCGCGTCCGTGCGATGCTGGACGAGAACGGCAAGTCGGTGACCGAAGCCGGTCCGTCCTTCCCGGTCGAGATCCAGGGCCTGACCGAAGTGCCGAGTGCCGGCGAAGAAGTCATGGTCATGGCCGACGAGCGCAAGGCGCGTGAAATCGCACTGTTCCGTCAAGGTAAGTTCCGCGACGTGAAACTGGCCAAGCAGCAGGCAGCCAAGCTGGAGAACATTCTCGACCAGATGGGCGAAGGCGAAGTCAAGAACCTGCCGCTCATCGTCAAGACGGACGTGCAGGGTTCGCAGGAAGCGCTGGTCGGTTCGCTGCAGAAGCTGTCGACTTCGGAAGTGCGTGTCCAGATCGTCCACGCGGCGGTCGGCGGCATCACCGAGTCGGACGTCAACCTGGCGACCGCGTCGAAGGCAGTCATCATCGGCTTCAACGCCCGTGCCGATGCCCAGGCGCGCAAGCTGGCCGAGACCAACGGCGTCGACATCCGTTACTACAGCATCATTTACGATGCGATCGACGAGATCAAGACGGCACTGTCGGGCATGCTGGCACCGGAGAAGCGCGAGCACATCACCGGCCAGGTCGAAATCCGCCAGGTCATCCTGGTGTCGAAGGTCGGCGCGATCGCGGGCTGCCTGGTCACCGATGGCGTGGTCAAGCGTACCTCCTCGGTTCGCCTGCTGCGCAACAACATCGTGATCTGGACCGGCGAGATCGATTCGCTCAAGCGCTTCAAGGACGATGCGAAGGAAGTTCGCGCCGGTCTCGAGTGCGGCCTGTCGCTGAAGAACTACAACGAAATCCAGGTCGGCGACGTTCTGGAAGTGTTCGAAGTGCAGGAAGTGGCGCGTACGCTGTAATTACGGTCGTTCCAACGATTGGAGTAGCATTGGGGCTAGTAGGCCTGTGCCATGTGGCGCGGGCCACTGGCCCCAAATTATTTCCGTCGGATAACAATAAGCAGCTCAACAATATGCCTAAACACAGTAAAAGCATTCCATCGCGCGGCCTGCGCGTCGCCGACCAGATCCAGAAGGACCTGTCGGAACTCATCGCGTTCGAACTGAAGGATCCGCGCGTGGGGATGGTCACCATCAGCGAAGTCAAGCTGACCCCCGACTATGCGCACGCCAAGGTCTGGTTCACCCTGCTCAAGGACAGCCCGGAAGAGGTCAAGCAGACCCTGGAAGGCTTGAACAAGGCCTCCGGCTACCTGCGCAACCTGCTCGGCAAGCGCCTGCACATCCACACCTTGCCGCAGCTGCACTTCGTGCACGACACCTCGACCAGCCGCGGCCTGGCGATGTCGGCCCTGATCGACCAGGCCAATGCGACGCGCGCCGCCGACTACGTCGACGAGTCGGCCCCCGCCGACACTGACGAAGATTCGGATTCCGAGTGAACGCAAGACCGCCGAAAAAGCCCCGCGACCTGGTCGACGGGGTGCTCCTGATCGACAAGCCGGTCGGCCTGTCCTCGAACGACGCGCTGATCAAGGTCAAGCGCATCGTCAACGCCAAGAAGGCCGGCCACACCGGCACCCTCGACCCCTTCGCCACCGGCCTGCTGCCGCTGTGCTTCGGCGAGGCGACCAAGTTCTCGCAGGACCTGCTGGAAGCGGACAAGACCTATCTCGCCACCGTCCACCTGGGCATCACCACCACCACCGGCGATACCGAGGGCGAGGTGCTGGAGACCCGCGACGTCGATGTCAGCACCGAGCAGGTCGAAGCCGCGCTGGCGCGCTTTCGCGGCCCCATCCTGCAGGTGCCGCCGATGTACTCGGCCCTGAAACGCGACGGCAAGGCGTTGTACGAATATGCGCGCGAAGGCGTCACGCTGGAGCGCGAGGCGCGTCCGGTCACCATCCATGAACTGGAACTGGTCGCCATCGCCGCGCCTTTCCTGAGCATTCGCGTGAAATGCAGCAAGGGCACCTATGTGCGCGTGCTGGGCGAGGACATCGGCGCGGCACTCGGTTGCGGCGCCCACCTGAGCGCGCTGCGCCGGGTGCAGGTCGGCGCGCTCACCACCGCCAACATGGTCACGCTGGAAGAGCTGCAGGCGCACGAGAATCCGCTGTCGCTGCTGGCGCCGGTCGACGCGCTGCTGTCGACCTTCCCGCGCATCGACCTCACGCCCGAGCTGGAAAAGCGTTTCCTGAACGGCCAGCGCCTGGCGCTTGGCAAGGAAGCGGTGACCGTGCCGCCGGAGCTGGGCAGGGTGCGCGTCTACGCCGACGGCAGGCTGCTGGGCACGGCCATCCTGCAGGAATACGCGATCCTGGCGCCGGAACGCCTGATCGCGGCGCGCCAGGCTTGAGTCACTGTCCGCCATAGCCTGCGGACAAATCCGGGAAACAACAGTGAGGAAGGAAAAGCTTGCTTGTAATTAATACATGCAAGCAGAATATTGAACATCAGCCAATATTCCCTTCCTCCGGAGCCCGCATGCAAGCCGAGATCCCCCAGACCGTCAGCAATCTCTCCGCCGAGGCAGGTGGACGTGCCTTCGGCGCCATGCTGTTCTCGGTGTTCGGCGCCATCCTGCTCGAGGTCTGGGACTGCCGCGCCGGCGCCGGGCTGCTGGTGTTCGGCGGCATCGCCCTGCTGGGCATCGGTCTGGCCCTCACTGCCTGGCTGTGCTACCGCCGCCATGCCGTTGCCGTCGCCGCGCGCGCAAAGACTCCGGAACAGAAACGGGCCGATCGCGTGTTTCATCTGGTGAATGGCGGACAGTGGATCCTCATCCTCGTGCTCGGCAATGTGCTTGCCAACATCGGGCAGGGCGCCTGGGTGGTGCCGATGGCGATCGCCGTGATCGGCCTGCATTTCGTGCCGCTGGCTTATGTGTTCCGCAATCCCCCGCACTACGTGACGGCGGCCGCGCTGGTGCTGTTCGCGCTGGCGTATCCGCAGCTCGCCGCCGGCGGGCCGGCCGATCCGGTGGGCTTTCTCGGCATCGGCCTGATCCTCTGGGCCAGCGCCATGTGGGCGCTGCGCCGCTCTTGAAATCGGGCGAAGCGTCCTCCACATCTGGCCCGTAACCGCCCGTCATCATCCTTCAATATTTGGGCCTTAAGCTCAAACCGTTGAAAATTCAGGGCTTTTCTCGCCGCTGCAATGCAGCAGACGGAATCCGCATGCTATACTAGCGGGTTCTGGAAATCGGCAATGCCAACCGGCTCCCGCCGAGCGCCTCTAGCCGAAACTCCATCCATCACGCAACATTCACTGTTGAATACGCATATGTCAGACACCAAACGCGCGATTCGTAATATCGCAATCATTGCCCACGTTGACCACGGCAAGACCACCCTCGTGGACCAGCTGCTGCGCCAATCCGGCACCTTCCGTGAAAACCAGGCGGTCGACACCCGCGTGATGGACTCGAACGATCTCGAAAAAGAACGTGGCATCACGATTCTGTCGAAGAATTGCGCAGTCGAATATGAAGGCACCCACATCAACATCGTCGACACCCCGGGCCACGCCGACTTCGGCGGCGAGGTCGAGCGCGTGCTGTCGATGGTCGACTCGGTGCTGCTGCTGGTCGACGCCCAGGAAGGCCCGATGCCGCAGACCCGCTTCGTGACCCGCAAGGCGCTGGCCCTGGGCCTGAAGCCGATCGTGGTCGTCAACAAGATCGACCGTCCGGGCGCGCGCGCCGACTGGGCGATCAACCAGACCTTCGAACTGTTCGACAAGCTGGGCGCCACCGACGAGCAGCTGGACTTCCCGATCGTCTACGCCTCGGGCCTGAACGGCTACGCCGGCATGGACGAAAGCGTGCGCGGCGGCGACATGAAGCCGCTGTTCGACGCGATCCTGAAATACGTGCCGGTGCGTGACGACAACCCGGACGGTCCGCTGCAGATGCAGATCACCTCGCTGGACTACTCGTCCTACGTCGGCAAGATCGGTATCGGTCGCGTGAACCGTGGCCGCGTCAAGACCGGCCAGGACGTCGTGATCCTGAACGGTCCCGATTCGACCCCGATCAAGGGCCGCATCAACCAGGTGCTGAACTTCAAGGGCCTGGAGCGCGTGCTGGTCGACGAAGCGGTCGCCGGCGACATCTGCCTGATCAACGGTATCGAAGAAATCGGCATCGGCTCGACCGTCTGCGCCGCCGACGTGCCGGAAGCGCTGCCGATGCTGACCGTCGACGAGCCGACCCTGACCATGAACTTCATGGTCAACAACTCGCCGCTGGCCGGCCGCGAAGGCAAGTTCGTGACCAGCCGTCAGCTGCGTGAGCGTCTCGAGCGCGAACTGAAGGCCAACGTCGCGCTGCGTGTCTCGCCGACCGATGACGATACCGTGTTCGAAGTGTCGGGCCGTGGTGAACTGCACCTGACCATCCTGCTGGAAAACATGCGCAGGGAGGGCTTCGAACTTGCGGTCTCGCGTCCGCGAGTCGTGTACAAGATGGTCGATGGCGTGCGCCACGAGCCGTACGAAAACCTGACGGTCGACGTCGAAGAAGTCAACCAGGGCGGCGTCATGGAAGAACTGGGCCGCCGCCGTGGCGACCTGCAGAACATGGAATCGGACGGCAAGGGCCGCGTGCGCCTCGAGTACCGTATCCCGGCGCGTGGCCTGATCGGCTTCCAGGGCGAATTCATGACCCTGACCCGCGGCACCGGCCTGATGAGCCACGTGTTCGATGCTTACGCACCGGTCGACAACAGCAAGGGCGAACTCGCCGGCCGCCGCAACGGCGTGCTGATCTCGCAGGACGACGGCGCCGCCGTCGCCTACGCGATCTGGAAACTGCAGGACCGCGGCCGCATGTTCGTCGAGCACAACACCCCGGTGTACGAAGGCATGATCATCGGTATCCACTCGCGCGACAACGACCTGGTCGTCAACCCGATCAAGGGCAAGCAGCTGACCAACGTGCGTTCGTCGGGTACCGACGAAGCCGTGCGCCTGGTGCCGCCGATCCAGATGTCGCTGGAATACGCGGTCGAGTTCATCGAGGACGACGAACTGGTCGAGATCACCCCGAAGAGCATCCGCCTGCGCAAGCGTCACCTGAAAGAGCACGAGCGCAAGAAGGCCAGCCGCGAAGCCGTGTAATCCGGCGCCAAGGCTTGACGAAAAAAACCCGCTGCCCGCAGCGGGTTTTTTTTCGTCCCTCGGCTGGCTCAGGAATCCATCGATTTGGCTCCCTGAGCCAGGACAAAAAATGCATTAAATGAAACGGAAGTAATAACATGATTACCACTTAATTGACTTCCAATTAAGAAACAAGCTCCCAGGCGCTGCGGAGCCGAAGAGACACCCGTCGATCACAATAACTACTGGAGATACCATGAAACTGCTGAAACAACTCGCCGTCGTCGCCGCCCTGTCCTCGATCGCTTCGTACGCATCGGCCCTGACCCCGATCGCCGACAGCGACCTGTCCAAGGTCTCGGGCCGCGACGGTGTGTCGATCGCCGCCGACCTGCATATCAACATCGGTGAATTCAAGTACACCGATACCGGCACCGGCGGTGGTTCGGTGAGCTTCAATAACATCAACATCACTGGCGCGATTGCCGCCACCATCGACATCATCGACAACGCCAGCTTCCTGACCGAAGTCAGCGCTGCCAATCCGAAGTCCACCCTGGGCGTGTCCGGCGGCGCCGGCCTGAGCGCCTTCCAGCCGGCTGGCGACGTCGTCAAGATCGCGATTCCGCTGGTCGACACGACCAAGAACCTGTCGATGAGCGTCGATTCGATCAAGATGGGCAACTCGGACGCTTCCTACGGCAAGTTCGAAATCAACAACATGAAGCTGCAAGGCACCACCGTCTACATCTGGGCCCACTAATCCCTCCGGTCTGGTGACGGACGGCCCGCGGGCTTGGCCCCGGGCCGTTTTGACTTGCAACGCTCGTCGGGATAATCCATGAGCAGATATTTCTTTGTTGCGCTGGCGCTGGCCGCGTTCAACCTGCTGGCAGCGGGGAATGCGTCGGCCCAGATGCGCGCCTTGTCGGACAGCGAGATGTCCACCGTGAGCGGGCAGGGCCTGTTCACCGTCAGTAACTCCAGCTACAACGGTTTCGATTTCACCCGCATCGCTCTCGATGCCGACGTTACCCTGAACGCCAACCTGGCCAATCTGCGCCTGGGCGAATACAACTATGGCCCGCGCAACGGCGGCGGCGCCGACCTCGACATCAGCGCTCTGCGCTTCGGCCGCAGCGACGCCGGCGACGCCCAGCGCCTGGTGCAGATCACCAATCCCTACTTCGAATTCGTTTACCAGAACAGCGGCAGTGCCGGCCAGCGCGAGATCATCGGCATGCGCCTGGGCTTCGACGGCATCGCCGGCGACATCGGCATGAAGATCGCGACCCTGTCCGGCGCCCTGCGCATCGATGCCGGCGCGGCCGGCATCGTCGACAGCCTGAACGACGCCGGCGGCGGCAAGCGCTGGAACGGCGAATGCACCGGCTGCATCTCGCTGTCGAAAGTCGGCGGCATCACCGCCGGCGACGCCGCCGGGCCGAGCCGCGACTTCTGGATCTCGGTGCTGAAGACGCCGGTGAGCTTCCAGGCGGCGCCGGGCATGCCGGCCCTGACCGAGGCCCAGGCTGGGATCTGGCTGAACTGGCGCGACAAGCTGACGGCCCTGAACCTGACCGGCCTGGTACCGGCGAATAACCCGCCGGGCCACTGATGCGCGCCGCCGTTTCCCTGTTCTTCCTTGCGTTCGTGCCCGGCCTGGCCGCGGCGCTGGAACCGCTGTCGGACAGCGCGCTGTCGAAGATCGGCGGGCGCGACGGCATGAGCTTCAACCTGTCGAACTTCGCGGTGTCCGGCAACACGGTGCTGCGCTACACCACGCCTGACGGCCGCGGCAGCATCGGCATCGGCAAGCTGTCGGCCTCGCGCTCGGACAATGTGGACGCGCCTTTCGCCGACCCCTATCGCCTGGACATCCTGCCCGGCGCGCCGGGGAGGGCGGAGATCGTCAACGTCGCCATGCCGCAGAACCTGCTGGGGCGCGAAGCCTGGCAGGCGGCTTTCGATTTCGACGTCGACGACGGCGGCATTGTGGTCAAGGGCGGCAGCGTGGTCCTGAAGGACCTGATCTATTACGGCGGCGGCTTCCAGTGGTCGACGCCGGCGGCCGGCGACGGCCTCGCCTTCGGCATCTCGACCCGCATCGAGATCGGCAGCCTGGCGCTGCAGCCGAACGGCCGCGACGCGGGCGGCGAGGCGATGGTGCTGTCGAACGTGCGCATCGGCGCCGCCACCGATGATGGTTCGGCGCCGGTGGCGCCATGGCGCCTGGCCGACGTGAATTCCCAGGCCGGCATCTTCAACGTGCGCACCGACGATGCCGGCAATGCGCGCCTGCACATCGGCATCAACTGGCCGGACGCCGGCGCCGCCGCGCAGGCCGGCGCGCTGCAGATCGGGAATATCGGCTTCCGCAGCGATACGGGGGCCAACGTCGACCTGGGCAGCTCGCGCATCGGCTCGATCCAGCTGCAATACCTCGACATCAAGTTCAGGCCATGAGGATCGCCGCATCCGCCTCCACCATGTTAGCCATGCTGTTGTGCGGCGCCGCGGTTGCCGGACCGAAGGCGCTGCCGGACAGCGAACTGGCCCAGGTCAGCGGCGCTGACGGCATCAGCTTCGCGGTCCAGCTGAACCTGAACCGCCAGCCCGACGCCGCCGCCGCCGACAGCCGCCTGACCATCGCGCAGAATGTCGACGGCCGCATAACCTACATGGTGGTCCGGAACATCGGCGGCGTGATCACGATGGTGGGCCTGAACATCAGCCCGCAGACGGCGGCCGACGGCAGCAGCTATGTGGCGCTGACCCTGCCGGGCTATGTCCGCTTCACGGATACCGGCTTCGATTCGATCAGCGTGCAGTCCGACCCGCACGGCGCGGTGAGCGGCAACCTGGGGCGGGTCAGCCTGAACGGCGAGATGACGATGCAGGGCCAGCTGCGTTTATGGTCCCACTAGCGGTCTTCTGCTGGAACTCGCCGGGCGCCTTGCCGAACCAGCGCAGGCAGGCGCGGTGGAAGGCGCTGGGGTCGGAGAAGCCCAGCTTGTAGCTGAGGTTCTTGACGCTGATGCGGTCGCTGCCCAGGTATTGCTGGGCGATGGTGCGGCGCACTTCGTCGACCAGGGTGGAGAAGTCGGTGCCCTCGTCGGCCAGGCGCCGCTGCAGGGTGCGTTCGCTGATCGCGAGGCGCCGCGCGACCGCATCGCGCAGGGCGCCGCCCTGGTCGATCATGGCCGGCAGCATTTCGCGCACGCGCGCCGCGAAGCTGCTGCGCTCGGCCTGCACCAGGCGCTCGTCGAGCAGGCGGAACAGGCCCTCGGCGGCGAGCGGATTGGCGGTCGGTATCGGCGCGGTGATGTCGGTGTTGGCGAATTCGACGGCGTTGGCGGGCGCGCCGAAGCGCACCGGGCAGCCGAAGCGTTCGGCGTAGGCGGCGGCGCTGTCGCCGGGGGAGGGATAGGCGTATTCGACGCTGACCGGCTTCAGCCCGGGACGGGCGCCGACGAAGCGCAAGGTCGTCAACAGCAGGTTCCAGGTGAAGTCGTAGCGCTGCACCGGCACCGGACGCGCGCTGCCGACCAGGTTCAGGCCGACGCGCACGCGGTCGCTCTTCGGCTCGATGGTGGCGCGCACCACCGGCGAGACCAGCGGCATGTAGCGCATCAGGCTGTCCGCGGCCTGTTTGAGGGTCGGCGAGGCCAGCATCAGATGACCCAGCACCCCGAGCCAGCTCAAGGGATCGGGCGCGAAGACGCGAAAGCCGATCAGCGGATCGCCGCTGGCCGCAGCCAGGCCTTCCCAGAGCTGGCTGAACTGGTCGGACAGCGCCAGCAGGTCGGCGGCGCGGCCGCTGCCCTGCTCGAACCAGCCGAGGCCGGCGTGTTCGAACAGGCCCTCGACGTCCACGCCTTCGGCCGAGAGGCAGCTCTTGATGCGCTGCACCACGTCCGTGGCCGACAAATACTTCACGCTGGGCCTCGTGCCTTGGTCATGCCTGTCTCCTTGTTGTGTGGCCTCGGGTCTGCCGCCCGCTTGCCGTTTTTTATTATGTGTGCACGCCAAATGCTGGCGCGTCGGAAAATGATCGTTTCTTTTTCAAAAAACGCTCATTTCCTGCGGTTCACATTCGCGATTGCTGGCGCGCGCGCGCCGGCGTGATGCCGTAGGCGGCCGAGAAGCAGGACGTCATGTGGCTCTGGCTGTTGAAACCGCATTGCGCCGCAACACGGGCAATCGAAAAACTGGTGCGGGTCAGCAGCTCGTGGACCCGCTCGAGGCGCAGGCGCAGCACGTAGCGGTGCGGGGTCATGCCCATCGCTTCCTGGAAGATGCGGCGGAAGTGCGATTCCGATACCCCGGCCCGTTCGGCCAGTCCGGCATTCGAGAGTTCGTTCGACAGATTGTCGCCGATCCATTCCAGCACGCCCTGCAGGCGGCCCAGCTGCAGGGCGTCGGGCGGCACGTGGCGCCCGGTCTTGCCCTCCAGGACCCGGCAGGTCTGCTCGATCATGATGTGGGCCAGGCGCTCGACGAAGCCGTACTCCGTGCGGTTGGGGGAGCTGGTGCGCGCCAGTTCGCCCAGCAGCTGCTGGGCGCTGGCGTTCACCAGCGGATCGGAGAAGGGCGGGGCCTTGGTGCGCGCGGTGAGCAGGCGCTGCAGGTGGCGCACCAGTTCGTGGCTGGGATCCAGCACGTGGAACATGGCCATGTCGATCGCGCCGTGGAAGGACCAGCGGCTGGCGAAGCCCGGCTGGAACACGGTCGAGGAACCGGCCAGGAAATCGAAGGAGCGGGAGGCGGAGCGGCCGGCGGTGGCGCGCGCGCCGCCCAGGTGGCAGGCCAGTACCAGCGAGTCCAGCGGCGGCACCTCGCAGCCGCCGAGCTGGAAGATGTAGCGCTCCGCCCGCAGCGGCACGCCGCCGATCTCGACGCTGATCACCGGTTCTCCCAGCGCACTGCTGATCCTGTCCCAGGAATTCATCGCCTTGTTTTCGAATGAGCGGTTTTTTACAAAATCGACAGCGTTTTATAACACCGGCATAGCTTGCCTGCATACAAAATATAGAAAAACTGCAATAAACGTGGCCAAAACGCCACGCCAACCGGCAGGCCAACAAGGAACGCAAGAAGCGTCCGGGGAGACAAAACATGATCGCAGTCCTGCTGGGCGTCCTGGCGGCGTTGCTGGGTGGCGCGGGTGTGCTGGCCAAGCATGAGGCCAAGGACCGTCCGCTCGAACGCTTCGACATCCCGACCACCATGTCGGTGGCGGCCGCCGGCGTGCAGAACGTCGCCATCGAGCCGTTCTCCGAACTCAAGTACAAGAACATCGTCCACCAGGCCTACGACTACAGCTGCGGCTCGGCGGCCCTGGTCACCATCCTCAAGTACCACCTCGGCATCGACGTCAGCGAACAGCAGTCGATGGAAGGCATGATGGCCTTCGGCGAGAAGGACAAGATCATCGAGCGGCGCGGCTTTTCGCTGCTCGACATGAAGCGCTACCTGGCCTCTATCAACGTGCAGAGCGCGGGCTTCCGCGCCGAGATGGCCGACCTCCTGACCCTCGACCAGCCGGGCATCGTGCCGATCGACTACGCCGGCTTCAAGCACTTCGTGGTGCTGCGCGGCGTGCGCGGCGGCCTGGTGTTCCTGGCCGATCCGGCGATGGGCAACATCACCTTCCCGGTCGACGAATTCGCGACCCTGTGGGACCGCAACACCCTGTTCCTGGCCTATCCGCCGAAGGACAGGCCGCCGGTCATGAAGCTGGCCCTGTCCGATCACGAACTGGGCGTGGCCGACATGGACCGCGTGCGCGACCGCGGCCTGCTGCGCCCGATCGACAACCAGCTGCAGATGGAGCGCCTGCTGAACGGCTTCGGCGGCGTCTCGATCCGGAAACAATAGAAACAGACCACCACAAGGACCACCATGAAGATTCGTTCCCTGCTGGCGCTGGCCGTTTGCGGCCTGCTCGTCCAAGCGCCGGCCTTTGCCCAGCAGTCGTCGGCGCCCGCGACCTCGGATGCGGTGCGCGACGCCCTCGCGAAGAAGGATGGCGACGCCGACAACACCACCTTGCTGAAGGAGACGCTGACCGCCGTCGACAAGCAGTATTCGCTGATCCGCAAGGGCCAGGTCCAGCTGAACTACGAACTGAATTACGCCTACATCGGCCAGGAGAAGATCAACACCGACCTGAGCTCCGGGCTCGCGACCCTGTTCTCGATCGAGAACAGCAATTCGCACACGGTCACCAACACCCTGATGCTCGACTACGGCGTGCGCAACAACCTGACCGCCAACGTCATCATGCCCTTCATCAGCCGCTACGCCGACAATACCGGCTACTCGGGCGTCTCGCACACGATCGGCGACCTGGGCCTGAACGTGCGCTGGCAGCCGCTCGAGGTCAAGCGCGACGAGCCGACCTTCACCATCACCGGCGGCGTGCGCCTGGCCACCGGCGAGAGTCCCTTCAAGGTCGACAGCGAAAAGGGCCTGGCGACCGGCTCCGGCGTCAATACCTTCAGCCTCGGCGCCAACGTGACCCGCATCGTCGACCCGGTGGCGCTGTTCGGCTCCGTCAACGTCGGCTACGGCCTGAAGGCCAAGCACCTGCACCAGCAGCTGACCGGCGCCACGCTGCGCGAAGTGCAGCCGGGCGCCAGCTTCGGCTTCGGTCTCGGCTTCGCGTATGCGCTGTCGTACAAGATCACGACCTCGTTCTCGTTCCAGGAATCGATCTCGGCACGCTCCACGCTGACCTTCGAAAACGATGCCGGGACCCGCACCAAGGCCCAGACCCAGACCCAGAGCGCCGGCATCCTGTCGATCGGCCTGGGCTACCGCTTCACGCCCAAGACCACCGTCAACGTCACCGTCGGCGCCGGCCTGACCGCGGCGGCGCCGAACCTGTCGCTGACCATGAGCGTGCCGCTGCTGCTGAAATGAAGACCCGCCTGCTTGCCGCCGCCGTGGCCTCGGCCACGCTGGCCGCCGCGCTGCCGGCGGCGCGGGCCGGCGTCACCGACAACCTGGCCACCAGCCCGACCGCGATGGCGATGGGGAATGCGGTGACGGCCGACCCGCCGGGGATCGAGTCGATCCACTTCAACCCCGCCGGCCTGGCGCGCCTGACCGGCAGCCAGCACATCGACACCCTGTTCGTCGCTTCGATCCGCAATCCGAACAAGTTCGTGACCGCGCCCGACATCGACATCGGCGGCTTCAAGGACGACCCGATCAACGGCACCTCGAGCGGACCGGTGCGGCAAGCCATCGGGATCCCCTTCATCGGCATACCGAAGGCGCGGCTGCCGGCGGTGGCGGTGCCGGGGCTGGGCTTCTCGTACAACGCGCCCGGTTCGAACTGGACCTTCGGCACCCTGGTCTACCTGTCGCAGGCGATGAGCGTGGACCGCACCAAGGACCCGAACGACCCGGCGCGCTTCGACGGCCGCCTGGTCCAGCTGGAGCGTCTGAACTACCTGTCGCCGACCGCCGCCTACAAGATCTCGGACACGCTGCGGGTTGGCCTTTCGGTGCCGATCGCCTATTCCATCTTCGCGATCAACACCGACTTCCGGGCGCCGAACAAGCTGCTCGGCACGGTCGGCCAGCTGCAGCGGGCGATGTGCCCGAACGGCAACGGCACGGTGATCGACACCCTGACCTTCGGCCTGTGCGGCGGCGGTCCGGAAGCCATGGTCGACCCGTTCAAGCGCGCGGCCAACATCGACTTCGACCTGCACGCCTCCTTCGATCCGACCGTCAATGTCGGCATCCTGTGGGAGCCGAAGAAGTGGTTCGCGCTGGGCCTGGTGTATCAGGGCGGCAGCACCACCACTTTCCGCGGCCAGTACATGGTGCACTCCGACCCGATGCTGCGCGGCTTCGTGCGCGGCCTGAATTCCAGCCTGCTGGGGCCGATCGTCGGTGCCGTCACCGGCATGCCGTCCTCCATCCCCGAGTACCAGAGCGGCAACATGACGGCGAAGATTCCCTTCCCGTGGCGGGTGCAGGCCGGCATCAAGCTGATGGCGACCGACTACGTGCAGCTGAACGCGGACGTCAGCTATGCCGACTGGAACAAGTGGAACCAGCTGACCTTCGAGTTCGACCAGAGCGTCAAGCTGCTCGAGATGGCGCGCCTGTTCGGCTATGCGAACTCGCGCCAGGCCACCTTCAAGATGGGCTTCAGAAGCGTGGTCAACTTCAGCTTCGGCACCCAGATCAACCTGACCAGGAAGCTGTCGCTGCGGGCCGGTTACGAGCCGCGCAAGAGTTCGATCCCGGGCAACCAGATGAGCCTCCTGGCGCCGCTGCCGGACACGAAGTTGAAGAGCCTGGGCCTGCGCTACAAATTCGACAGCGGCGCCGAGGTGAACCTCACCGGCAGCTACATCAAGGGCAGCTACGACATCCCGGCGCGCAGCGACTGCAACCTGAACTGCGACAATTTCTTCAACCTGATCTATAACCCGTATGCGGCGACCTCGGTGTCGGGGAGCCTGATTGTGCGCTATTTTGGCGCGTCTTATACGCGCCCGTTTTAGCCGCGCGTCGTATACGCGGCCGTTCTGAACTTACATTTGGAGTGATGAGATGAACATGTCCCGATCGATGTCTGTAATAGGTGTGGCCGCGGGCCTGGCCCTGGCCCTGGCGGGGAGCGCCTGCGCCCAGAACGCGGCGGGCGTGCCGGCCGAGAAGCAGGCGCCGGTGAAGCGCGTACTGGCCAAGATGGCGCTCGATTCCGTCGGCATGCAGATGCTGCAGGCCCCGGTGGCCGAGATGGTCCGCCAGTCGCGCGTGGTGGTCACCAGCCGGGTGCCGGCCGAGAAGCAGGAAGCGGCGATGAAGGAGGTGACCGACGAGGCCAATAAATTCATCGAGCAGGAAGCGCCGCCGCTGCGCGCGAGCACCCAGGCCGTGGTGCAGTCGAGCGTGGCGCCGCTGCTGGCGCAGAAGTTCAGCACCGAGGAACTCAAGCAGCTGGCCGACATCCTCGAGTCGCCGCTGCTGGCCAAGTTCGAGAGCCTGGTGCCGGAGATGAAGCGGACCGTCGGCGAGAACGTGGCCAAGGCCAACGCCGCTCAGATCCAGCCGAAGATGACGGAGCTGCAGAACCGCGTCGGCCTGCGCCTGCGCACCGCGGTGGGGCAGTAAGCGATGGACTGGATGACGCAGAAGCGCGAGAAATCCCAGCTGGGTCAGATCCTGCTGGGCAAGAAGCTGATTTCGGAAGCCCAGCTGGATGCGGCGATCCGCGAGCAGGGCCGCAGCGGCCGCAGGCTGGGCGAGATCCTGGCCGACATGAAGCTGATCACCGAAGCCCAGGTACGCGGTGCGATCCGGCGCCAGCGCAACCTTCGGATGGCGGCGGCGCTGGCGGCGGCCCTGCTGGGGCCCTTGCACGCCTATGCCGCGGTGACGGCGGCGCCGGCCGCGGCGGTGTCGACCCGCGCGGCCGGCGAGCGCTCGCTGCGCGAATTGTCGGACGAGGAGCTGGGCGAGATCATGGCCCAAGGATGGAACAAAGGCGGGGACGACGCCGCCCTGCGCGACCAGGCCCGCCAGCTGGAGCTGCGCCTGGCCGCCCTGACCGGCCAGGCCGGCGTGAATGCGGCCCGCAACCCGGTGAGCGCGCTGCCGGACGGCGGCGTGCGTGTGCTGGGCGAGCTGGCCCAGGTCTTCAATCCGCTGGCGATGCTGCTGTCGGCCGACACCACGGTGCGCGACGTGAGCTATGACGCCGCGAATTCGCACGCAGTGATCAACAAGGACGGTTCGATCACGCTGCGCATGCCCAGCACCATCGGCGAGATCAGCTTCCGCAATATCCGCGTGGGGAGTGCGCCGGGGCCGAGCTTCGGCAGCGTGGAAATTCGCGATATCGATTTGCGGGGGACGACGATCAGTGTGAAGCCGCACTGAAATCGTTGGCTTCAAAACGTCGTCCCCGCGCAGGCGGGGACCCAAGTTTGCGAGCGTTAACGCAGCGCATGCAGAACTTGGATCCCCGCCTTCGCGGGGACGACGTAATTTTAGTGCGGGCGACCTTGTTTTATCGGTTGGCTCAGCGCAAGCCGAGCAGCGCCAGCACGCGTTCGCGGCTGACGCCCACCAGCGCCGAGGTCAGCGACAGCAGCGACTCGTAGTCGGGCTTCGTGGCGGTGCTGGCGAACTGCTGGGCCGCGTCCTGGGCTTCCGGCGGCGGGGTGGTCGCCTGGGTCATTTCGACGGTGGCGGCCGACAGCGCGTTGCTGGCGGCGTCGCGCGAACGGCGTACGCGTTCGAGCGCCTGCACCACTTCGCGCAGGCTGGAACGCAGGGCGTCGCCGGTGCTGTCCGCGGGCCACTGCTGCGGGGCGAGCGCGGGCGAGACTTCATCGGTGGCCACGCGGCCGCGGCCACTGATCGCGATGCTGTCCTTGACCGCCGGCCAGTTCGATTCCGGCGTCGAAAACACCAGCCCGCCCTGGCCATCGAGACCGGCGCGCACGCCCATCGGCGACATCGCGCGGTCGATCGCGGCCGCGATCTCGTCGTCGGTCTGGTCGGGGCCGATGCTCACCGACAGTTGCGGACCGCCGTTGCCGCCGACCGAGAAGGCCAGGCTCTGCGGACCGGCGCTGCGCAGCGAGGCGAGATCCAGGCCGCGGATGCGGAAGCGCTGGGTGGCCGGGTTGCCGGTGAAATTCAGGTTGCTGTCGATGCCGCCGCCGGCGTTCTTCTGGCGCGCGGCGAGGGTCGCGGCGAGCTGGCGCACCTGGGCGCCCAGCTGGCTGTCGTTCTGCTGGCGGGCGGCGCTGCGGGCGCCGGCCAGCTTGGTGCTCAGCGCGCCCTTCACGGCTTCGAGCTGGCCCTGGACCTGGTCGAGATAGTCGAGCGCCTGCTGGGCGCGGGCGACCTGGTCCTGCAGCGCGCCGACGGCGCTGGTGGCATTGCTGCGCAGCGGAGCGGCGGCGCTGCCGGCCACCTGCTTGTCGGTAGCGCCGGTTTCGCTCGTGTTCGTGGCGGCGCGTGACCGCACCACGGGCGCCGAGACGCGCGCGCGGGTGTCAAGGGGGCTGCCGGTGCCGCCGGCGGTCGTTGTACGTAATGTGGTTTCCATTGCGGATCAGAGCGCTGCGAACAGGGAGAGATTACCGATCTTGCTGTATGCCTTGTAGCTTGCCTGGAGTGCCGTCGAATAGCCGTTCAGATCGATCGCCGCCGTACCGACGTCGAGCTGGCTGAGGTCGAGCAGCGCCGTCTGGTTCGACAGGCTGACGTTCGCGTGGTTGGCGTCGATCGTCTTGAGGATGTTCTGCTGGCCGCCGAGTACCGCGACCTTGCCGGAAAAGAGATTCATGGCGGCGTCGAAGCCGTCCAGGTTGTTCGAGAGGACGGTGCGCACGGCCGGATCGCTCGGGTTCACGCCCGGCGCCGACAGGGTGGAGATGGTCTGGTCGAGCTGGTTGAGCAGCTTTTCCAGGCCGCTCACGTTCTGGTTCGCGACCTGGGTGATGCCGTTGCCGACCACCACGGTCTGGTCGTTGACGTTGCCGGCGAAGCTGTAGCGCGAGCCCAGCGGCGCGCTGGCGTCGAAAGCGATCGGCGCGACGTTGGTGGCGGTGCCGGAGAACAGGTAGCGGCCTTCCTGGTCGATCGAATTGGCGGTGTACATCAGGCTGTCGCGCAGGGCGCTCAGCGAGGTCACCATCGCGTTCAGGTCGGCCGGGGCATTGCTGCCGTCCGAGGCCCACACCAGCAGGTCGCGGCCGGAGTTCATGTCGCCGGTCATATTGCCCAGGTAGACCTCGTTCTTCGACAGGCGCTGCTGCACCGCGACGATGTTGTCGCGGTACTGGGCGATGGAAGCTTCCTCGCGTTTCAGGCGCGAGATGCGCACGCTGCCGACCGGGTCGTCCGACGGTACCTGGATGCGGTTGCCGTTGGCCATCTGCTGGGTCAGCTCGGTGATGCGGGCCTGGTTCTTCTGCAGCGATGCATTCATCATCGCCTGGTATTGGCTGGTCGCGATACGCATGGTTCTCTCCCTACTCTCAACCCATCATCGCCAGGGTGGCGTCGAACAGTGCGTTCGCGACCGACATCACCTTCATATTGGCCTGGTACATTTTCTGGTATTCGACGAGATTCACCGCTTCCTCGTCCTGGTTCACGCCGCTGGTCGACTGCCAGTCCGCCTCGGCCTGGCCGCGCATGGACTGGTAGGTGTCGAGCGCGCCCTTGTTCTGCTGGCTGTCGACCGCCAGCTTGCCGACCAGCTGGGTGTCGGCGTCGCTGAGCAGCACCGAGCCCAGGCCGGTGAGCGAGATCGACTGGCTCTTGATGGCGACCAGCTTCTGCAGGTTGCCGGTGTCGCCGGGCGTGCCGTCGCTGGAGAAGGCCAGGTCGGCAGTCTGGAAGCCGCTCGCCACCTGCAGCATGTTCGAAGTGCTGCCCGGGGTGTAGACGAACAGCGGCTTGCCGGGGTTGCCGTCCATGGTCTTGCCGAGCGCGAGCTGGTTGTTGACCTTGTCGGCCAGCTGCTGGGCCATCTCGGCCACGTTGTTCTGCAGCGGCAGCAGCACGTCTTTCTCGTAGGCGGACAGGCCGCCCAGCTGCCCGCCGGCGCGGGTCACGTCGAGGCCGAAGGTGGTGCCGGCGAAGCTCAGGCTGAAGCTCTGGTCGGCGCTGCCGGTGACGGTCAGCTTGCCGGCGACGCTGCCCAGCACCAGCGACTGGCCGCTTTTCAGCGAGACGTTGCGGGTGCCGTCCGGCTGGTCGCTGACTTCGAGCGCCATCTGGCTGGCCAGGCTGTCGATCGCCTGGTCGCGCTGGTCGATCAGCGAGGAGGCATTGCTGCCGGTGGCATTGGCGTTGGCGATGCGGGAGTTCAGCGAGGCGATCGCGGCGATCGAGGTGTTGGCCGAGTCGACGATCGCGCTGCGCTGCTGGCGCAGCGACTGCAACTGCGAGTTGTAGACGTTGTTCAGGCTGTTGAAGCGCTGCGACAGCAGGCCGGCCGCGGTCACCACCTGCTGGCGCAGCGGGGTCGAGGTCGGATCGACGCCGGCCACCGCGTTCAGGGCCGCGAAGAATTTGTCGATGCCGCCCGACAGGCTGGCGTCGTCGTTGCCCATCACGGTTTCGAGCTGGGTCAGGTAAGGCTGGGTCTGTGAACGCTCGCCCAGGTCGGACCCGGCGCGCCACAGCTGCTGGGTCTTGTAGTTGTCCGAAAAACGCATCAGCGAGCTGACGATCACACCGTTGCCGGCCTGGGTCGAGCCGGCCGCGGGGCCGACCGCGCTCAGCAGGGCTGCCTGGCGGGTGTAACCCTTGGTCTGCAGGTTGGCGATGTTCTGGCTGCTCGAGGACAGGGCCAGTTGCGATGCCAGCGCGCCGGACAGTGCGTTATTCAGGATGCTCATTGCGTGTCTTTCTTATTCGGGATCAGCAAGCGATCAGTAAGCGGTCAATCATCAAGGGCGACCGTTTACTTGGATTTATTAAGTCCTTGCGGCAACAATTGCCGCAGAATCGCATCCGCCACGCCGAAGGCACGCTGGTTCGCCATGTGGCCGGCCAGCAGCTTGTCGGCCATGTCCAGCATGTCGCTGTTGACCGGATCCTTCATCGGGCTGTCCTCGGGCGCCAGGGTGCGCTGGCTTTCGCGCATCTGCTGCAGCATGTGCGAGATGAAGAAGCTCTCGAATTCGACGGCGGCCTTGGTGGCCTTCTTCACGTATTCGCGGTCCGCCGAGGCGGGGGCGGGCAGGTCGGCGGCCGGCGCCACCGTGCCAGTGTCCTTGTCGGCGGCTTGCGCCTGTGCGTTCAGCGGGTCGAGTTTATCGAGCATCAGATCACCACCAGTTCGCCTTCGATGGCGCCGGCCTGGTCCAGCGCCTGCAGGATCGCCATGATGTCGTCCGGCGACGCGCCCAGGCTGTTGACCACGTCGATGATGGTCTGCAGCTTGGCGCCGGCCGGCCAGTGGAACATCTGGCCCGAGCCCTGGTCGACGGAGACCTTGGATTGCGGCGTGACCTGGGTCTGGCCCTTCGAGAAGGGGCCAGGCTGGCTGACCGCCGAGCTTTCCGAGATCACGACCTTCAGCGCGCCGTGGGTGACGGCCGCCGATTTCACGCGCAGGCCGTCGGAGATCACCACGGTGCCGGTGCGCGAGTTGAACACGACCTTCGGCACTTCGAGGCCGGCTTCGACCGGCATGTTTTCCAGCTTGGCCACAAAAGCGACCCGCTCGGTCGGATTGACCGGCGCGACCACTTCGACGCTGGTGCCGTCGGCGGTGGTGGCGACTTGGCCGAAGCGGCGGTTGATGGCCTCGACGACGTTGGTGGCGGTGTCGAAGTTCGGATGGCGCAGGCGCAGCACCACCTGCTGGCGGGTCGCGAAATCGGTCGGGATCTCGCGCTCGATCTGGGCGCCGTTCGGGATCCGGCCGCCGGTCGGTGTATTCACCGTCACCGAGGAGCCGCTCTTGCCGGATGCCGACAGGCCGCCGACCACCAGGTTGCCCTGGGCCAGGGCGTAGACTTCATTGTCGGCCGCGCGCAGCTGGGTGAGCAGCAGGGTGCCGCCGCGCAGGCTCTTGGCGTCGCCCAGCGAGGACACGGTGACGTCGATCGCCTGGCCGCGGCGGTAACCCGGCGGGAACACGGCCGACACCATCACCGCGGCGACATTCTTGTTCTTCGCTTCTTCGCCGTTCGGCAGCTTGACGCCAAACTGCTTGAGCATGTTGACCACCGACTGGCTCGAATACTTCACCTGGGTCGAGTCGCCGCTGCCGTTCAGGCCGACCACCAGGCCGTAGCCGACCAGCGGGTTGTCGCGCACGCCTTCGACGCTGGCCAGGTTGCGCAGCGGCTGCACGCGGCTCTGCGGCATGGCGGTAGCCGCCGCGCTTGCCGGACGGGCGGCCGACGCGGCCGGCGCCGCCAGGGCGGGCAGGGCCAGGGCCGCGGCCAGTGCCATCGAAATGATACGGAAAACCGAACCAGTGGAAGAAATTCGAATCATGTTTTGCCTTGGGTAGCGCTCAGAACGGCATCAGCGGACCGGTGAAGAACCGGGTCAGCCAGCCGGGCGTGTTGGCTTCGGCCAGCGTGCCCTGGCCGGAGTAGGCGATGCGGGCATTCGCCACGCGCAGCGAGGACACCTGGTTGTCGTTGTCGATGTCGGCGGCGCGCAGGTAGCCGGCCACGCGCAGGAATTCCTCGCCCTGGTTCAGTTGCAGGCGCTTCTCGCCGGCCACGCGCAGCAGGCCGTTCGGCAGCACTTCCTGCACGATCACGGTGACGGCGCCGGACAGCGCGTTCTGCTGGGTGCTGGTGGAATCGCCCTGGAAGCTGCGGTCGGCGCTGGCGCCGACGCCGGTGCGGCCCAGGGGCTTGCCGAGCAGGGTGATCGGGTTCACGGTGGCGCTCGACCCCTTCGAGAAGCTGGTACCGGCCTTCTTGCTGGCCTGGGTGGTTTCCTGCAGCAGCACGGTGACGACGTCGCCGACGCGGAAGGCGCGCGCATCGGAGGTCAGCGACACGGTGTCGGACGAGAACACGCCGCCGGAGATGCCGGCGCGGGCCGCCGACGCCTTCGGCAGGGCCAGCGCGTCGTCGACCGGCTTCGGGTTGTTCAGGGGGACGCTCGAAGCGCAGCCCGCGAGCAGCAATGCGGCTACTGCCGCGGTGGTCAGACGGATCATGTGATGAGCGTATTAGCGGGAAGCGGAAGCCAGGTACTGCAGCATGTTGTCGGCGGCCGACAGCACCTTGGTGTTCATCTCGTAGGTGCGCTGGGCGGCGATCATGTCGACCATCTCCTCGACCACCTGCACGTTCGAGCCTTCCAGCGCGCCCTGCTTGATCTTGCCGAAGGCGCCGTCGCCGGCCCGGCCTTCGTTCGGGGTGCCGCTGGCGGCGGTTTCCTGGAACAGGTTCTCGCCCAGGGCCTGCAGGCCGGCCGGGTTGACGAAGGTGGTCAGGGTCAGCTGGCCCAGTTCGGTCGGCGCGATATTGCCCGGGACGGTCGCGCTGACCATGCCGTTCTCGCCGATGGTGATGCCGGTGGCGTTGTTCGGCACCGTGATCTGCGGCACCAGCGGCAGGCCTTGCGCGTTGACCAGCACGCCGTTCGCATCGACCGCCAGCTGGCCGGCGCGGGTATAGGCCGGCTGGCCGTCCGGACGGCGCACTTGCAGGAAGCCGTTACCGGAGATCGCCACGTCGAGCGACTGGCCGGTGGTCTGGATGCTGCCGTTGGTGAAGACCTTCTGGGTGCCGACGATGTGGGTACCGTTGCCGAGCTGGACGCCGTTGGAGACGGTGTTGTCGGCGGTCTGGGCGCCCGGCTGCTTGTCGACCTGGTAGAACAGGTCTTCGAACACCACGCGGTCGCGCTTGAAGCCGACGGTGTTCACGTTGGCCAGGTTGTTGGCGATGGCTTGCAGTTTTGCGTCCTGGGCCTGCACGCCGGTCTTGCTGATCCACATTGCTGGATTCATGGACTACTCCTTGTTCATGGGGTCAGAGCCCGGTTCTCTCGGGTGGGCTCTGACCCCATCTGATTACGATTAGGCGCCGATGAGACGGTTGCCCGCTTCATTCATGCTGTCGCTGGCCTTGAACAGGCGCATCTGGATTTCGAAGCTGCGGTTCAGGCTCATGGTCGCGACCATTTCCTCGACCGCCGAGACATTGCTGCCCTCGAGGGCGCGCGGCTTGACCTTGACCGCCGGGTCGGCCGCCAGGTTGGCGCCGTCGCGGGTGACGATCAGGCCGGCCTCGTTCTTGGTCAGTTCGGTGCCTTCGGCATTCACGAGCTTGAGCTTGTCGACCACCTGCATCTGGGTCGCGCCTTCGGTCAGCACCGAGATCGTGCCATCTAGGCCGATCTCCACCGCGGTGTGCGGGGGCAGGGTGATCGGACCGCCTTCGCCGAGCAGCGGACGGCCGTGCACCGACAGCGCGCCCTCGGCGTCGATCTCGATCTCGCCCGAGCGGGTATAGGCTTCGCCGTCGCCGAACTGCACGGCGAGGTAGCCCTGGCCGCCGATCGCGACATCCAGCGGACGGCCGGTTTCGCGCACGCTGCCGGCGCGGGTCAGGACGGCGTCGGCCCGCATGGTCGACAGGTGGCGGTCGTCGTAGCCGAAGCCGGCCAGCTCCGTGTTCCCTGCCGTTTCCATGCTGGCGCGGAAACCGGAGGTATCCATGTTCGCCAGGTTGTTGGCGTGGACCTGCTGCGAGCGCAGCAGGCGTTCGGCGCCGGAGACGGCGGTGAAGATCAGCTTGTCCATTACAGGGCCTGCATCAGGGCCTGCATCATCTGGCTCTCGGTGGTCAGCACCTTCGAGTTGGCCTGATAGTTGCGTTGGGAGGTCATCAGGCCGACCAGTTCGGAGGTGATGTCGACGTTCGAGCCTTCCAGCGCGCCGGTGTTCAGCTTGCCCGACAGGCCCACGCCCGGCACGCTGTACAGGGCGGCGCCGGAATCGGCGTTGGCGGTCCAGCTGGTGTCGCTGATCGCCTGCAGGCCGCCTTCGTTGGGGAAGGTCGCGATGGCGACGGTGCCGACCACCTGCGACTGGTCGTTGCTGTACTTGGCGACCAGCGAGCCGTCCTTCGACAGCTCGACGCCGACGAAGGCGCCCGAAGCGTAGCCGTCGCTGCGGTTGGTGGTGGTGGTGGCTTCGCCGGCGAAGCGGGTGGTGCCGGTGTAGTCGAAGGCGATGGAGCTTGCGGCTGCGCCGCCGGTCGCCGGGATGGCGACGGTGCTGGTGCCGCCGCTTGCCAGCGCGCCCTGGTTGTCGAAGGTCAGCGTCGCGCCCTTGGTCGGGGTGCCGGCCGAATCGACGGCGTAGTAGACGTCGACGGTATTGTCGCCGGTCTTGACGAAGTAGGACGAAACGGTGTGCTGGGCGCCCAGCGAGTCGTAAGCGACCGACTGCTTGACCATGTTGTAGGTGGTCGAATCGCCCGGGCTCGGAGTGCCGGCGATCGGCTTCCAGTCGGACGACAGATTGCCGACGAAGTTGACCTTGGTGGTCGCCACCGCCGGGATCTGGCCGGTCGGCACCAGGAGGTCGCCCATGATGCCCAGCGCGCCGCCGTTGGCCGGACCGTAGCCCTGGACCTTCTTGCCGTTGCTGTCGATCAGATAGCCCTTGGTGTCGGTCGAGAAGATGCCGACGCGGGTATAGGTCAGGCCGCCCTGCGGGTCGCGGCTGACGAAGAAGCCGCGGCCGTCGATGGCGGCGTCGAGGGCGCGGCCGGTGGTCTGGGTGCTGCCGTTCTGGCCGATGGTCTGGGTCAGCGAGCCGACCTGCACGCCGTTGGCGGACGTGCCGGCATAGACCGAGGCGAAGTTCGCGCGGCTGCTCTTGAAGCCGTAGGTGGCGGCGTTGGCGATGTTGTTCGAAGTGGTTTCCAGCGACTGGTTGATGGCCTGGATGCCGGACAGGGCGATGTCGAAGCTCATGTCGATTCCTTGTTCTTTAAGATGCGGTTTTACCGTTGAAACCGGTGATGGACGAGGGATCGACCTCGCCGATGTTCGCCACCTGCAGCACCACGCCGCCGTTCGCGACGCGCACGCTGTTCAGGCGTGCGGCGACTTCGATCTGCGGGGAGGTGCCGTCCGAAGGCTTGGCCTGGATCGCATAGGTACCCGGCGGCAGGCCGAGTGCATCCGGGTCGATCGTGAACGACTGCGCGCCCGAACCATGGGCGCCCAGTTCGATCGTGTGCTGCTGGCCATCGAGGCCGGTCAGCACCAGCGTGGTGGCGCTGCTGGCGCCGTTCAGCTGGATGCTGCCGTTGACCTTGCTGCCGTCCAGCTTGACGGCATTCGTCGCGACCGTGACTTCCGAGCCGACCTGGCTGCCCATCGCCAGGGTCTGCATGCTCTGCAGGATGCTGGCGTTGGCGGTGGTCATCTGCGACAGGTTCTGCAGCGCCTCGGTCTGGGACAGCTGCGACAGCTGGTTGACGTAGGCGGTCGGGTCCTGCGGCGACAGCGGATCCTGGTTCCGGATCTGCGCCACCAGCAGCTTGGTGAACATGTCGCGGTTCTCGCTGGTGCTCGCCTGGGCCGCGACCTTGGCCGAGCCCTGGGTGCCGGTGCCGTTGAACTGGCTGTTGGTGGTGGAGGTGGTGGCGACCATCAGCTTTCTCCCAGCTTCAGCAGCGACTGCTGCATCGACTTGATGCGGCCCAGTACTTCGACATTGGTCTCGAATGCGCGCGAGGCCGACATCATGTCGGCCATCTCGGCCACTTCGTTGACGTTGGTGTAATAGACCATGCCTTCGGCATCGGCCTTCGGATTGTCCGGCTCGTGCACGCGGCGCAGCGGCTCGGCGCTCTGCACCACGTCCAGCACGCGCACGCCGCCGCCGGCGGCACTGTCCATCGCGGCGGCGAACACCGGCTTGCGCGCGCGGTAGGCTTCGGCCTCCGAGCCGGCCGACACGTCGGCGTTGGCCAGGTTGCTGGCGATCGTGTTCAGGCGCACCGACTGCGCCGCCATCGCCGAACCGGCGATCTGCGAGATATCTTTGAAGCCCATGCTGGTCGTGCCCCTTATTGGCCGTTGATGGCCTTGGCCAGGCCACGCAGCTGCATGTTGATGAAGGTGAGGCTGGTATTGAAGTCGGAGGCGTTCTGCGAGAACGCGGCCTGTTCGACCCCGATCTCGACGGTGTTGCCGTCGGCGCTGGGGTGGTAGGGCACGCGGTACAGCGGCGAGTCGTCGCCGAGGCTCAGCTGGCCGTTGTCCGCATCCTGGCGTTCCTGCATCATGGCGCCGAAGTCGAGGTCGCGCGCGGTAAAGCCTGGCGTGCTCTCGTTCGCGATGTTGGCGGCCAACACCTTGGTGCGCTCGGCGCGTACCTCGAGCGCGTCGGCATGCACCCCGAGCGCGGCCTTGAAGTTAATCGTCATGTGCAGAAACCTCCGGTTTTATTTGAACTTCAGTGTGATTGGTTAGAATCAGGTTTTTCGCTGACGCTATTGTCTAATGATTGCTTTCCGTAAGGCAACCCTTGTTGCTTCGTCATTTGCATTATTTTGTGCGTTTGCACAAGCCGCCACGCAATCGATTCCGGTGCAAATCGAACAAGCCGCCCGTGCCGAGCTCGACCGGCAGATGGCCGCCGCCGGCTTGACGGAGCCCCAATTCGAGGTTGCCGTCGTTACCAGCCGCGCCGCGCCGCCGTGCGCCCAGAACGTCGTCATCGAAGCGCTCGACACCCGCTCTCCGCAGAGAATGCGCTTCCTGGCGCGCTGTAATGACACCCCCGGATGGCGGTACGAGTACATCGTCCGCGCCCGCGTGACGGCGATGGTGGCCATCGCCGCGGCGCCGGTCGCGGCCAACGAAGCCTTGACGGATGCGCAGGTCACGATCGAGCGCCGTGATATTTCCAACATCGCCGATCCAATCAGTTCGCCTGATGAAGCTATCGGACAAATGTCACGCCGCATGTTGCGTCCTGGAGACATTTTGCGCAGCGGGCAGCTCAGCGCGCCGGTCCTGGTCAAGCGCGGCGATGCAGTACTCATGATTGCGCGCCGCGAAGGCGTCGAAGTCAGCACGGCCGGCGAGGCGATGGATGCCGGCGCGCGCGGCGCCGTGGTCCGGGTGCGCAACGCCGGCAGCGGCCAGGTGGTGCGCATGCGCGTTGCCGGACCGGGCACCGTCGAACCCATCGATAGCGGGCTCAGCCGCTGATTCCCTGCAGCTTGCCGGCCAGCCGCGACAACTTGGCCGCGTAGCCCGGATCGGTTGCATAGCCGCCCTTGGCCAGCGCCGAGGCGAAGGCGTGGGCGTTGCTGCCGGCTCCCAGGGCGCCGCGGAAGCGCGGGTTATCGATCAGCATCTGGGCGTAGTCGCGGAAGGCGCTGGCCTGGTCCGGATAGGCGCGGAAGCGCGCGCTCGTCTTGAGCGCTGCGCCGCCGACGTATTCGGTAGTCGCGGATTCGGCGACGTCGCCGGCCCAGCCCTTGCCGGCCTTGATGCCGAACAGGTTGAAGCTCGGGCTGCCGTCGGCGTTGCGCAGCGGGCGCTGGCCCCAGCCCGATTCCAGCGCGGCGTGGGCCGATACCAGTTCGGGGGCGACGCCCAGCTTGTCGGCCGCTTCCTTTGCCCACGGCGCGATGCTCTCCAAAAAAGCCTGCTGGTCGGGCGACGCCTCGCCGCCGTCGCCGACGATGGCGTTGGCGGCCTGGCCGACGCGCGCCTGCCATATGCTGCCTTCCGCGCTCAGCATCGCACGACCGCTGCCGCCAACGACGCTGTCGCCGCTGCCGTTCTGGATGAAGGACGCGACTTCTTCCTGGACCGAGCCGAAGATGTTCCCGAAGCCGCTACCGCCGCCGATGCCCGCCGTCGGGCGGGTCGCCGCGGTCGGCGCGGTCGCCGTGATCGAGGCAGTGGTGAATTCAGTCTGGCGCATAGAGCTGGTCCTCGCCGTGCAGCACGCGCTGCATCACGGTGTACTGGTCGGCCATCAGCTTGCCGTTGCGGGCGGTGGCCTCCTTGCAGTCGCGCACCTGCTGTTCCAGCTGCTGCCAGTCGGCAGTGGCGCGGCCGCGCTGCGCGGCAGGCAGGCCGTTCAGCATGTCGTCCATGGTGGCGGCGGCGCCGTGCAGGGCGCGCACCAGCTGCACGCGCTGCTGGCGGCGCTGTTCCATGGCGTCGAGCTGGGGCATCAGTTCGCCGGCCAGCGCGCCGAGTTCGGCGGCGCGGTGGCGCAGCGCGGCCTGGAACTGGCGCTCCAGCAGCTCGCGGATGACGGAGCAGGATTGCATGTCGTGCCGGATACCGTCCAGCAGGCGGGCGACAGCCTGGTCGCGGGTCAGACGGCCCATCGTCAGCCCTGACTGCCGTGGAAGCGCTGGATCAGGCCTGCCAGGCGGCCGGCGTCGAAGGGCAGCTCGCCCTTCTGCAGGGCGTCGCGCAGTTCGGCGACCCTGGCGGCGTCGAAGTCGGGCAAGGCTTTCAGCGCGCTTTGCGCCGGCTGCAGCACGCTCGATTCGAGTGCTTCGCTGGCGGCGACGGGGGCTGCGGCGGGAGCGGCCACGGGGCCGCCGGCCTGCGGCGCGATCGTGATGGAAGGTGTGGAGGCGCCTGTGATCTTCATGCGGGATCCTCGGGGTTTGGATTGAATCGTCATGGTTTCTTCGGCAATTGGCTGCGCAGTTCCTTGAGCCCGTCCTCGCCCGGCTTGGTGATCGACACGTCCTTGCTCAGGTCTTCGGTCTGGGCGGGCGTACCGAACATCGCGGTAATGGAGGCAGCCTGTTTGGTCGTCAGGATCAGCAGTTCGATACGGCGGTTGACGGCGGCGTCGGGTTTGGCGGCATCGACCGGTGCGCGGTCGGCCATGCCGACCACCTGCAGGACGCTTTCCTTCCGCATGCCGCCGATCAGGAGCTGGGAGCGCGCAGCCAGCGCGCGATGGGCCGACAGGCTCCAGTTGGAGTAGCTGTTCGGGTCCTTGCTAGTGTACTGCAAGGAGTCCGTATGGCCTACGACCAGCATCTGATTTTCCATGTTTTCGAACAGCGGCGCCATTGCGCGCAACAGTTTTGAAAAACGGTCAACGGGAATCGGGCTGCCGCGCACGAACATGCCCTGGCGGTCGGTATCGTGCAGCATCACGCGCAGGCCTTCCGGCGTGACCACGGTGGCCAGGTTCGATGCCAGGCCGGCATCGGCGCTCATCTTCTGCAGGGCGTGGGCCAGCGCCGCCAGCTCGGACGGCGATTCATAACGGGTGTGCGCGGTGGCCTTGCCGCCGGCGTCCGGCCCCTGCGCGCCGCCGTTCGCCTTCGGCATCGGGAAGCGTTCGATCAGGCTGCCGCTCGGATTCCCGGCGATCTCGTGCCTGCCGCCGCTGCCTTCGATCAGGCCGGCCGCGGTGTTGTCGCGCACGATGCTCTTGAGGGCCGAGGCCTCGCGCGCGGCAATCAGCCACAGCACCAGGAACAGCGCCATCAACGCCATGCAGAAGTCGGCGAATGCCACCTTCCACGCGCCGCCGTGCTCGTCGTCCTGCTGCTTGCCGCCGCCACGCTTGACGATGGTCTCCTCGAGGTGCTTCTCGCCTTTTTTTGCTGCTTGCATGCTGGTCCGCCCCGTCCCTTAAGCGCGCTTCCTGGCGGCGCCGGCGTCTTCGCCGTCGGCCATGGCGTTGATCCAGGTTTCCAGCTGGGCGAAGCTCGGCTTGGTGTTCAGCTGGATCAGGCGGCGGCCGGCGTCGATCGCCAGCAGCGGCGGCTTGCCGGCCACGTGGGTGCACAGCACGACCTTCACGGTCTCCATGGTCGACGCTTCCGAATTCACCAGCTGTTTCATCATGTTGGAGATCGGATCCAGAACGCCATAGCAGAAGAAGATGCCGATGAAGGTGCCGACCATCGCGGCGCCGATGTGCTCCGCGATCTCGGCGGTGTCGGCGCCGCCGCCGACCGAGTTCATGGTCATCACGATGCCGAGCACCGCGGCCAGGATGCCGAAGCCCGGCATCGCCTCCGCGATCTTGTGCAGCGACTTCGAGGGCTGCATCAGCTCTTCGTGGATGGCGTCCAGTTCCTGTTCCAGCACGCCTTCCAGCTCGTGGGCGTTGATCTTACCCATCGCCATCAGGCGGAAGTTATCGACGATGAAGGCCAGCAGCTTGGGCTCTTCGAGGATCAGCGGATAGCGCTGGAACATCGGGCTTTCCTTGGGCGCCTCGACGTGGGCATCGAGCGCCTTCAGGCCGCCGGCGGCGGTCTGCAGCAGTTCGTACATCAGCAGCAGCAGCTGGCGCTGGAATTCCGAGTCGTGCTTCTGGCGGCCGATGATCTTCTTGAACTGGACCAGCAGCTCGGCCAGCACGTGCTTGGGATTGCCCACCACCAGGGCGCCGACGGCGGCGCCGACGATGATGAGCATTTCGATGGGCTGCCAGATGGCGCCGACGGTGCCGCCCATGAAGGCAAAGCCGCCGAATACGGCGCCCAGCACGATCAGGATGCCAAGGATTTGCATGTTGTTACCTTTCTTGTTTGGTCGTTCAGGCCTGGGCCAGCGCCGCTTTCATCTTGGCCAGCGCACTCTTGTTCAGCTGGCAGACACGGGCGTCGGACAGGTCGAGCACGGCCGCGATTTCCTTGTAGCTGAGCTCGAATTCGTAAATCATCTGGATCACGCGCTGCTCGCGCTCGGACAGGGCGTTCAGGGCCTGTTCGAGACTGCGGCGCACGATGAACTGTTCTTCCGGCCCCGGCGCGCTCTGGGCGCGATCGGTCGACTCCTGCAGCACGTCGTCGAAGCTGAGCAGCTCCTCGGCGACGTCGTCCAGCAGGAACTGGCGCCATTCGTCCTGGCCGATGCCGAGGGCTTCCGCTGCTTCCCGGTCGTTCGGCTCGCGGCCCAGCTTGCGGGTGAGGGCGCGCACGGCGTCGCGCATCTTGTGGCTGTCCTGGCGGACCGCGCGCGGACGCCAGTCCTGGCGGCGCAGTTCGTCGAGGATGGCGCCGCGCACGCGCAAGGAGGCATAGCTGGCGAAGCCGGTGTCCGGCGTGCCGTAGCGGCGCAGCGCCTCCAGCAGGCCGATCAGGCCGATCTGTTCCATGTCCTCGCGTCCCATCGCGCCCGACACCTGCGAGTTGAGCTGGCGTGCGATGCGCTTGACCAGAGGCGCATATGCCACCAGGTGGCGCTGCTCCTCCGCTGCGCTCATCGCCGCGTGCATGGCGGCGCCGGCGTACTCGGTGCTGGCGTAACTGTCGGCGTAGTCGGTCATGTAACCCACATTGTCCCCGGCTGCTATTCGATGATCAGTTTGCCGATCATGACTTCCGCAAACGGCTTTTCAGCATGCTTGCGCTCATAGTCGGCATTGAAGGCGCGATTCAGCTGCGCCGCGTATTTTTCGACCGGCATGGTAGAGGCCTCGGCCATCGTGAAGTTCGACAGCGTGCTCACGGCCAGGCTGCGCAGCAGCGGCAGGTTTTCCTTGGTTTCCTTTTCCCTGGACGGCTCGGTGGCCAGCACCAGGTCGGTCGAGAGGTAGTGGCTCTCGTCTTCGTTCGGGCCGCGGCGCAGCATCACGATGACCTTGTCGAGGGTGACGTATTTCATCGGTTTGGCAGCCTTCGGCTTTTCCTCGGCTGCCCTCTTGTCCGCGCCCGCGGCGACGGCCGGCTTGGGCATGAACCACCACACGGCGCCACCGGCGCCAGCGGCGCTCAGGATCACGGCGCCGGCAATGGCGATGATTGTTTTCATTTTGCTCATCGTTGTCTGACCTTAGTCACGTCCACCCAGGGAGAAAGCGGACGCGTTGTTGCCTGCTTCGGCCAGGGCGCGGCCGGGCTGATTGTCTTCCTGCTCGCGGTCCTGCCGGCGGCCGCGGCCCTGCTGCGGATCGCCGAACGGCGCCGCGCCGTTCTTCGGCGCCGGGACGACCGTCACGGCGACCTCGGTGAACTGGCGCTGCGACAGGTCGCTGCGCAGGTTGTCGCTGACGGTCTGCAGCTGGCGCAGCACCTCGCCGTTGGAGGCCGAGATGTTCACTTCCAGCGCGCCGGCATTGTGACGGATCGCGATGTCGATGCGGCCCAGTTGCGGCGGCTCGAGCCGGATCACGGCCTGCTCGATGCCATTGCCGACCTGGACGTTCATGCGCTGGCCGAGCGCTTCCTGCAGGCTCTGGCGCCATGCGGTCGGCGGACCGGCCAGCTTGACGGTGTCGGCGGCCGCTGCGGTCGGCGCCGGCTGCGATGCGATCGCGCCGGCGAAGGCGGCGCGGTCCGGCGTACTTGCCGGCGCAGCGTTGCCGGTGCCGCCACGGTCGCTGCCCGCATCCTGGCCGCCGGCATTTGCGGCGGCGCCGTCGTTCTGCGCATGGACGGCGAAACGCACCGCCGGCACGGCGTCCGGCTGGACCTGGCGCGCGGCCGGGGGCGACGCCGCGTCGGCTGCCTGCGGCAGGGCCAGGGCGCGGTCCGGTGTCGCGGCGCGGCGGCCATCGGCGCCGGCCGCGGTAGCGCCGGTAGATCTGGCGTCGTCACCGGACTGCGCGCCCGGCGGCTGCGCGGCCTGCACCGCCTGCGCCACCTGGACCGGGGACAGGGGCATCAGCGGCATCGCCATCGCGGCCAGCAGCGCGCCGTCCTGCGGCGGCTGCGCGGCGCCGGCGCCGTCGTCGGCGGCCTTGTCCGGCGTGGCGGCAGCGGCGTCGCCCGCCTGGGTCGTGGCGTCCGGGGCCGCGCCGTCGGCCGGGAGGCTGGCCTGGACCGTCAGTGCGGCGCCCTGCGACTGTTCGCCGAGCCAGGCCGCGAAGGGCTGGATGGCCGCGACCAGCTGGGCGGCGTCAGGCTGCGCAGCGTTGGGCTGCGCGGCAGTCGGCTGGGCGGCGCCCGTTGCGTCGGACGCGGCCTGGGCCGGCTGGGCCGGGCCGGCATTCCTGGCAGCGGCGCCGGCGGATTGGTTGACGGTATTCAGCATCATCATGGTCAAGCCTGGCTCGAGGCAGGTTCGGTTGCGTCGTGCATGGCGTAGGCCATCCAGCCATCCTTGTTGGCGCGCATGTCGTCCATGCGGTCCTTCAGGGTCCGGGCGGCGGCGGCGACGGCGTCGGCGGCGTGATCGTGGGCTTCGCGCAGGCGCTGCAGGGCCGCGCGTTCGGCGCCGCTCAGCGGACCTGCGGCGGCGAGCGCGTCGAGCTGCGGGGCCAGTGCGCGCGTCATCTGCGCCACCTGTTCCCAGGCGGCGCCGTCTGCCGCGCGGCGCAGCGACTCGGCGGTACGGAGGAGGGCGGCCGATTTATCCATTGCGCGCCTGCACGCCGGCCCAACCCTGGCGAATGGTGGTGAGGACCTTCACGACTTCGTCGACCATCTGCGGGTCCTGCTTGACCCCGGCGGCATGCAGGTGCTGGGTGCAGAAATCGTAGAGGTTCGCCAGGTTGGCGACGACCTGTCCACCGCCGTCGAAATCGAGGGAGCTGGAGAGACCGTTGATGATGTCGTTGCACTTGTTGATGCTGGCGGCGCGCTGTTCGTAGCGCTTGGCGACGATGTGGGCGCGGGCGCGGGCCAGCTCTTCGAGCAGGCCGTCGGTAAGCAGCAGCACCAGCTCGATCGGCGAGGCGCGCGAGGTCTGCGCCTCCAGGTTGACGGCGTGGTAGCTGCCGTAGGCTTCTTGATAAGACATCGGAATATCTCTTAGTTTGACTTAGCGTTGCCGAAGAGTGCGTCGAACATCGACACGTTGCTGTTCATCCTGGCCTGCAGGGTCTGCAAGTCGGTGAACTGTTTCAGGTAGCGGTCGTAAGCGGCGTTGTACTGGGCATCCAGGTCGGACTGGCGTTTGGTCAGCGAGGTTTGCAGCTTGGTGATCGAATCGTTGCGCTGGGTGATCTGGCCGGTGGTGCTGTTGCTCCACTGGTTCAGGTAGGTGTTCAGGGAGCCGGCGATGCCCGTCGGGCTGCCGATGCTGGCCGATCCGATCAGCTTGTCCAGGCTGGTCGGATCGAGCGCCAGCTGCTTGGTCAGGCGCGCCGTATCGAGGCTCAGGGTGCCGTCGCGTGCGGCGGTGATGCCGTACGAGGCCAGCGACGGGTTGCCGGTTGCGCGCAGCATGCTGACCAGCCTGCCTTGCAGGGCGCGGACACCGGCGTCGTGTGCGAATGCGCCGGGGCTGGCGCCGGACGACGGATCGCCCGGATCGACCAGGCCGTCGATGACGGACTTGAGCTTGTTGTAGGCGTCGACGAAAGCCTGCACATTCGATTGCGTGGCGCTGGCGCTGCTGCCCACGGTCAGGGTGAACGGGCTTTCGGCCGCTGTCTGGGCACGGGTCACGGTCAGCGACACCCCATCGATGTTCGTGAAGGTGTTCGAGGCCTGCGTGATCGGGGTGCCGGTGGTGGAACTGGTGGCGCCGTACAGGAGAATCGCATCCGTGGCTGCGGCGGTCACCGTGCGCTTGTTGAGCGCCAGGCTGCCGGCGAGCGTGGGGCCGGCGGCGCTCGGGTCGAGCCAGACATTGTTGGCTACGCCGGTGTTCGCCGAGGTCAGCACGAGTTGCGGCACGCCGGCAATCGTGACCACGCCAGCCGACACCCGGCCGGCGTTGGTCGGCTCGCTGTTGATCGCGGCGGCGATCTCGCGTGCGCTCAGGCTGCCGTCGCCATCGGTATCGGCGGCGGCGCTCAGCTGCACGGTGAATTGTCCGGTCTGCGTGGCCGATGGCGAAGGCGGGGTCGCCGCTGGCGTCGCTGGCGGCGCCAGCGTGAGCGTCAACTTGCCGCCGATTTCGCCGTTCTGAGGGACCTGGTAGGAGGCCTGTCCCGCGGTCGCCACCTGCTGGACGAACAGGTTGTAGGTACCCGCCGCGGCGGTCGACTTCGCGGTCGCGCTGCCGACCGTGGTGTTGGACAGGGTCGCGCTCTGGGCCAGCATCGACTTGCCGATGCCGGTCAGGGAGCCCAAGCTGGTCTGGAAGGCGGAGATCGCCGAGCCCAGTTTCGACAGCGCGGTCGAGGTGGCGCTGGCGGTCTTGGTCTGGCTGGTCAGCATTTCCTGCGCGCTCGCGGTCAGCTTCTGTGCCATCGCCTGCGCGGTGCTGGTCGGATCGTAGGTTGGGGCGTTAATACTGGACATGCTTGCTCCTTATTGATTTGCCAGCCACGACTGCGTGGCGATGTCGTCTTCCTGTTTGCGCTGGGCGCGGTCCTGCTCGCGCGCGAACGCGGCTTCGTGCTGGGCCAGCACCTTGCCGAGCAGCTCGCGCCTGGTCCAGGCCTGGGCCAGGTTGCGCTGCGAGACCGCCATGTTCGCGTCAATCAGGTGCAGGTCGGTGCGCTGGGTGTCGGCCAGCGCGAACACGGCCTGCTTGTAGTTGCCGCAATTGGCCGCCAGGGCCGGCGACAGCTTGGCCCCGGGCTGCGCCGACGGGCCGCTGCCGACCGCGAGGTCGGTCAGGCGCTCGACGGCGGCCTGGTAGCGCGCGCGCGTCGCTTCCTGCCTGGCCAGGTCGGCCTGCAGGCGTTCGACTTCGGTGCTGCGCAGGCGCACCAGGGTGCCGAGGCTCGTGATCGTGTCGCTTTTGTTCATCCGGTTGCTCATGCCATCATCGCCATCAGCTGGTCGACGCAGGGGCCGAAGGGCGCGTCTTCGCGCGTGCCCTGGCACAGAAAGGCTTCGATGTGCGGATGCAGCTTCACCGCGCGGTCGGTTTCCGGATCGGCACCCGGCTGGTAGGCGCCGAGCGGGATCAGGTCGCGCACCCGCGCATGCTTCGCCATCGCCGCCTTCAGCCTGCGTGCTGCCTGAGCATGGTCCGGCGTGACCACCTGGGCCATGCAGCGGCTGATCGACTGGGCGACGTCGATCGCCGGGTAGTGGCCGCGCTCGGCCAGCTCGCGGGTCAGCACGATGTGGCCGTCGAGGATGGCGCGCGCGCTGTCGACCACCGGGTCCTGCTGGTCGTCGCCTTCCGCCAGCACGGTGTAGATGGCGCTCATGCTGCCGTCCGGATTCTCGCCGTTGCCGGCCGATTCGCACAGCTGTGGCAGATTCGAGAATACCGACGGCGGATAGCCGCGCGTCGCCGGCGGTTCGCCCAGCGACAGCGCCACTTCGCGCAGCGCCATCGCGTAGCGGGTCAGGGAATCGCACAGCAGCAGCACGTTCTGGCCGCGGTCGCGGAAGTGGGCCGCGATCGCGTGGCACAGTTCGGTCGCCATCACCCGCATCAGGGGGCTTTCGTCGGCCGGCGCCACCACCAGCACAGCTCGACGCAAACCCTCCACGCCGAGCGACTTCTCGACGAATTCGCGCACCTCGCGGTTACGTTCGCCGATCAAACCGACCACGATCACGTCGGCCACGGTCTGGCGCGTGATCAGGCCGAGCAGCACCGACTTGCCGACGCCGGAGCCGGCCATCAGGCCGACGCGCTGGCCCTTGCCGAGCGTGAGCATCGAATTGATCGCGCGCACGCCGACGTCCAGCGGCTCGTCTACCGGCGCCTTGCGCAAGGGATTGACCCTGGGCGGCGTGGTGGACAGGGTCTGGTCGCCGCCGAGGCGGCCCAGGCCGTCGATCGGCTCGCCCAGGCCGTTCACCATGCGGCCCATCCACGAAGGACCGATCTGGATGCTGGACGGGCCGCTGGCGGGCAGCACGCGGGCGCCGGTCACCAGGCCGTCGGCCTTCTTGAACGGCATCAGGTAAGTCACCTTGTCGCGAAAGCCGACCGCCTGCGCGTCCAGCCAGTCGCCGTCGACCAGTTCGACGCGGCAGCGCTGGCCGGTGTGCAGCTTCACGCCGACGCTCTCGAGCAGCAGGCCCTGCACCGCGACCAGGCGCCCGGTGGGCGTGGCCACCGGCACCGCGCCGATGTCGAGCGAACGCAGGGTCTGGGCCAGTGCGCTCACGCTTCCTCCGCCTCTTCGGCAGCCAGGCCTTCACGCACCTGCTCCATGCAGGCCGCGAGACGGCCCTGGCAGCCGGCGTCGACTTCGTGGTCGCCGGCCTTGACGCGGCATTCGCCCGGTTCCAGGCTCGGGTCGGCCAGCAGGTTCCATTTCTTGGCCCGCTTCGGATCCAGCTCCTGGATGCGCTTGAGCTCTTCGGGGTTGAGCAGCACCTCGACCTCGTCGCGGGTCGGCGGCATCGCCGCCAGCGCCTCGTCCACCAGCGCCAGCATCTGCACCGGCTGCAGCGCCAGTTCGGCGCGGATCACCTGGCGGGCGATCTTTCCGACCAGGTCCACCACTTCCTTGCGCTGGGCATTCTTGAATTCGGTATTGAGCTTCTTCAGGGCGCGCAGCATGGCGTCGACCGGCTCGGACATCGCTTCCAGCTCGGCGAGCGCCTGCTGGCGGCCTTCCTCGATGCCGCGCGCCAGGCCTTCGACGTGGCCGGCATCGAAGCCGTCGCTGCGGCCCTGCTCGACGCCGACGTCGTAGCCGTCCTGCTGGCCCTGGCGAAAGCCGTCGGCCATCGCGCCCTGCCAGTCCTGTTCCGCGGTGGCCGAGATTGATGCGGGCGAGGTGCTGCCGCTGGCGGCCAGGAATTGGGCCAGGGGCGGGAAGTGATAAGGCCGGAACTGCTTCATTCGGCGGTCGCCTCGGCGAACAGCTGGACTTCGATTTCACCGTTGTCGGCCAGGTCCTTCACGGCAGCCATGATCTCGCGGCGGGTCTGCTCGATGCGCGACATCGGCACCGGTCCGGAGCGGCGCATCAGGTCTTCGAAGCTCTGTGCCTGGCGCTTCGGCATCGCGCCCAGGATCGCATCGCGCAGGGCCGGCTCGGCGCCCTTGAGGGCGACGGCCCACTGCTCCAGCGGGATTTCGTCCAGCAGGCGCGTGATGGTCTGTTCGGTCTGTTTAGACAGGATGAAGAAGTCGTACATCGACATCTCGATCTGCGACACGACTTCCGGATCGTGGGCGCGCAACAGCTCGACCATGGTGGCGCGGTTGTTCGGCAGGCGGTTCAGGATATCGGCCGCCTGGCGTACGCCTTCCACGGTGGCGCTCTGGGTATCGAGCGCGGACAGGCAGCGCTGCACCAGCTCTTCCAGTTCGGCCAGCAGCTCGCGGTCGATCTCTTCCAGGCGCGCCAGGTTCAGCAGCACCAGTTCGCGGCCTTCTTCCGGCAGCGCGTCGATGATCTGGCCGGCCAGCGCGGGCGGCAGGAAGGCCAGGAAGACGGCCTGCATCTGCACGTGCTCGGCGGCGATGTAGTCGGCCAGCCACTTCGGCGAGGCGTACTGCAGGCGCGCCATCATCGGACGGATGGCGTCGCCGTAGATCGTATTGAGAACGCTGTTGGCGATCTCGCTGCCCAGCGCCAGGTCGAGCGAGCGCTTCAGGTAGTTGCGCGAGGCGCCGTGCAGGCCGCTCTGCTGGCGGTAGTCGTCGAAGAACTTCTGGATCGAGTTCTTCACGGCGTCGACCTTGATGCCGCTCATCCGGCTCATCACCTGGGTCAGCTCGATCAATTCCTCGCGCTCGAGGCAGCGCAGCACGGCGGCCGCCGGTTCCTCGCCGATCGACAGCAGCACGATCGCGGCCTGTTCGACCGGGGTCAGCGCCACTTCCTGCACGTCGTTATTGTTCAGATCCGCCATTTTTCTTCTGTACCCATTGTTTGACCACTTCCGCCACCCGCTCCGGCTCCTTGCCTGCCAGGACCCGCAGATGGTCGACCATCACGTCCACGGCCGAACCGGCCGGTGGCAAATCATAGTTTTCCAGCAGCGGCTGGACCGGCATCGCGTTGCCCAGCGAAGGCGTGCCCGCCGCCGGCAGCGCTGCCGCCGCGCTGCCCGCCAGTGCCGGCGCGCCCGGTGCGGCCAGTGCGCCGGCGGCGCCGTTCAGGGCCGCCGCACCGCCGCCCGGCAGCTGGGCCAGGGCGGGAGCTTGCGCCGCCTGCGGATTGCCGCGCCGGGTCAGCATGCGCATGAGCGGGCGCAGGACCGCGAACCAGGCGAACAGGGCGCCGACGATCCAGGCCGCCCAGCCGGTCATGTCGACCACATTGTCGCGCTGCTGGTACCACGGCTCGGCGGGAGCCGGGGCAGGGAAGCTCAGCGAGGACACCGCCAGCACGTCGCCGCGGTTGGCGTCGATGCCCAGGCCGCCGCGCAGGATCTTGTCGATGTTGGCGATCTCGTTCGCGCTCCAGCCGGTCTTCGGCGAGGCCGCCTTGGCGTTGTTCAGCACCACCGCCACCGACAGCTTCTTGAGGCGGCCGCGCGAGCGCTTGATCTGGGTGATCGCGCGGTCGTAGGCGTACTGGCGGGTGGTCGCATTCTTGCGTGCGCTGCCGTCGTCGCCCTTGGCGTTGGGATCGGCGGCGCCGTTGGCGGCCGCGTTCGGGTCGGCCGGAGGCGCCGAGACCGGAGGACGGTTCGACAGCGTGCCCGGCACACCCAGCGCCACGCGGCTCTTCTCCAGCTCTTCGCGCATCGCTTCGCTGGTGACCTTCGGCGCTTCGCCGTACTTTTCCTGGGTTTCCTCGATCTTGTCGTTGTCGACGTCGGCGGTCACGCTGACCTTAAAGTTGTCGGCGCCGAGGACTGGTCCGAGCAGCTCGTTGACGTTGGCGCGCACTTCGTCTTGGAAGCGCTTGGCGGCGGTGTCGCCCTGGGCGGCGCCGTCGAAGCCGTCGGCCAGGTCGACGCGCGAGGACAGGTAGTTGCCGTTCTGGTCGACCAGCGAGACCCGATTCGGCGCCAGGCTGGCGACGCTGCCCGAGACCAGGTTGACGATCGCGGCGATCTGTTCGTTGGAGAGGGTGTGGCCAGACTTGACCGCGACCACCACCGAAGCCGAGGACTTGTCGCCGTCGCTGGCGACGAAGGAGGTCGACTTGGCGATCGCCAGGTGCACGCGGGCCGAGGCGATGGCGTCGATCGTCAGGATCGACTGCGCCAGTTCGCCTTCCAGGCCGCGGCGGAAGCGCACGTCCTGCACGAATTGCGACACGCCCAGCGGGTCGCTCTTGTCCATCAGTTCCAGGCCGGCCGGCAGCTGCGCCGTCACGCCTTTCGCGGCCAGCAGCATGCGCACCTTGCCCAGCTGGTTGGAGGGCACCAGCACCTGGCCGCTGTCCGGGTGCACGCGGTAGGGCACGTGCTCCGCCTCGAGCACGCTCATCATGTCGGAAGCGGCGACTTTTTCGCGCGCGCCGAAGAGCGGTTTGTAGTCGGCCTGGTCCTTCCACATATACAGGGTGACCGCGGCGGTGATGGCGATCGCCAGCACCAGCATCGGGGTCAGGTTCTTCGACAGCGCGGGCGGCAGCGCCGGCAGGCGTTTTCCGCCGATGGCGGACTTGAGAGCGGCAATCACAGTGAGCTTCTTCCTGATCAGACGGGGAGCTTGAGCAGTTCGTCGACGGCGCCCATGACCTTGTTACGCACTTGCATCAGCATCGAGAAGGACAGGTTGGCCTGCTGCGAGGACAGCATGGCGCCGACCAGGTCGTCGCTCTTGCCGCTGTCGACGGCGGCCATCTTGTCGCTCGCCGCGCGCTGCTCGCCGTCGACGCTGGCCAGCGCATCCTTCATGCTTTGCGCGAAGGAGAAGCCGCCGGTCGCGCTGTTCTGGGTCGGCTGCCCGATGTCGATCGACGGGGCCACGGCAAGGCGGCTGGCGTCATTGGTCAGGGCGGCGAGATCGGCGCGGATCAGACCAGCAAGTTCAGTTCCCATCGTGTTTCCTGCTCCCATGCGTAGATTTCGTGTGTGAAGGTTGGTAGCGAATTGACAGTGTTTCCTAGTGTCAATGTGTCGAAATTTCGATTGCGCTTTGGAAATTGTTAAATTTTTAGGTTCTTGAAGAAGCTTGGTTTCTGTCGCGGAACCAGGGGAAATATCAGCTTCGTCTATCGTCGCCCTGTATGAATTTCCTCAATTCAGCGCTGAACACCAGCATATTACCGTACGGCAATGACGAATTCAAAGAGGAATCTCAAGCGTTGCGACACAATTTAACAGGTATAATAGTTGCCTTGGGGAATGAAAAGAAAGCATTCCTGCTTATTTAAATGTTAATTTGAACATGCCGATCGCAAGCCCTGACCCTACCTCGCAGCACCAAGTGCTCGACCCCTGCCTGCTGGGGCGTCCGGTGCATCTGCTGCCCCAGTTTGCGGGACGTCTGCTGGATGACATCGACGCTGCAATGCAAGGTGCCGCGCGCCGTTACTGGGGTGGCTGGCGTCTCGACAGTGTCGTATTCGGACGCGCGCCGCAGGACACCGGACTGCGTTGGATGGCCGCAACGGGTGCCTTGGGCACGGTTTCGGTGGCATTTGAACGTGGTTTATTGCTGACACTGTTGGAGCGGCGCTACGGTGGCCGTAGCGCCGCCGCAATGCCGCGCGATCCCGGAACGGAACGCGTGACGGCGACCGAAGAGCGCCTCATCGTCGTGTTGACGCAACAGATGGCCGACCTGTTGTATGCACGCGTCGCTGTAAGCGCAGCAATGGAAGTGGCGCCGAGGCCGGTGCCGGCCGGCGCCGTGGCCGGATCGACCATGCCGGGCAAGAGCGCCTGGACGATCTGCGCCACGGTGCGCGATGCCAACGGTGCAACGAGCCGGTTCTGGATCGCCCCGGACCAGTCGCTGATGGCTGCGATCCTGGGCAGCCTGCGCCCGGATCACCCGCACGCCCATGCGGTGCGCGGACCGAGCGAACCGCTGTCGTCGAAGCTGCAGGTCAAGCTCGACGGCCGCCTGATCAGCAAGGAGATCACGCTGGGCGCGCTGTTCGACCTGAAAGTCGGGGACGTGATACCGGTCAACGTGGGCCGGGCCGACGTCCTGCTCGACGAAGCGTGCCTGTTTACGGCCGCCGTCGCTGAGCACAAGGGAAAGCTGTGTTTAACCTCTTTTGAAGATGCCGAGTAAATGGACATGAACCTGAATGAGCAAATCGCCGGCGGCGACATCATCATCGACGACCTGGAAGGCGGCGATGCCCCGGTCGCCGCAAGCAGTGGGGCGGCCAAGTCGGCCCGCCTGCCGCAGATGATGCGCCGCATCCCGGTGACCCTGACGCTGGAAGTGGGCTCGGCCCGCATCTCGCTGCAGGAGCTGATGGAGATCGGCCCGTCCTCCGTGCTGCCGCTCGACGCGCTGGCCGGCGAGCCGCTGGTCATCAAGGTCAACGGCGCCGCCATCGGCCGCGCCGAAGTGGTGGTCGCGGGCGAGCAGTACGGCTTGAAGGTGATCGATCTCGACGGCCTCAACCTGGACCTGATCGCACCATGAGCTTGAAGCTGGACGGCGCGAAGCCGCGTCGAGCTTTGCGCCGCTACGCGCCGGCCTTCGCCGGCGTTTCTCTTTTGCTGATCGCGGGCGCGGCATCGGCTGCGCCGCAGCATCCCGACCTCCTGCCCGGGATCATCCCCGGCACCGGCAGCGGCCTCACCGTGAAGTCGCAGATCCTGGTGCTGATGACCGTCCTCGGGCTGCTGCCCGTGATGGTCATGATGATGACCAGCTTCACGCGCTTCGTGATCGTGCTGTCGCTGCTGCGCCAGGCGCTGGGCCTGCAAACGGGCCTGCCGAACCGGATCATCACCGGCGTCGCGCTGATTCTCACGCTGCTGGTGATGCGCCCGGTCGGCGAGCAGGTCTGGAACGAAGCCTTCGTCCCCTACGACAAGGACAAGATCACGCTCGAGCAGGCGCTCAGGACCGCCGAGGTGCCGCTGTCGCGCTTCATGCTGGCCCAGACCAGCAAGGCCGCGCTGGCCCAGGTCGCGCACCTGGCCGGCGAGCCGCCCGAGATGGCGCCGATGCAGCGCGGCTTCACCGTCAAGCTGGCGGCCTTCGTGCTGTCCGAGCTGAAAAGCGCCTTCCAGATCGGCTGCATGCTGTTCATTCCCTTCCTGATCATCGACCTGGTGGTGTCGTCGGTGCTGATGGCGATGGGCATGATGATGCTGTCGCCGCTCGTGATCTCGCTGCCTTTCAAGCTGCTGCTGTTCGTGCTGGTCGACGGCTGGACCCTGACCGTGAACACCCTGGTCGGCAGCATCCACGGATACTGAGTAAATAAAGATATGACTCCCGATATCGCCGTCGACTTCGTGGCCGAGGCGCTGCGGCTGGTGATGCTGCTGGCGGCCGTGCTGGTGCTTCCCGGCCTGGTGACCGGCGTGATCGTCGCGCTGTTCCAGGCCGCCACCTCGATCAACGAGCAGACCCTGAGCTTTCTGCCGCGCCTGCTGGTGACCCTGATGGCGCTGATCCTGGCCGGGCACTGGATGACCGGCAAACTGATGGACTACTGCGTGGCCGTGTTCCAGCGCGCCGCCCAGCTGGTCGGATAGGCCGGCGCGCACGATGCTCGAAGTCGCCGGTTTCCTGCTGCCCCTGATCAGCGCGCTGTGGTGGCCGTTCGCACGCTGCATGGCGATGCTGGCGACCGCGCCGGTGCTGGGAGAGTCCTATGTGCCGCTGGCGGTGCGCGCGCTGCTGTCGGTGGTGCTGGCCTTCATGATGCTGCCGATGACGCAGGGCCGCGCGATGCCCGATCCGTTCTCGCTGGCGGGCGTGGTGGCGATGGTCGAGCAGGCCGTGATCGGCGGCGTGATCGGCCTGGCGCTGCAGCTGACGATGGCGGTGGTGTCGACGCTGGGCTTCCTGGTGTCGAGCCAGATCGGCTTTTCGATGGCGCAGATGAACGACCCGGTCAACGGCCAGCAGTCGGACGTGGTGTCGGGCCTGCTCGGGCTGGTGGCGATCCTGGTGTTCTTCGCGATCGACGGCCACCTGGTGCTGGTCGGCGTGCTGGGCCAGAGCTTCCGCGCCTGGCCCGTCGGCGGCGGCTATGCTCCGCTGCTGCTGCAGACCGTGGCCCTGAACGTGGGCTGGGTGTTCGCGGCCGCGATCCTGCTGGCGCTGCCGATCGTCTTTTCGACCCTCGTGGTGCAGATCGGTCTCGGCTTCCTGAACCGGGTGGCGCCGTCGCTGAACCTGTTCTCGCTGGGCTTTTCGCTGGTGACGCTGTTCGGCCTGATGATGCTGGCGCAGGTCGTGCGCTTCATCCCCGAGCATTACGTGCAGATGACTAACCAGGTGCTGGAGATGCTCCAGCAGCAGATGAGGGCGGCCCATGGCTGAAGGCAGCGGCGGCGACAAGACAGAAAAGGCGTCAGGCCAGAAGCTGAGAAAGGCGCGCGAGCAGGGGCAGGTGGTCCGCTCGAAGGACCTGGCCACCGCGGTCGGCATCCTGGCCAGCCTGAAGCTGCTGGTGTTCCTGATGCCGGACTACCTCGAATCCTTCCGCGCGCTGTTCCGCATGGTGTTCGTGCCGCTCGGCGAAGCCGGGGCGATCGAGAACGCGCTGTCGATCGTGTTCGGCAATGCGGCCATCCTGCTGATCAAGATGCTGCTGCCGCTGTTCGGCGTGACCCTGGCGGTGCTGCTGTCGAGCCTCGTGCCTGGCGGCTGGAACTTCTCGACCGCCAGCCTGGCGCCGAATTTCAGCCGCTTCTCGCCGGTCACGAACCTGGGCAACCTGGCCTCGGCCAAGCACTGGAGCACCTTCGGGATCTCGGTCGCCAAGGCGCTCGTGCTGGCGACCGTGCTGTGGTACGTGGCGCGCTCCGGCGCGGCATCCTGGCTCGACCTGCAGCGCCTGCCGCTGTCGGACGCCATCCTGCGCGGCGTGTCGCAGCTGTTCGACGCCCTGATGGCGCTGATCTCGGTGTTCCTGCTGTTCGCCCTGGTCGACGTGCCGCTGCAGTCCTTCCTGTTCGCGCGCAGCCAGCGCATGAGCAAGCAGGAAGTGAAGGAGGAATTCAAGAGCACCGAGGGCAAGCCCGAAGTGAAGGCGCGCATTCGCCAGATCCAGCAGCAGCTGGCGCGGCGCAACGTGAACAAGACCGTGCCGACCGCCGACGTGGTGATCGTCAACCCCGAACACTACGCGGTCGCGCTGAAGTACGACACCAGCCGCGCCGAGGCGCCTTTCGTGGTCGCCAAGGGCATCGACGAGATGGCCCTGTACATCAAGGCGGTGGCGGCGAAACACAGGATCGAGACGGTCGCGCTGCCGCCGCTGGCGCGCGCGATCTACAACACCAGCCAGGTCCAGCAGCAGATCCCGGCGCAGCTCTACCAGGCGGTATCGCAGGTGTTGAACTATGTGCTGCAACTGAACGCATTCCGTGACGGCCGGCGCCAGGCGCCCCCACGGTTCCCGAACGAAGTCGTCGTTCCCAGTCATTTGAGTGAGGTATCCGCAACATGAACATGATTAACGGCTTGATGGCCGAGCTGCGCCGCCAGAAGTTCGCCACCCCGGCGTTCCTGCTGGCGCTCCTGGCGATGATCATGCTGCCGCTGCCGCCGGTGCTGCTGGACGTGATGTTCACCTTCAACATCGTGCTGGCGCTGATCGTGATCCTGGTGTCCGTGTCGGCCAAGCGTCCGCTGGACTTCTCGGTGTTCCCGACCGTGATCCTCGGCACCACGCTGATGCGCCTGGCCCTGAACGTGGCCTCGACCCGCGTGGTGCTGCTGCGCGGCCACGAGGGCAACGCCGCGGCCGGCCATGTGATCGAGGCCTTCGGCAACGTCGTCATCGGCGGCAACTTCGTGGTCGGCATCGTGGTGTTCGTGATCCTCATGATCATCAACTTCATCGTCGTCACCAAGGGCGCGGAGCGGATCTCCGAGGTCTCGGCGCGCTTCACGCTGGATGCGCTGCCCGGCAAGCAGATGGCGATCGACGCCGACCTGAACGCGGGCCTGATCAACCAGGAACAGGCGCAGCAGCGCCGCAAGGACGTCGCCAACGAAGCCGACTTCTACGGCGCCATGGACGGCGCCTCGAAGTTCGTGCGCGGCGACGCCATCGCCTCGATCCTGATCCTACTGATCAACCTGATCGGCGGCGTCGCAATCGGCGCGCTGATGCACGGCCTGTCGATGGGCGATGCCTTCCGCCAGTACGCGCTGCTGACCATCGGCGACGGCCTGGTCGCGCAGATTCCGGCGCTGCTGCTGTCGGCGGCGGCGGCGATCCTGGTGACCCGCGTCAGCGATTCCGGCGACCTCGAAGAGCAGGTCGGCGGCCAGCTGCTGGCCCAGCCGAGCGTGCTGTTCTCGGCCGCCGGCGTGATGATCATCCTGGCCCTGGTGCCTGGCATGCCGTGGTTCTTCTTCATGATCTTCGCCGGCGTGCTGGCTTATGTGGGCTGGCGCCAGACCGGCCAGGTCAAGGCGCCGTCGCAGGACAGCGTGGCCGCCATCGAGGCCGCGCTGCGCGACGACCGCGTGCCCGACCTCGACTGGCAGCAGCTGCCGGTGGTGCAGCCGATCTCGGTGGCCGTCGGCTATAAGCTCGTGCACCTGGTCGACAAGGCGCAGGGCGAGGCCCTGACCAAGCGCATCAAGGGCGTGCGCCAGAGCCTGTCCGAGCAAATGGGCCTGCTGCTGCCCGCCATCGGCGTGCGCGACGACCTTACCCTGCGTCCGAACCAGTATGCGATTTCGCTGAACGGCACCGTGGTCGCGGAAGGGGAGGTGGTGGCCGAGGCGCTGATGGCGATCCCGTCGCCGACCGTGTACGGGCAGCTGGACGGCATCCCCGGCATCGAGCCGGCTTTCGGCATGGCCGTCACCTGGATCGACCCGGAGCAGAAGGCGCACGCGCTGGGCCAGGGCTACCAGGTGGTCGAGGTGGCAAGCGCGATCGCGACCCACGCCTCGAAGATCGCCAAGGATTACCTGTCGGAGCTGTTCCGCCACGAAGACGTGCCGGCGATGATGGACCGCCTGACGGCGCTGTCGCCCAAGCTCGCGTCGGCGCTGGACAAGGCGCTGACCCACACCCAACTGCTGCGCGTGTTCCGCGTGCTCCTCGCCGAGAGCGTCTCGCTGAAGGACATCGTGGTGATCGCCACCACGCTGCTGGACAGCTCGGAGTCGACCAAGGATCCGATCCTGCTGGCGGCCGAGGTGCGCTGCGCGCTGCGGCGCCAGATCGTGTCCGGCCTGTACGGCAAGAAGAGGGACATGCCGGCGTTTAACCTGTCCGGCGACCTGGAGAACATGCTGCTCGGTTCCCTGAACCAGGCGCGCCAGAACAATGGCGGCAAGATCGCACTCGACAATTATCCGATCGATCCGCAGCTGCTGTCCCAGCTGCAGCTGAACATGCCGGTCGCGCGCGAGCAGATGAAGCAGCAGCACACGCCGCCGCTCCTGCTGGTGCTGCCGCAGATCCGTCCGCTGCTGGCCCGTTATGCGCGCCTGTTCGCGCCGGGGCTGCACGTGCTGTCGTATAACGAGATTCCGGAGAACCGCGAGGTCTCCATTATTGGTTCGGTGGGCTGACCATCGTGGGCACGGAGTGCCCACGCAAACCTTTATTGAAGAACGGGAAGCACCAGCGCCAATTCCGCCATCGCACGAAACACCGGAAGGCTGAGCGCCGACGCCGCGTCCGTCGAAGGCAGGCGGATGTGGGCAGGCCCCATCGGCAGGCTGGCGCGGTACTTCCATCCCAGCACGCGCAATCCGGCGCGTGCCACCGCTTTCTCGAGTTTCGGCTCCAGCGCGCGCAGGCGCGCGAGCGAGGCTTCGTCCGGCGCGCACAACTCCAGGCGCACGCCGTCGGCCAGGGGTTCGGCCTGCACGGTCACCACGGTGCCATCAATCAGCACCAGTTCCAGGCGCAGGGCGGCGCGGGCACGGCGCCTTTTTTGCTGCTGTTGCGCTTCGTGTTCTTCCTGCACCACGCGCAGGTGCTGGTCCTGCGGGCTGCCCGCATGCACCGTGAAGCGCCAGGCGTCGAGAGGAGAGGTCTGGTCGCCCTGGCGCAGCACGCGCGGATCCTGGCCCGCCAGCAGCATCGCCGTCGGCAGCTGGCCGGGGCGCGCCTGCAGTTCGCGGTTCACGAGCTGGGTGCCATAGCTGCGCACCATGCTGCGCCATGAACTGGCGAGCGTCCCGGCCTCTTGAGTGGGCCAGCTCAGCTGGCGCGCCATCAATACCTGGTCCGGCCGCATCGCGGCGCCTTCCGCCATGCCGTCGCCGCCCGGTGCGGCTTTCGCCTGCGCCTGTTGCGCGCCGGGCAGGGGCAGCGGCAGGGAATCCATCTCGGCCAGCAGCGCGGCCGGGGCGACGGCGGCGACCGCACCGACCGGCAGCGGCCCGGCGGCGGGTGCAGCGGGCAAGGCCGGCGCAAGGAGCGGGGGGAAGGACAGGGAGGCCATGATAAAGGCAGAGTAACAAGTAAAAAGGCCAACCGCAAGGCTGGCCTTTGGGGGCTCCCGGCTGGTCTAGCCCGGGAAGGCGGCCGATGCCGGCCCTGCGATTACTGCAGCAGGGACATGACCATCGACGACATGCTGTTGGTCTGCTTCAGCATGGCGGTCGAGGCTTGCAGCAGCATCTGGTTCGAGGTCATGTTCGAGCTTTCAGCTGCGAAGTCGACATCCATGATGCGGCCGGTTGCGGCTGCGGTGTTGGTCGAGACGTTCGACAGGTTGTTGTAGACGTGGTCCAGGCGGTTCGATGCGGCGCCCAGCTTCGAACGCAGGCCGCTGACGGCGTCGATCGCGTCCGACAGGGTCTTGATGCTGCCGTTGGCTGCCGTGCTCGAAGCGATTTCGGTGCCGACGGCGGTGACGGTCGAGCTGGCGGTCGAGCTGAAGGCGCCCGAGGTGCTGCTGATGTCGGTAGCCATGGTCGACAGGTCGGTCGAGAAGTCGGCGGTCATCTTCTCGGTTTTGTCCGAGCCGATCTGGAAGTCGATGGAGCTCTTCAGCTTGCCGGTCGAGGTGTTCAGCAGCTCGGTGCCGCCGAACTTGGTGTTCGACACGATGTTGCTCAGTTCCTTGCCCAGCGAGTCATACTCGGTCTGCATCGCGGTACGGTCGGTATCCGACGACGAACCATCGGCTGCCTGGGTTGCCAGGTCCTTCATGCGGACCAGGATGTTGTTCACTTCGCTCAGCGAACCTTCGGCGGTCTGCAGCATCGAGATCGAGTTCTGGGTGTTGCGCATTGCAACTGCCATGCCGCTGCTCTGGGCTTTCAGGCGGGTGGCGATCTGCAGGCCGGCTGCGTCGTCCATTGCCGAATTGATGCGGTAGCCGGTCGACAGGCGGGTCATCGAGGTCGACAGGCTGGTCTGGGTCTTGCTGATCGAGTTTTGTGCGGACAGCGAAGCGGCGTTGGTGTGAAGGCTCAGCATTTTCAAGCTCCTGAATATCGGTTTGGTCTGTTCGGAGCAGCCTTTCTGGCGCTCTCACAAGTACAAGACGACCGTTTCCACACATCCATTAAATTCCACGCGGAAATTTTTTTAAAAATTCTGCGGTCTCGCGTAAGCCCTTGATTTCATGGGTAGGGCGCGATTGCCTGACTATCCGCTCCTTGTTCAATCATCAAGAACGGCCCGGGCACGCCCTCGTGTCGGGAAAGCGCCACGATCCTACGCCGGTCGCAAGGCATCCAGCGATTATGTTGCCCTACGAAAACTCTTTCCTCTATATTCCACGCGGAAATTTTTTTAAAAATTTTGCGGTCGCGCGTAAGCCCTTGATTTCATGGCTAGGGCGCGATTGCCTGACTATCCGCTCCTTGTTCAATCATCAAGAACGGCCCGGGCACGCCCTCGTGTCGGGAAAGCGCCACGATCCTGCGCCAGTCGCAAGGCATCCAGCGATTATGTTGCCCTACGAAAACTCTTTCCTCTATAATCACGAAGACTTTCCTTCGCCGGCATACCGTTGCTCTCTCGCCGGGCGAACCCATCCTATCTATCGCGTTCCCCCACATGGCATATAGTAATAGTTCCGTTCCCGGCCATTCCGGCACCCAGGACCAGGCTCAGGCCAATCAGCTGTTCAACCACGGCCTGCAGCTCCACAGCCAGGGCCAGGTCAATGAAGCGATGCTGTCGTATGAACAGGCGCTCAAGCTCGCACCCCGGCATTTCCAGGCCTTGCACCATGTCGGCATCGGCGCTTTCCAGTTGGGCGACCCTGGCCTGGCGGAACATTTCATCCGCTACGCGCTGGCGGTCAACGCGAACGTGGCGGAAGCGCACGGCAACCTGGGCAATGCGCTGAAAGAACAGCAGCGCTTCGACGAGGCGCTGGACAGCTACGACGCGGCATTGGCGCTGCAGGCCGGCGATGCGGATACTTATTACAACCGCGGCATCGTTCTGCAGGGGCTGCGGCGGCAGGAAGAGGCGCTGGACAGCTACGACCGTGCGCTCGCGCTCAACGCCGACGACGCACAGGCCTGGAACAACCGTGCCGTGGCGCTCAAGGACCTGGGCCGCTTCGAGGCCGCCCTGGAGAGTGTCGGCCGCGCGCTGGCGCTGAACGCGCACAATGTCGAGGCCCACAATAATCGCGGCAACATCCTGAACGATAGCGGCGAGGCCGAAGCCGCGATGCAGGCCTATGACCTGGCGATCGAGCTGTTTCCCGGCTATGCGGACGCCTGGTATAACCGGGGCCGCGCACTGCAGGCGCTGGAGCGCACCAAGGAGGCCGTGGAAAGCTACAGCAAGGCGATCGCCCTGAACCCGCAGCTGGTGCAGGCCTACAATAACCGGGCGACGGTGCTGCGCAAGCTCAGGCGCCTCAAGGAGGCGCTGGCCGACTGCGAGCAGGCGATCGAGCTACAGCGCGGCTACGTCGAGGCCTATCGCACCCAGGGGCAGATCCTGCGCGACATGGGACGCCCGGACATGGCGGCCCTCAGCTACGAGGCGGTTACCGTCCTGGACAAGAGCGACGCCCTGGCGATGCAGCATCGCGCGCTGGCACTGAAGGATAGCGGGCAGTACGAAGCTGCGCTCGAAAGCGTCGGCCGCGCCATTGCCCTCGAGCCGGACAACGCCGACCTCTACCTGACGCGTGGCGTCATCCAGCGCGAAACCAGGGACCACGACGCGGCGATCGCCAGCTGCCACAAGGTGATCGAACTTTGGCCGCACCATCCGTCGGGCTATACCAACCTGGGCCGCGTAATGGAAGAGCTGGGGCGCAGTGAAGAAGCGATGGCCTGTTATGAGCAGGCGCTCGCGGCCGATCCCGCCTGCTCGCTGGCCCGCTTCAACCGTGGCCTGCTTCAGCTGCAGCAGGGTAACTACGCGGAAGGCTGGCGCAGCTACGAGTCGCGCTGGACGGCGCAAGAGCTTTCCCTGTCCAGGGACAGGCGCGAATACGAGCAGCCGCTCTGGACCGGCGTAGAGTCCCTGGCGGGCAAGACCATCCTGCTCTGGGGGGAGCAGGGCCTGGGCGACACGCTGCAGTTCTGCCGCTACGCAAGCATGGCCGCTCAGCGCGGCGCCACCGTCATCCTCGAAGTGAAGCCCGAACTGGTCAGCCTGACAAGCAGCCTCGATGGCGTGTCGCGCGTCATCGCCAAGGGCGATCCGGCCCCGGCCTTCGACCTCCATTGCCCGCTGATGAGTCTTCCGCTGGCGTTCGGCACCCTTGTCGAGACCATCCCGGCCGGCGTGCCTTACCTGGCCGCCGATCCCGCCAAGGTCGTGCACTGGGCCGGCACGCTGGGCGAGCAGACCCGTCCGCGTGTGGGCGTGGTCTGGAACGGCAATCCCAAGTACCAGAACGACGCCATCCGCAGCATCACGCTGGAGCAGTTCGCGCCGCTGTTCGGCGAGGAATGCGACTTCGTCGTGCTGCAAAAGGAGGTGCGGACGGCCGACAAGGCGGTGCTGGGCCTGCAGCCCAAGGTGCGCCAGTTCGCTGCGGCGATCCGGGATTTCAGCGACACGGCGGCGCTGTGCGAACTGATGGACGTGATCGTCACCGTCGATACCAGTGTGGCGCACCTGGCTGGCGCACTCGGCAAGCCCGTGCGGGTGCTGCTGCCCCGCCGTCCCGACTGGCGCTGGCTGCTCGAGCGGGAAGACAGCCCGTGGTATCCGAACGCGAAACTGTACCGCCAGCCCTCCGAGGGAAATTGGAGCGCGGTCATCGACAAGGTACGTGCGGACCTGCGCTCGCGACATGCGAACTGAATGACGAACGAATCGCTTTTTGACGGCTTGTTAACGAGAACCTTCGGCTCTGATGCGGCTTTCCAACGAAGCCTTGCATGTCGCCATCAATACGGTGGCGGCGGCTTGTTTGCTTGAGCGCATTCATGATATTGTCTGACGCCAACAAAGTAAAAAATGTCTCCTGGCCAAGTCTCAAACAGCGCCTCTTTTCTTTCCCTATCCTGATCGAAGTCTAAATGAGCTTTATCAATCAAATCATGGCGCTGCAAGAGATTGCGGTCACGCCTGACAATGCGGCCGCCATGATGACGGTATGTGCGAACCTCGAGCAGGAAAATCCCTACATTCCATCCGATTTCAAATGGATACTGGACTACAAGCGTTTCGAGATCGAGCGCTTGCGCGGCGCCGCGGGTCCGGCACTCGGCTACCTCAAGGCTGCCATTGCACTCGCCCCGTACCGCGAGAACCTGCAGCAGCTTTACAAGGGACTCGTCGCGAAGACGCCGGCGAAAGCGTCGCTGGCCTTGATCATCAGCTGCCGCCGCTATCAGGACAACGCGCTGCGCCTGGCCCAGCAGTTCGACGCGGCACAATTTCCGTACCTGATCGTGACCGGTTCGGATACCGCCCCGATCGAGCATCCGCGCGCAATCCAGGTCAACGCCCCCGACAATTATGAGAGCCTGCCTCGCAAGGTGACGGCAGCCTTGCACTGGGTGTATGAGAACGTCGATTCCCAGGTGGGTATCCTGAAGGTGGACGATGACCAGACCCTGGTCGATCCGGAAAGGCTCAAGGATGCGGTTTACCTGCTCAAGCAGGAGGACGTCTATGCCGGTTTCCCGGTGACCAGCCTGAGTCACGACCGTTGCTGGCACTGGAATAAATGCGAGGATCCGGTACTGAACCGGCGCGCATACGGCAAGCCCTTCCACCGTCCATGGGCACGTGGCGGCGCCTATTACCTCGGCAGCGGTCCGCTGGAAAAGTTTGTCATGGCTACCATTCGTTTCCCCGGCCTGCTGGAAGGCGAATATTACGAAGACAAACTGGTCGGCGACGTGATGGCACTCGAAGGCGTACCGCTTGGACAATTGGAGTCCGAGCGCGACTTCGGCCTGAGCCTGGACCATCAACATCGTTTCGTCGCCGCCTGAGCGGGCGGCACTGCCTATCACTAGGACATCATGAAAATACTGTTACTGAACGACGAGTTCTACACCACCGGCGCCAGCACGGCGATCCTGCGCCTGGCCGAACATCTCCGCGAACAACACGAGGTTTCCGTGATGCCGCGTATCGATGGGGAAGGCGACATCAAGACCAAGCTCAAGGCTCTGGACATTCCGATCGTCTCGAACGCTTCCGACGTCGACCTCGTCGTCGCCAACACCATGATGGGGGGTGAATTCGTGGCAAAGTTCGGCGCCCAATGCCCGATGATCTGGTGGATTCATGAGTCTGATATTGGCCGTCAATTTATCCTGAGGAACCCGGCGCTGGCCGAAGGTTTCCGCCAGGCTGCGGCAATCGTTTTCCAGACGACCTACCAGAAGATGGTGTACAGCAGCTTTACCTTCGATTCCCCTGCCGAGGTACACGTTCTGCCTTTCTGGAACGACGCCATCTACACGCAAGCGATCGAACCGGCACCCAAGGACAAACTTCGCATCGTGTCGATCGGAACAGTCGAGCCGCGCAAGCGCATGCAGGACACGATCAATGCGGTCGAGCTGCTCAGCGACAGCATGAAGCGCGAAATCGAATGTGTCTTCATCGGCAAATTCATTCATCTCCCGGAGAGGGAACAGGCAATCGTCAAGGCGCACCCGGAGCGTTACCACTTCCTGGGCGAGCAGCCGAATGAAATCGCGTTGCGATACCTGGCTTCCGCCGACTGCTTCGTATTGGCCAGCTCGAGCGAGTCGCAACCGTTGTCGATCTGGGAATCGTTCGAACTGGAAGTGCCAATCTGCGTCTCCGACCTGGATACCTATCGGCACATCGGCCTGAAACACGGCGTCAATGCGCTCGTGCACCCGGTCGGCAATACGGACATTCTCGCGGAAAACCTGAGAACGATCCTGAGTAATCAATCGGTACGCGCGAGCCTTCCGAAGGCGGCAAAGAGTCTGCTGCTCCGGACCCTGGCAAAAGACTGGCGCAGCGGTTTCGACGGCATCATCCGGGACGTCACCACGCGCCGGGAAATCAGCAAGCTGGGATATTGAACCGGCTCCGCCGCGCAAGGCCTTCTGCTGAAGCAGCCGGAGACCGGTGGTCGGTCTGGTGCAAATTTGGAGTAGCAGAACTTTGCAAGGTTCGCCGAATTCGCATGTTGAGGCTGGCGCCAACGCGTGAGGTTCTCAATGCCTGTGTACCGCCTTCCAGGCTGCGTATTCGGACGGTCGCAAACCATAGCGCGCCAGTACGCCCTCATGTAAGCGCTTGAGTTCTTCAACGATGAGCGCCTGCACGCTGGGCTGCTCATGCTCTGGGACATGGCGCGCCACGGATCGCTGGATGCTGGCGAGTGGCTCGTTTTCAGTGTGAATGACGATCTCGCGAATGGTCTGCTTGATCAGGTCACGCCAGGCCAGGCGCAGCGGATCGGGTTCGGTCAGATTCTGCTTCAGGGCGAGATATTCCTGTGTCGAGCGTTCATAGGCCCAGACGTACAGGTCACGCAGCAGCTCGACGCGCGTCAGCTCGTATACGCCGAGAGTGGCACGGCTGTAGGCTTGCTCGGGTACGTCCAGAAACGTGAGTGGGCACAGATTGGCGAGAAACAGCGGCAGATTCGCGGCCAGCCGCGAAGTGCGTTTATTGATGTCGGCAAATGGCTGCAAGTAAGGCAAATGCACCATCATGAAGAACGACTGCTCGAACGGATCACTGATCTGGTTTGCCTTGTTCAGCAGCGCGTCCAGGGCGTCCTCGAGCTGCTGGGACGTGAACAGGGGACGATAGACGTTTTTGCCGATGTCGACCGCATGCAGCCGGATTCTCCCTTCGTCCGCGGGGTTGGGCAGCAAGTTTTCCGCCAGGGCGCTGTGCAGGTTCATCAGCGTGTAGCGGTTGAACTCCGCCTCGCTGATGTTTTCGACAAGAAGTTCGATGGCCGTCTTGTGATTCAGAATCATCTGCGTTTCGATAGCGGCCTTGCCACGGGCCGCTTTCCCGTGCTCGATGAGTTCGCGCGTATCAAGGCGTGAATAGGTATTGCCTTCCAAATGGCTCGACGCCCACGACAGATCGATCAGCAAGCGATTCAGGATGGCCCGGCTGTAGGTGCCTGCAGGCGCCCCGACATCGGCGGTGATGCCCATTTTTCGTAGTTGGCGACGCAATGACTCGGACAGGTACCAAGTCTCGTTTGGGCGGTAGGCGTCCAGAAATTCGCGCTGGTAGCCCACTGGCTTGCGTGCTTCCACGGGCTGGTCGACATGGGCAAGAATGTCCTGGCTGTCCGCGGAGAGCGGGATAAAGCTGGGGAAAGCGTCCGTACCGGCATTTTTTACGCTCGTGTCAGTGCGGGTACCAACGCTGAAATAGCGGCGAGCTCGACCTTCACCTACCGCAGTGACTTGGCTCCGTGCGATCAGTTGTGCGATTGAGCGCTGAGCCGTACGCCGGGCAACATCGGGATGTTGACTAAGAAGTTCAGCCAGTGTCAGACCGGTGTCGGACATTCGGATACTGTTCAGCAAGTCAGCGGCGGTCGGCATGATTGATTGGCGCAGTCAAGAAATAGATGGCGCAATTGTGGCGCAGTTCTCTGAACTGCGCCAGCTTATATGCCAAATATGGCGCGGTTTAAGCTGGGTTTGTTTGACGCTACTGAAAGCTGAGTTCGCCAATAAGTGCTTTGGTATGGATATGAGGCTGGCGTTTTCTCTGCCCGAGCTTCGACCCCAAGCGTAGGCCCGACGCGCAGGCATGGTCTAGACGTGATCATTGTCGACTATCTCAGCTCGATACCGGGGAAGGCGACAAGCGAAACGAGCAGATTGGCTCGTACTCGCGTGGCGTGACGGCCCTGTCCAAGAAACTCCTATGATGGACAAAAGCCCAGCGACCGCGTGATATCCGACGGATGAGCAATATCCATTCGAAGGTCAAAACAAATGCTCATGCTCGAAATTCCTCGTTGTCTTTTGGGGAAGCGGCCTTACTGGTCCGCCAGGCAACGGCACGAAGTTCTCATCCATGCGCTGCCCAGGCGCTCTTGTAGTGCACATATGGCGATCCAAACCTACCCATACAGATCTATCGCCTTGGCGCCCGAGCCCATGGACCGGGCAATCCTTTCAAGACGACTCTTCGATTTCAGAAGGAGCAATTGGAGTTCTCGATCCACAAAGATTTTCTTTGATAAAGAGAATGAATAGTATGACTCATTGGCAACATCAGACGGAAAATTGCATGTTAGCGGTATGGCTGTGCGGACCCTTATTGGTCGGCGCGGATATCGTCACAACAAAACGATCATTGAGAACATATGGCCCTCTACGACGCTTTCGCTATAAACTATTGGGTTGCGCCAGACGCTGGACATATCGAATCAAAGAAAACATGAAATACCGCAAACGACTTCTAAGTACTGCGCCAATGATGGACTGGACCGACCGCCACTGCCGCGTGTTCCACCGTCAGATCACCCGCCACACCTGGATGTATACCGAGATGGTGACCACCGGTGCGCTGGTCTACGGCGACGTCGAGCGCCACCTGCGCTACGACGAGGTCGAGCACCCGATCGCCCTGCAACTGGGCGGCAGCGAGCCGGCCGACCTGGCGAAAAGCGCGAAGCTGGGCGAGCAATGGGGCTATGACGAGATCAACCTGAACTGCGGCTGCCCCTCGGAGCGCGTGCAGAAGGGGGCGTTCGGTGCCTGCCTGATGAACGAGCCGCAACTGGTGGCCGACTGCGTGAAGGCGATGCGCGACGCGGTCTCGATCGACGTCACCGTCAAGCACCGCATCGGCATCGACTACAACGAGGACTACGGCTTCGTGCGCGACTTCATCGGCACCATCGCCGATGCCGGTTGCCGCACCTTCATCGTCCACGCCCGCAATGCCGTGCTGAAAGGGCTGTCGCCGAAGGAAAATCGCGAGATTCCGCCGCTGCGCTACCACGTCGCCTACGAGCTCAAGAAAGAGTTCCCAGAGCTGGAGATCATCATCAACGGCGGCATCAAGACCAACGACGAGATCGAAAGCCACCTGCGGCACGTCGACGGCGTCATGATCGGGCGCGAGGCCTATCACAACCCCTGGCTGATGGCCGAGTGGGACGCCCGCTTCTACGGCGACGGGACGAGCGCACCGGCCTCGCGCGAGCAGGTACTGGAAGCGATGATTCCGTATATCCGCGAGCAGCTCGAGCGCTACGGCCCGCTGGGCCTGCGCCTGAACAGCATCACCCGCCACATGCTGGGCCTGATGGCCGGACTGCCGGGGGCGCGCAGCTTCCGCCAGGTGCTGTCCGATTCCCGCCGCCTGGCCGAAGGCAATCCGGAACTCCTGCTGGAAGCTGCCGGCCGCCTGCGCAAGGCAGCGTGAGAATTTAACATTCTATCAATACGGTCAAATCCTGGCCGTTTTTCCTGTTCACAATTCACCACACCGGCGCATGTAAATACGTGCGCCGCGTCTCTTTTCCTTGCTCAACAGCAAGAATAGACCCATAATTCGGGCTCTTCTCCCCGTACGGCCCTTGATATTGTTGTAGTAGCGAAACAGTATTGAGTAGAGTCATGTTTACTCGCTGCAACTGTCGAGTTTTGATTTATCCTGACGGAAATACACAAAAGTTCACGGAGAAGTTAAACTTTTAGTAATAAAAAGGGGGCGCGCGGCGCAGAAGTTCCGGGCGGATCCAATCATCTGAAGAACAGGGAAGACAGTAAATGAATTTATCCAACATGAAGGTCGGCATGCGCCTGGCGCTGGGCTTCGCTCTCGTGCTCGTGCTGATGGTCATCCTGACCGTCGTCGGCATCGTTCGCACCGGACAGATCCAGAGCAGGCTCGATCACGTGATCGGCGTCAGCAACGTCGTCACCCGTCTTGTCGTCGACATGCGCAACAACGTCAGCGAACGCGTCACCTCGCTGCGTACCCTGACCCTGATGACCGATCCGGCCGACATGGAACCGGAACTCAAGCGCTTCAAGGAGCAGACCGCCAAGTACGATGCGCTGCAGCAGAAGCTGAGCGAGAAGTTCGCACTGGAGGCCTCGGCCGAAGAAAAGGCGCTGCTGGCCCAGGTCAAGGAAGCGGAAGGCGTCGCCATGCCGGCCATCGCCAAGGCATCGGAACTCTATCTGGCGAATAACGCCATGGACGCGACCCGCGTGATGGTCAAGGAAATCCGCCCGGCGCAGAAGAAATGGCTGGAAGCGCTGGACCAGCTGGCCGACCGCGAAGACAAGCAGAACGCCCAGACCCAGGCCGACGCCGGCGCCCAGTATGAAAGCGCGCGTAACTTCATGCTGCTGACCTTGCTGGCCGCCGTCGCGATCGGCGTGGCGGCTGCCTATGTGATCACCCGCGGCCTGCTGAAGCAGCTTGGCGGCGAACCGAGCTACACCTCGAAGATCGCTACCAGCATCGCCGAAGGCGACCTGTCGATCTCGATCGACACTAAGTCGTCGGACAAAGGCAGCCTGCTGAGCGAAATGAAACAGATGCGCAACAGCCTGGTCGACATCGTCAGCCAGGTCCGTCGCGGCACCCATACCATCACCACTGCCTCGCGTGAAATCGCCGCCGGCAACGTCGACCTGTCCTCGCGTACCGAACTGCAGGCCAGCTCGCTGGAGAAGACCGCCTCGGCCATGGAAGAGCTGACTTCGACCGTGAAGCAGAACGCCGACAACGCCCGTGAAGCCAACCAGCTGGCCGCCACCGCATCGGATGTGGCGCGCAAGGGCGGTGAAGTGGTGTCGCAAGTGGTCGGCACGATGGGTGAGATCAACAGCTCGGCCGGCAAGATTGCCGACATCATCGGCGTGATCGATGGCATCGCCTTCCAGACCAACATCCTGGCGCTGAACGCTGCGGTGGAAGCCGCCCGTGCCGGCGAACAGGGCCGCGGTTTCGCGGTCGTGGCATCCGAAGTGCGTAACCTGGCCCAGCGTTCGGCCGCTGCGGCAAAAGAGATCAAAACCCTGATCGGCGACTCCGTCGAGAAGATCGGTCGCGGTTCCAAGCTGGTCGGCCAGGCCGGCGTGACCATGGAAGAAGTGGTCGACAGCGTCAAGCGCGTGACCGACATCATGAGCGACATCGCCGCCGCCAGCGCCGAGCAGAGCGCCGGCATCGAGCAGGTCAACCTGTCGATCATCGAGATGGACGGCATGACCCAGCAGAACGCCGCCCTGGTCGAGGAGGCTGCCGCCGCCTTCCAGAGCCTGCAGGACCAGGCTGCCGAGCTGCAGCGCGTGGTCAGCATCTTCAAGCTGGCCGAAGGCGAAGAAGCCGCCGCCTTTGACGCAGCCGCACCGGTTTCGGCCTCGACCGCGGTGGCAACCCGCGCCGTGGTGGCCCGTCCGGCACGTCGGCCAGCCGCATCTCCTCAGCTGAAAAAGCCGGCTGCCGCCCGCAAGCCGGCCGCCAAGGCCGAGGAAGCGCAGGCGCCGGAAGCCGGCGGCGCATCGTCGACCTCGAAGAAGGTCGCAGCGGCTGCCGCCAGCGACGACTGGGAAGAATTCTGAGCCAGGACGGCTCGTCAAATCGGCCGGTGAACAAACCGGCCATTAAAAAAAACTTTGTTATTTAGGGGAAATAAAAATGTCCAACAAGAAATTTGCCGCAGTCCTGTTTGCCAGTATGTTCGTTACCGGTTTCGCCGCCGCCGCCGAAACCCCGGCCAGCTTCGATCCGTCGAAGTGCAAGGTCGAATACCCGAAAGCCTCGCTGATGAATGAAGAGCAGGGCGTGACCTCGATGTCCTTCCTGGTCAATGCCGACGGTTCGGTGGCAGATTCGAAGCTGGAAAAGTCGAGCGGCTTCAAAGGACTGGACAAGGCAGCCCTGAAAGGCCTGTCGTCCTGCAAATTCAAGCCGGGCACCAAGGATGGCGCACCGGCCCAGACCTGGACCAAGGTCGACTACGCCTGGAAGCTGGACTGATCCGCTTCCCGTCCGTAGTGAGGAAACCGGCCCGCGCGGCCGGTTTGTCGTTTACTGCTTGCCCTTGTTACACATCTGTCGCTTCATGTTTCGGTTGTAAGCACTTGCATCAGAATCACTGTTTCGCGCTTCGGCTCGCTATAGTGGTCTCACACCAACCGAAAGGAGAAGCATCATGAAACGAATCCTCTGTGCCGCTGCCGCAGCCCTGATCAGCACCGCCGCTTTTGTCCCGGCGCAGGCCTTCGCGAAAGGTGACGTGGTGGTCGTCCGCACCGCACCGCCGGCGCCGCGCCACGAAGTCGTGCCGCATGCACGCCACGGCTACGAATGGGCGCCCGGCTACTGGAACTGGAACGGCCATCGCTACGTGTGGGCCAAGGGCCACTACGAGAAAGTCCGCAGGGGCTATACCTACCGCCGTCCGGAATGGCGCCAGGGCGACAACGGCTGGCAGTTGGAGCGTGGCGGCTGGCGCCGCGGCGACCGTGACGGCGACGGCGTCCCGAACCGCTTCGACGCCCGCCCGAACAATCCGAACCGTTCGTAATCCGTCTTCGCTGAAGCAAAAAGCCAGTCCGAGCGACTGGCTTTTTGTTTTTGCGGGTGAGGGCGCGCAAGCCGGCGGCATGCGGGATGCCTAGCATGGAGAATCCAATGATGACAAAAGATTACCATGCGATGCATTTCCAGGAAGAACATCACCTTCGCTGCGCTGCTGCTCGGCTGCTGCCTGGCGCACGCTGCCCCGCTCGAGTGCCCCATCAGTCCGCCTGCCGACTGGAAGCTGCCGAAAGCCCGGCTGGACCGGGCACGGATCCTCGGCTACCTGCCCGCCACCCGCGCCGATGAAAGAGGTCTGGCGGAAGGCATGCCGGAGAAGGAATGGCAGATGGGCGGGATCCTGTTCCAGTCCTGGAACATGAGGACGGGTTCGCGCTCGATGATCTACCAGGTCGACTGCCTGTATGCGGGAACGCCGCGCTTCCTGCGCCTGAATGTCAGGAATGTGGGCCGTTGCATGGCCCGGCGGCGGGTGAGGGGCGATGCGCTGATGGCGGGGTCGATGGAGTTCCGGTGCTGGTGAGGAGCGCGGAAAAACAAAAAGCCCGGGTCTTGCGAACCGGACTTCTCATCGAATTCTTTGGGGTGGCTGATGGGACTCGAACCCACGACAACAGGAATCACAATCCTGGACTCTACCAACTGAGCTACAGCCACCACTGTCTTACTTACTGTCTCGTTGTTGCCGAGACAGAACGAGATTATAGCGGCACCTTCCCCATCTGGCAAATCTAAATGTGCCCGGCAGTGCCAGGCAGGTCGAAGCCGGTCTCTTCCACCTGCGGATCGATGCCGATCAGGCTGTTGAACGCCGCCGACAGGGCGGTCGCGCTGGCGCTCGTATAGGCTTGCAGGCGGGCCGGCGCAGTCGCATCGGGGGAGCGCAGCAGGCCGCCGGTTTCCAGCAGGCGTCCCAGCTGGCGGGCGACTGCTTCGCCGGTATCGATGATGGTCACGCCGCGCACGCCTTCTTCCTCGATCACCCGTTCGATCGACGCCTGTACCAGCGGGTAGTGGGTGCAGCCGAGCACCAGGGTGTCGGCGCCTTGCGCCAGCAGCGGTGCGATGTAACGCCGCAGCATGCCGGAGGTTTCCTGCGCATCGAGTTCGCCGAATTCGATCTGGTCGGCCAGGCCCTTGCAGGGCTGCAGCAGGAACTCGGCGCCGGTGGCTTGCGCGATCTCGTCGCGCAGCGTCAGGAACTTGGCGCCGGCCAGGGCCCGCTCGGTGGCCAGTACGCCGATCTTGCCGTTGCGGCTGGCCGCAGCCGCCGGTTTCAGGCCAGGTTCGACGCCGACGATCGGCATCTCCGGAAAGCGGGCGCGCAGCAGCTTCACGGCAGCGATGGTCGCCGTGTTGCAGGCCACCACCAGGGCCTTGGCGCCGTGGGCGGCAAGGAAGCGGGCGATGGCCAGCGAACGTTCGGCCACCACCTGTTCGGGCTTGTCGCCGTAGGGTGCGAAGCCGGAGTCGGCCACGTAGATCAGGTGTTCGTGGGGCAGCTGGGCGCGGATATGGCGCAGGATCGAGAGTCCACCGACGCCGGAATCGAAGATGCCGACCGGGGCGTCGCTGGGCAGGTAGGGCAGATTCATGCGGAGATGGTAGCACGCGGCGGCCCCACCATGGCTGGGGGGAGGCGGCGGCGCGCTTCGCTGCTATATTTTTGGCACCGAACAATGGAGACGCCATGCCTCAAGCAATCGGAAACGCCATCGCCGGCCTGGCGCTGGCCTGCATCGCGGCCGCGCCGGTCCACGCCGACCGGGTCGACGACTACATCCGCAAGCAGATGGCGCTGAACCACGTGCCGGGCGCCGCGGTCGCCATCGTCAGGGACGGCAGGATCGCCAAGCTGCAGACCTACGGCCTGGCGAACCTCGAATGGCAGCAGCGCGTCACGCCGGATACCGCATTCCAGCTCGCCTCGTCCACCAAGCCGTTTACCGGCATGCTGCTGATGCGCCTGCAGGAGGCGGGCAAGCTGTCGCTGGACGCGCGCATCGCGCAGTATTTGTCGAACGCGCCCGAGGCTTGGCAAGCCATCACGGTGCGCCACCTGGCCGACCACTCGTCCGGCATCCCGGACAACGTCAAGGTCAAGCCGGACGCCACGCTGGACGACTACGTCGCCGCAGCCGCCGCCATGCCGCTCACGCACGCGCCGGGCGCATCGAGCGAATACGGCATCGGCGGCTACACCGTGCTGGCGAAAGTGATCGAGGCGGCGGCCGGCATGCCCTATACGCAGGCGCTCAAGCGGTACGTGACGGGTCCGCTCGGGTTGCGCGCCGATTTCGAATACAGCAGCGGCGAGCCGAACATGCGCAGCACCGAGGTGGTGCCGAAGCGGGTCGGCGTCTACGGCTGGAGCGACGGCCGCCATAAGAACTCCAGTTTCCATTTCTGGCCGCTCAGCTACGATGCCGGCGGCCTGCTGGCCTCCGTCTCCGATCTTGCGAAGGTGGCGGTGGCGCTCGACAAGGGGACTTTCCTTCGCAGGGAGGCCATGCAGGCGATGTGGACGCCGGCTCAGCTCGGGAACGGCACGGTCAACGGCTTCGGCATCGGCTGGGTGGTCGGCGAATTCAATGGCCGCAAGACGGTCGGCCATTCCGGCGGTCCGGCGCTGTCGGACATCCTGCGCTTGCCGCAGGAGCGCGCGACCTTCATCGTGCTGAACAATGGCCAGAAGCTGTATCCCTACCTGGCAAAGGGCGTGTCGGAGCTGTTCTATCCGCCGCCGAAGCTGGCGATGCCGGAGGGGATCGCGGATGCCCGTCCGGCGCTGAGCGCGGCGCTGCGCCAGGTCCTCGTCGACGGCGCCGCCGGCAAGGTCGACGACAGCCGCTTCACCGAGGACGCGCGCAAGCAGTTCGTCCCGGCCTTCAGGGACTTCCTGGTGCCCTTCCTGCGCTCGATCCCGCCCGCGGAGGAAATCGTGCTGGTATCGGAAAAGGAGACGGACAAGGGCATCGACCGCGTCTACCGCGTCCGCCATGGCGCCAAGGCCCAGAGCTGGGGCTTCGATCTCGACAGGGACGGCAGGATCCGCGGCTTCGGCCCGAAATAGGGACGTAAAAAAACCGCCGCGGCAGGGCCGGGGCGGTTTTTCGGGATCGCGCGTGGATTACGCGACGCTGACCGGAATACCCTTCAGCGATTCGATCTTCGCAGCCCATTCCTTCGGGCCGGTCTGGTGCACCGAGGTACCGGTGGAGTCCACGGCCACGGTCACCGGCATGTCCTTCACTTCGAACTCGTAGATCGCTTCCATGCCCAGGTCTTCGAAGCCGACCACCTTGGCCGACTTGATCGCCTTCGACACCAGGTAGGCCGAACCGCCGACCGCCATCAGGTAGGCCGACTTGTGGTTCTTGATCGATTCGATCGCCGCCGGGCCGCGCTCGGCCTTGCCGATCATCGCGATCAGGCCGGTCTGCTCGAGCATCATGTCGGTGAACTTGTCCATGCGGGTCGCGGTGGTCGGGCCTGCCGGGCCGACCACTTCGTCGCGCACCGGATCGACCGGGCCGACGTAGTAGATCACGCGGTTGGTGAAGTCCACCGGCAGCTGCTCGCCCTTGGCCAGCATGTCCTGGATGCGCTTGTGGGCGGCATCGCGGCCGGTCAGCATCTTGCCGTTCAGGAGCAGGGTCTGGCCCGGCTGCCAGGACGCGACTTCTTCCTTGGTCAGGGTGTCCAGGTTCACGCTCTTCGACTTCTGGGTGTCCGGGGTCCAGTGCACTTCCGGCCAGGTCGACAGCGCCGGCGGTTCGATGTAGGACGGGCCCGAGCCATCCAGCACGAAGTGGGCGTGGCGGGTGGCGGCGCAGTTCGGGATCATCGCCACCGGCTTCGATGCCGCGTGGGTCGGGTACATATTGATCTTCACGTCGAGCACGGTGGTCAGGCCGCCCAGGCCCTGGGCGCCGATGCCCAGCGCGTTGATCTTGTCGCACAGTTCGATACGCAGCTCTTCCAGCTTGTTCTGCGGGCCGCGCTGCTTCAGTTCGTACATGTCGATGTCTTCCATCAGCGACTCTTTCGCCATCAGCATCGCCTTCTCGGCCGAACCGCCGATACCGATGCCCAGCATGCCCGGCGGGCACCAGCCGGCGCCCATCAGCGGCACGGTCTTCAGGACCCAGTCGACCAGCGAGTCGGACGGGTTCAGCATCACGAACTTGGTCTTGTTCTCCGAGCCGCCGCCTTTCGCGGCGACCATGACGTCGACGGTGTCGCCCGGCACCAGTTCCATGTGCACGACGGCCGGGGTGTTGTCCTTGGTGTTCTTGCGCTCGAAGTGCGGGTCGGCGACGATCGAGGCGCGCAGCTTGTTGTCGGCGAAGTTGTACGCGCGGCGCACGCCTTCGTTGACGGCGTCGGTGATCGAACCGCTGCCGAAGCCTTCGAAGCGCACGTTCATGCCGACCTTCAGGAACACGTTGACGATGCCGGTGTCCTGGCAGATCGGGCGCTTGCCTTCGGCGCACATGCGCGAGTTGGTCAGGATCTGGGCGATCGCATCCTTGGCGGCCGGGCTCTGCTCGGCTTCGTACGCGCGCGCCAGGTGCTGGATGTAGTCGGCAGGGTGGTAGTAGCTGATGTACTGGAGTGCGGCGGCGACGGATTCGATCAGGTCGTCCTGTTTGATGACAGTCATTTCGTTCTCGTTCAGGGTTAGTGTTTGGTGTTACTTGCGGTGTTGGTCATGATGCGGTCGGTGTAGGCGATTGCCATTGCCGACAGCAGGAATACGACGTGGATGCAGGTCTGCGAAATCAGCACCTTCGGCTCGTAGGCATACGAGTTGATGAAGGTCTTCAGCAGGTGGATCGAGGAGATGCCGATGATCGCCATCGCCAGCTTGGTCTTCAGTACCGACGCGTTCACGTGCGACAGCCATTCCGGCTGGTCCGGATGGCCCTCGAGATACATGCGCGACACGAAGGTCTCGTAGCCGCCGACGATCACCATGATCAAGAGGTTCGAGATCATCACCACGTCGATCAGGCCCAGCACCACCAGCATGATGGTGGTTTCGTTCAGCTTGTCCGGAAGCGGCGCGCCGGGTACGGCCACGGCCTGGAAGATGTGCTGCAGGGCGTCCTCGTTGCCCATCGCGGCGAACACCAGGTCCTTCAGTTCGACCCAGAAATGGAACACGTAGACGCACTGCGCCAGGATCAGGCCGAGATAGAGGGGAAGCTGCAGCCAGCGGCTGGCGAACATGAAACTGGCGAGGGCGGAACGCCTGCGCGCGTCGGAAGGAGATTGCAAATCGGGCATCTGCGTTGAAAGCCGGTGAGCGGCCATGGTCAAGACAGCTCAACATTCTACACCCGTAACGGATGGCTGGCTTGGCCTTCGATGTTCCGGAAAGGTTGGTAGAATAATCTTGGGATGCCGGAAGGCGTGCCGCGGAGCTGTTATGGCAAAGGCTGGTCTGTAAGGGCTCAGTAAGCGAGCACGCATATGGTATGTGGCAAAACTACTACTGTGGAGACTAGTATGGCTGAGAACGAGACCAATCAAGATCAGGAGCAGGGCGCATTGCACGAGCATCGCGTATTCAACCCGCCCGCCGATTTCGCCGCCAACGCAACCATCTCCGGAATGGATGCATACCGCAAGCTGTGCGACGAAGCCGCCAGCGACTACGAAGGCTTCTGGGCCCGCCTGGCCCGCGAGAACCTCGACTGGCAGAAGCCTTTCACCCAGACCCTCGACGAATCGAACGCGCCGTTCTACAAGTGGTTCGCGGACGGCCAGCTGAACGCATCGTACAACTGCCTCGACCGCAACCTCAGCAACGGCAACGCGGATAAAACCGCGATCATCTTCGAAGCCGACGACGGCCAGGTGACCCGCGCCACTTACCGCGAGCTGTACGAGCGCGTCTGCAAATTCGCCAACGGCCTGAAGGCCCGCGGCATCAAGAAGGGCGACCGCGTCATCATCTACATGTCGATGTCGATCGAAGGCGTGGCCGCGATGCAGGCCTGCGCCCGCATCGGCGCGACCCACTCGGTGGTGTTCGGCGGCTTCTCGGCGAAATCGCTGCAGGAACGCATCATCGACGCCGGCGCGGTGGCCATCATCACTGCCGACGAGCAGATGCGCGGCGGCAAGTCACTGCCGCTGAAAGCCATCGTCGACGAAGCGCTGGCGATGGGCGGCTGCGACACCATCAAGGACGTGATCGTCTACAAGCGTACCGGCGGCAACATCAACTTCCAGCAAGGCCGCGACCTGTGGCTGCACGATGTCGTCGACGGCCAGCCGGCCGAGTGCGAGCCGGAATGGGTCGATGCCGAACACCCGCTGTTCATCCTCTACACCTCCGGCTCGACCGGCACCCCGAAGGGCGTCCAGCACAGCACCGGCGGCTACCTGCTGTGGGCCGCGCTGACGATGAAGTGGACCTTCGACATCAAGCCGCAGGACGTCTACTGGTGCACCGCCGACATCGGCTGGGTCACCGGCCACACCTATATCTGCTACGGCCCGACCGCCGTCGGCGCCACCCAGGTCATCTTCGAAGGCGTGCCGACCTTCCCGCACGCCGGCCGCTTCTGGGAAACCGTCGCCAAGCACAAGGTCTCGATCTTCTACACCGCGCCGACCGCGATCCGTTCGCTGATCAAGATGTCGAACGCCGACGAGAAAGTGCATCCGAAGAGCTTCGACCTGTCCAGCCTGCGCCTGCTGGGCACCGTGGGCGAGCCGATCAATCCGGAAGCCTGGATGTGGTACTACAGGAACGTCGGCAACGAGCGCTGCCCGATCGTCGACACCTTCTGGCAGACCGAGACCGGCGGCCACATGATCACCCCGCTGCCGGGCGCGACCCCGATGGTGCCGGGCTCCTGCACGCTGCCGCTGCCGGGCATCATGGCCGCGATCGTGGACGAAGCCGGCGCCGACGTGCCGAATGGCCAGGGCGGCATCCTGGTCGTCAAGCGTCCGTGGCCGTCGATGATCCGCACCATCTGGAACAATCCCGACCGCTTCCGCAGCGCCTACTATCCGGACGAACTGGGCGGCAAATACTACCTGGCCGGCGACGGCGCGATCCGCAACAAGGACACCGGCTACTTCACCATCACCGGCCGCATCGACGACGTGCTGAACGTCTCGGGCCACCGCATGGGCACGATGGAGATCGAATCGGCGCTGGTGGCGCACCCGATGGTGGCGGAAGCCGCCGTGGTCGGCAAGCCGGACGAGACCACCGGCGAAGCCGTGTGCGCCTTCGTGGTGCTGAAACAGGCCCGCCCGACCGGCGACGAAGCCAAGGCCCTGGCGGCCGAGCTGCGCAACTGGGTCGGCAAGGAGATCGGCCCGATCGCCAAGCCGAAGGAAATCCGCTTCGGCGACAACCTGCCGAAGACGCGAAGCGGCAAGATCATGCGCCGCCTGCTGCGCGTGCTGGCCAAGGGCGAGAGCATCACCCAGGACGTGTCGACCCTGGAAAACCCGGCCATCCTGGAGCAGTTGAAGGAATCGGCTTAAGGATTTATAGTGGTCGACAGCAGAGTTGACGCCGCACCGTGAAAATGGTGCGGCGTTTTTTTATTCTTCCCCGGGCTGCTTGAACAGCGCATCGAGCTCGGACCGCTGGCTGCCAACCGCCGCGCGCCCGCGCTTGCCGGCGAACTCTTCCTCGATATTGTCGCGGTAAAAACTCCAGGCTACGCCCGAGGTCGAGAACCTTCTCCAGACCTCGCTGCCGACGCCGGAATAGTCGATGGCGCTGCCGTCGTCGAATTCGACGCGCAGGATGCGCTCTTTCGGGTCGTAGCCGATGGCGCGGAGTTTGCCGGCGTTGATTCTCTTCATTTCCATGATCGTCATTCCCAATTCCGTCGTGGCAAGCGTTACAGTTTTTCCAACTGCTGTTTAGCATACCCCGCTCCACTCCCCCCAGGCGCCAGTTCCAGATAGGTCTTGTACGCAGACCTGGCTCTCTCGAGCTGGCCAGCCCGCGCATACGCATCGCCCAGGTTCATATAGGCGATCGCGCGCGACGGATCCATCCTGATCGCATTCTCGAACCAGCGCGCCGCCTCCGCATACTTGTCCTGCTTGTAGAACACGAAGCCGAGATTGTTGGCCGCCAGCGCGAAATTCGGCCGCAGCTTCAAGGCTTCCGTGAATTGCGCTTCGGCTTGGGCGTACTGCTTTTCCTTGTACAGCTGCAGGCCGTGGTCGTTGGCGCGCTGGGCCTGCTGGCGGCCCGATACCGGCACCGCGGCAGGCGCGGTAATTGTCGCGGTGCCGCCCTGCAGGTCCTTCACGACCACTGTTGAAGAAGGCGCCGAGGCTTTGGCATCCAGCTTCGTGTTCAGCGCGATCGCGTCGTTCGACAGCTGGGCCGTGTGCGTATTCAGGAACTCGGTCTCTTCCGGCAGTTCGAACACGAAGTCGCCGCCCTCCGAACCCGGCAGGCTGCCGAAGGCCGGCGTCTGCCGCGACACGCTCGACACCGCCGGCGCCACATAGGCCGCCAGCTCGGTAGCCGTGATCAGGCCGTCGCCATTCAGGTCGGCCTTGCCGCCCAGCCCCTGCAGCAGGGTCCAGGTGAAGATGGAGTGGCCGTTCGGACCGCCGTCGGACACCAGCTGGTCGGTGCCGCCGGCGGTCAGCATCTGGCGGCCCAGGCGGCGTCCGTTCTCGCGCAGGAAGGACGCATTGGCGCCGCCGCGTGTCAGCCCAAGGCCGCTGTAGCAGGCATCCATCACGAACAGCTCGTGCTTGGCCGGAAGGCTCTCGGCGATGTTCTGGATTTCCGTCATCGGGATCGCATCGGTTGCCAGGTTATCCGGATCGGCATCATAGGGAACGATGTAGCCGAGGTCGCGGCCCGAGCTGAGCTTGCGCGTGGCGCCGTGGCCGGCAAAGAACACGAAGACGCGGTCGTTCGGCTGCAGCCCGCCCTCACTCTTGCCACGCTCGAGCAGATCGTGGAAGGCGCCGAGGATGCCGGCGCGCGTCGCCTGTTCGTTCTTCAGCGTGAGCACGCGTCCGGGGGCAAAGCCGAACTTCTGCACCAGCACCTGGCCGACGCCCTCGGCATCGCGCACCGCGTACTGCAGGCGCGGCCACTTCTTGTAGTCGTCGATGCCGACCAGGATCGCCCATGAATTCGCATAGCCGGTGGCGGCCGCGCGCGGCACGGGGGCGGGTGCCGCGTTGCCGCTGGCCGGAGCACCGGCCGCCTTGAACGTCTTGCCATCCCAGCCGGCGAACTGGTAGCCCTCGGCCGCGAGTTTCTCCAGCACCAGCGGCAGGGCCTTGACGGTGCGCTCATGGATGTCGTGGAAGAGGATGATGCCGCGGCCTTCCTTCTCGACCGAGCGCAGCACGCGGTCGGCGATCGAGGACGGCACCGGATCGGCCCAGTCGAGCGAATCGATATTCCACATCACCGATTTCAGGTGCGCATCTGCCAGCATGTGCATGCCTTCCTTGTTGCGCGCACCGTAGGGGAAGCGGAACAGGCTCGATCGCTGCGGGTCGACCGCCTTCAGCAGCGTATCGGTGCCGAGGATCTCGACCTTCAAGCCATCGCCGCTCTGCTTGGACAGCTGCGCATGCGTGAGGCTGTGATTCGCCAGCACATAACCCGCCGCCTTCAGCTTGCGGCTGACGTCCGCGCCGGCATTGAGGTGGGCCGCGCCGTTCGCATCCAGCGAACCGAGGTTGCGGCCGACGCTGAAGAACACGGCGGGCGCATCGTACTGCTTGAGGATGGCGGCGATCTCTTCGCTGTAGCGGCGATGGGGGCCGTCGTCGAAGGTCAGCACGACGGTTTTCTTCGGCAGCGCCTTGCCGAAGATCTCGTCTTCCTCCTTCTGCGGCTGTTGCGCCTGCGGCGGGCCGGGTTCCGCCGGTTCAGGCTTGGACGGGTAGGGCAGGACCACGCCGTAATCCTTGAGGATGCGGTCACGCTGGTACAGCGTCTTCAGGTAGGCGACGTAGCTGTCCCACTTCTCGCGCCTGAGGGCGATCGAGCGCGACTCGTAGCGCTCGAACACCGCGCTGATCTCTTTCTCGTAGTTGCGCTCGATCTCGGCCAGCGCGTCGAGGTCTTCCGAGATGCGCTTGTGCAGCTTGATGGCGGGCAGCGACGATTCCTTGGCGACGTAAGCCTGCAGCGACTGCATCAGCTCGCGGAAGGCGAGGCGGTCGGCGTCGTACAGACCCTGGTTCGACTCGACGTAATCGAGCAGGCTGCCGACGGCGTCGAAGCGGCGCGGATCGCCGGAGGCCAGCAGCCTGGCCAGCGCCTCGTCGAGCTTGGCCGTACGTTCCTGGTTCTCGTGGAAGAGCTGCTGGCCGACTGCGTGTGTCTGGGCCTTTGCCGCTCCCGGCAGGGCGTCCTCGTCGAGCGTCAGCACGATCATCTTGCGGTAGGCTTCCAGCACGCGGCCCAGGTCGGCCGAGATGGCGCTGACATTCATGGCCGGCCCAGCGGCTTGCGGCGCCGGCGTGCCGGCCTTGCGGGAAGCGAGCCAGGTGCCGGAGCCCGCTCCAGCGGCGGCGACGGCGAAGATGACGAGATAAAGGGCTTTGCGTTTCACGGCCAGGTGCTAGAAATTATAACTTGGCAACAATAGCACCACTCGCCCGATCTGGAACAGGAAAAAGCGCGAGCGCGGACTAGGCGCGGCGCTTGCGCAGCAGGGCCAGCGATCCCAGGCCCAGCAGCACGATGGCTGCGCTCGACGGCTCGGGCAGGTCGATCGGCAGGCCTGCCTGATCCGACGGGGATGGCGAGATTCCGCTATTCAGCAGGGTGAGGGAGTTATCGTCGATGAAGGAGTCCAGGTCGATGCCGAAGTGACGGGTGAAGAACATCGTGTAGTCCACCGACCAGGCCCACAGCGGCACGTCGAAGACGCCCTGGTACTGCTGCCACACGCCGTCGTGGGAATCGATGTTGGGCGTGGACACGGTCGAGATGACGCTGCCGTCCTTCCCGCGATAGGTCAGCGCGACGTGGGCGCTGTCGCTGGGGATGTCCTGGTCCAGGCCCTGTTCCCAGAACGACACTGCGACCTGGCGAGACTGCCCGAAGAACGGCAGCACCACGTTCTGCGTCAGCGTGCCCCACAGGCCACGGTTGCCACTGAACATATAGTTGCCGCTGTGCGGATCGATGCCCGGATCGAAGCTGCCGTCGTCGACGCGCGGATTGGAGACGCCCCCGACGGTCCAGCCGAGCAAGGTACCGGTTTCCGCGCCGCCATTCGTCAGCAGGGTGGCATGGCTGGACATGGAAACCATCAGGGAAGCGAGGGCGATAGCAAGCTTGAGGCGCATGGGAACTCCGATAAATAGTTGCGAAATAGCGATATGGGAAAACGCCGTCTGGCACGCATGACGCAAGCTGTCTGTCGGTATTCGATAGAAGAGGACGTTCTGGTCCTGGACCCGATAACGGTGTACGCGTGTCGACGACGGTTACCGGCAGGGATGGGGCCGATGAGATGGTGGAGCGGACATCCGGCTCGCTGGCGTGGAGAGGATGTGATACGGCTCTGCTCGGCAGTGTAGCACGGAGCAGAGCTTTGGAGACTTTACAGGCAGCTACGCATGTCCTGAATACAACAGATCAGGAAGAAGACAGCACAAAGGTATTCCCGTCAGGATCCCGGAACTTGGCAAACGAACCCCAGGGCTGCGAAGTAGGCGGCTCGATAAACTCGACACCCCGCGCGCTGAGCTGGCGATAAGTCGCCTCCACGTTATCGCAAGCAAAGGAACCATTGAAGAAAGTACCGATGCGATCTTCATGTCCATCCGGCGTGAACAGCACGACGCGGGTGCTCGAATGCGCCACGCGCAGCTCGATCCAGCGCTTGCCCGGACCCATCGGCTGGTCGGTGGAGATTTCGAAGCCGAGTTTTTCGGTGTAGAAGGCGAGGGCGCGGTCCTGGTCGGACACGGGGATGCCGACGAATTTGAGTTGGGTAATCATGGGGAGGCTTTCTGTTTTTGCTTGTAATGATCGGCATTATCGTGGCAGCATCATCGGCTGTGTGCTTTTAACTACTATAGTTTTTATGACTACCCGCCAGTCCTCGCTCGATGCCTACGTGTTCGACGTCCTCATGCCCGACCTGGTCGGCCACGACCGGCGCCCGGCCGCCTTCGTGGTCTACCTGTTCCTGCTGCACAGCGCCCAGGCGCTCGGCCGCGACCAGGTGCCGGCCAGCCTGCAGACGATTGCGGTGAAAACGGGGCTGTCGAAGTCGGCGGTACAGGTGGCCTTGCGGCACCTGAAGCGGCGCGGGTTGATCGCTGCGGAGGAGGCCGGTTCGCAGGTGAATCCGGTGCGGCAGGTGCTGCGGCCATGGCGCCGCCGGCTGGAGGCTGCGTGACGCCTGGATCGTCCCTCTTGTACTGCTGGGAATCCTTGCTATAATAGGCGGCTTCGCAGCCATGCGAAAACCCATCAGGAGAGATGGATGAGTGGTTTAAGTCGCACGCCTGGAAAGCGTGTATAGGTTCATAGCCTATCGGGGGTTCGAATCCCCCTCTCTCCGCCAAGAACATAGACACAGAGCGGCCTCCGGGCCGCTTTGTCGTTTCTACCCACAATTCGACCCCCAATCGAATTCGGTCGAGCTGGCCTACAGCTTTTCGATCTGCCGGTCGATCGCCTTGCGCGCCCGCTCATTGCGCTCACTGTAACGATCGTTCAGGTAGTCGGCGCGGCCGCGCAGTAGCAGAGTGAACTTGAACAGCTCCTCCATCACGTCGACCACGCGGTCGTAGTAGGCAGACGGGCGCATGCGGCCTGCCTCGTCGAATTCTTTGTAGGCCATCGGCACCGACGACTGGTTCGGGATCGTGAACATGCGCATCCAGCGGCCCAGCAGGCGCAGGGTGTTGACCACGTTGAAGGATTGCGAGCCGCCGCACAACTGCATCACCGCCAGCGTACGGCCCTGGCTTGGCCGGACGGCACCCTGTTCCAGCGGAATCCAGTCGATCTGGTTCTTCATCACGGCCGTGATCGCCCCGTGGCGTTCGGGGCTGCACCACACCTGGCCCTCGGACCACAGGCACAGCTCGCGCAGCTCGGCCACCTTCGGATGCGTCTCGGGCACGCTGCCGACCATCGGCAGCTCCATCGGGTCGAAGATCTTCACCTCGGCGCCGAAGTGCTCGAGGATGCGCGCCGCCTCCCAGGTCAGGAAGCGGCTGAAGGAGCGTTCGCGCAAGGAGCCGTAGAGCATCAGGATACGTGGCGGATGGTTCATGTCGCCGGCCGGTTCGAGCCTCCCGATCGTCGGCATGTCCAGCAGCTCGGGCTTGATGTTGGGGAGGTTTTGCAGTCGCTCAGCCATGCTTGACCTCCTGCGGTTGTCCGGCGTTGGCGAAGTCGCTTTGCGCCACCGTGCCGGCCACCGACGCCTCGCGGTGCGCCGCCGGATACAGCCAGCAGAACAGCGGCGTCGCGGCTGCGGCACCCAGCAGCTGCGCCACGATGAAGCCGAATGCGTCGGCGGGACGGATGCCGGCGAAGGTGTCGGTGGCGCTGCGCGCCAGGGTCACCGCCGGGTTGGCGAACGAGGTCGAGGAAGTGAACCAGTAGGCGGCCGTGATGTAGGCCGCGACGGCGAACGGCGTCACGCTGGGCCGGCTGCGCGAGCACCCGATGATGACGGCGATCAGGCCGAAGGTGGCGACGAATTCGCTCCACCATTGCGCGGCGCCGGTGCGCACGTGTTCGGACGCGACGAACAGGGGGACGTCGAACATCAGGTGCGCAGCAGCCACGCCGGCAAAGGCGCCGGCAAGCTGCGCGGCGATGTAGGGGATCACCTCGGAGGCCGGCATATTCTTCTGCCACGCTTCCGACAGCGTGACGACCGGGTTGAAGTGCGCGCCCGAGATCGTCCCGAACATCAGGACCAAGGCCAGCAGGCCGGCGCCGGTCGCTATCGCGTTGGCCAGCAGGGCGATGGCCACGTTGCCGCCGGCCAGCCGCTCGGCCATGATGCCCGAACCCACGACCACGGCCAGCAGGAGTGCCGTGCCGAGGCCCTCGGCAACGATTCGTCTGGAAAATGTCATTGTGCAAGTCCTCCGTTCACGTCAGTCCGCGACCGGCTGCAGGGTCCCGATGCGGTCCAGCTCCGCCTTCAGGCGCGCCTTGTCGTTCTTCAACTGGTCCAGTGGGAGAGCCAGGAAAGCTTCGATGCGGGCGCGCAGGATCGCGTAGGCGGTCTCGAAGGCGGCGTTGATTTCCGCCTCGGTGCCGACCACATGGCTCGGGTCTTCCACGCCCCAGTGGGTGCGCAGCACCGGGCCGAGATAGGCCGGGCAGGTTTCACCGGCGGCGCTGGCGCAGACAGTCACCACGATGTCCGGCGTCACAGGCAGGTCGTCCCAGGACTTGCTGTAATAGCCCTCGGTAGGGATCTCCTTGCTGGCCAGCAGTGCGAGCGCCTTCTCGTTCAGCTTGCCGGTAGGCTGGCTGCCGGCGCTGATGGCGTGCCAGCCAGCTGGCGCCAGATGGTTAAAGACGGCTTCGCTGATGAGCGAGCGGCAGGAGTTGCCGGTGCAGAGGAAAAGTACGTTCACAGTAGACCTTTGGTTAGCGGTAAGGAATCAGGCGCTTGCGCCGGCCGTGCTGGGTTCGCAGCTTGAACCGCTGGCCGGCGTGCAGGGATTGCCGCCACAGCAGTTCTCGGACAAGAAGCCCAGCAGCTGGTTCATCGTCTCGAAGTTCGCGGCGTAGTAGATGAAGCGTCCGTCGTGCTTCGGCGTCACCAGGTTCGCGTGGGCCAGCTCCTTCAGGTGGAACGAAAGCGAGGACGGCGCCACGTTCAGGGTTTCGGCGATCTTTGTCGCCGACAGGCCGGCAGGGCCAGCCTGCACGAGCAAGCGGTAAGTTGCCAGCCGCGATTCCTGGGCCAGGGCGGCGAGGGCGGCGAGAGCCGGTTTGGTTTCCATGAGGTCATCCATTATTTGATAATTCTAGTATAGTGGAATTAATCTCTCGGTAGCAAGCGACCGCTTGTGACAATACGACGCTTCCAAATGTATCGAAATAATTTGACAGGTTGATGAAAAGTTAATATTCTTCGTTCGTCGAATTACTAATAAGCATTATGTCGAGATGCATTGGTCGAGATGTGTCGCGCGTCTTCGGCGCCGATCTCTCCGGTGAACTTCTCAACGCGACGCGCCTTGTCGCACCCCTGGCGCAAGATATCGGTCTCGCCAATTCGAAACGGGATGCCGATGAATTTTGCTGACTGCCTGGGCCATGGTTTGCCGGGGAATGCCCATGACGTTTGACAAGCACGTCCGGCTTGTCGTCGGAGCCGAGCTGGGCGCGGTACTGCAGCGCGGATTCACGGAAGCGATCGACGCGACCGCAGTCCCGCCGCCACTGCTATACGTCCTCGCAAACGGCCAGGAAGTGCGCGACGCGGTCGAGGATGGTAGCTGGCCAGCACCCGACAGCCGCTTTTCCGGCGAGGCCGCGCTGGACGCCTATGCATTGCCCTTGCTGCGCTGCTTCATCGACGAGCGGCGCAGCCGTGTATCGGATACGCCGGAATATCGTTTCGGGAATGCGCTCGCGCGTGACCTGCATCCTGTCGGCCATTACTTCGACCGCTATGTCGTGCGATTGTTTGATGGCGCGGACGCGCCACTGGGCCGAAGCGGGGAGTGTCGGCCATATGCGCTCGGCCTGCGCACCGCCGAGCTTGACATCGCTCCGGCGAAGGGCGCGAAGAAGCGGAGGTTCGAAATCGGCCGTGTCATTTACGACCTCGACACCCAGCGTGCCATCATGGACGCGATTTTTACCGCGTTCGAAACCTACTACGTGCAGGCGACCGGGCGCTTCGGACAAGGGAACGCCGAACAGGTGCTGGACTCATGCTGGGACGCGTTTCGCCAGGCCGTCGGCGCCGTGCTGCCGCGTTTCCGTTCGCCGCGCCTGGATGCCGAGCGGGAATGGATTGCGACTGCACGATGGCAGAGCCCGGCCCGGTTCCAGCTTGCCGGCGACCTGCTGGTGCCCGCGCTGTCATTGCGCGGCCGGTCCCCTGGCGCGCGTCGCTTGCCGGTCGAGCGCACGGTCGTGCACGATGCCTTGCCCCATGCGCTTGCCGCTGACAGCCTGCGCCAGTTCTACCGTTTTCACACGGTGCCGAGCCTCGTCGTGCGCCGGGTGGCCGAAGTGGAAGCCGCATCCGTTTCGCAGCACGCAGATGACGATGGACTCCGGTGAATCGGGAACGTTGTGGAAGGGATTGCCGGAATGACCGGTCGGCAGTGCCGCGCCGGATTGACGCTGCGAGATTCGCCGCCGCCCTGTCCGGAAACAGGGCTCGGCTGCCGTTAAGGCATTCTGAAGATGATCAGATGGCGGGAGAAGATGGACCGCAATAATTATTGCGCACGCTTTTTTTCTTCCTTCTTTACTTTCTTGTCCGCCTTCTTTTCTTTGGCCGTCTTTGCGGGCTCTTTTTTGGTGGATTTTTTTGCGTCCTGGCTTTTACTCATTTATATTCTCCAATTGAAATTCTGCACCGGCCACTGATTTTCACCCGGCGTCAATGAACCGAGTATCCGCGCAATGTCGGCAGCGGCTGCATGGCAACGGCGACATCGCCTTCAGGATCTTCCTCGGTTTTCCACTGAACCCAGCCGAGCACTTCCTCGATACTGGCGAGGCCGCTATACAAGGCCGTACGGGCCTCGACAAGATTAGCCATTTGATGCCTCTCCTGAAGCGCCACGGCGGCAAGAGAAGGATCCAGAGCGCTGATACGCGCTTCCAGTTCTTCGAGATCGTCGGCGAGTGCCGAGTGCAGGGCATGCAAAGCCGCTACCGCATCATCTGTATCGTAGGGCTCTCTATCATTCATGGTAATTTCTGTTTTCAGCCTCATGGTTGTCGCGTCACGCGTCCACAAGATACAGCAATTGTGGAAATGCTGCCGCCGATTCGAGAATTGCACTCCGGATACCGAGTCGGATGGCGGATCGATAACAATTGCCTTTTTCATGCAAGACTGATTTGTGTGAAAACCTTTTTTTGTACAATAGCGCGAAATGATTAGGTGAAAAGCCGAAGCCCCTGTATATTGGACCTCGCACTACATCAAGTCGTCGTTATTGTTGGTCTTTCTCTCCCGTCTCGCCTTCTGGCGGTCCTGTTTGATTTCCTCCGCTACACCCTCTTGGTCGAATGTGCGTTTCGGGCGATTTGCCCATGCATCTTAAAGGACTAAAAATGACTACTCAAACCGGCACCGTAAAATGGTTCAACGACTCCAAAGGCTTCGGCTTCATCACCCCTGATGCAGGCGGCGGCGATCTGTTTGCCCATTTCCAGGATATCCAATCGGAAGGTTTCAAGAGCCTTGCCGAAAACCAGCGCGTCTCGTTCGTGCGCTCGACCGGCCCGAAGGGCGAAAAAGCCGGTAATATCCGCGCCATCTAAGCGGCCAGCCCTGGCGACGCGTGCGACGCGAATAGCGTTGCCGTGCCCGGCGGGCCCGGATTTCAGCTGACTCCGGCCACCCAGCGACTGGGCCTGGATCGGCAGGAAAAAACGGATTTACGTTCATCGTAAATCCGTTTTTTTATGGGCGCGCCTCGAGCGCTTCACATCGCAGTTTGCTAGCGGCGACTAAACAAGTCCGCTAAACAGGTCCATCGATAGACTTGCCTGGAAGCGACTGCTAGCATGCCACATCGACAACCTCGAGGTGCCTCGGCATGGAATTGAGCGCAAATCCCCAGGAACAGCAGACCAGCAACGCGACCCGCGACGTGGTCGTCGGCATGCTCTTCGTCGGCCTCCTGTTCTTCATCCTCGGCTTCGTCACCTGGCTGAACGGTTCGCTGATTCCCTTCCTGAAGGTGGTCTGCAAGCTGACCAACTTCCAGGCCCTGCTGGTCACCTTCGCCTTCTACATCGCCTACACCGTGATGGCGCTGCCGTCGGCCGCGGTCCTCAAGCGCACCGGCTACAAGAAGGGGATGACCCTCGGCCTGGGCATCATGGGCATCGGCGCCTTGCTCTTCATTCCCGCCGCGCAGAGCCGGCACTACGAGCTGTTCCTGGCCGGGCTGTTCACGCTGGCCACCGGCATGACCCTGATGCAGACCGCCATCAATCCCTACATCGTCTGTCTCGGGCCACGCGAGAGCGCCGCCATGCGGATCAGCATCATGGGCCTCTTCAACAAGGGGGCCGGCATCGTCGTGCCGCTCATCTTCACCAGCCTGATGCTGAAGAATATCGATACCGCGTCCGAGGCCGTGCTGGCGCAGCGGCTGGTCTTCCCCTATGCCTGCATGGCGGCGGCGCTGTTCGTGATCATGGCCTTCATCCATTTTTCGAAGCTGCGCGAGATTCCGCCGGAGCTCGATGGTGACGACGCCCGTGTCGACGCCACCTCGGTCCTGCAGTTCCCGCAACTGGTGCTGGGCGCGCTGGCGCTGTTCGCTTATGTCGGCGTGGAGGTGATCGCCGGCGACACCATCGGCCTGTACGGCCATGAGCTGAAGGTCGCCAATTTCGGCGTGCTGACTTCCTACACCATGGTGTGCATGGTGATCGGTTACCTGATCGGCGTGGTGGCGATCCCGCGCTTCATGTCGCAGCAGCGGGCGCTGGTGCTGTCGGGCCTCGTCGGCGTCCTGCTGACGGTCGGCGTGACCACCGGTTCGACCACGGACACCGCGCTGTCGCAGGCGCTGCTCGGCTGGAGCGGTGCGCCGCTGGTGCCGGACAGCGTGATGTTCCTGGCGCTGCTTGGCCTGGCCAATGCCATGGTGTGGCCTGCGATCTGGCCGCTGGCCCTGCAGGGACTCGGGCGGCATACCGCCAGCGGCTCGGCGGTGCTGGTGATGGCGATCGCCGGCGGCGCGCTGCTGCCGCTGCTCTACGGCCATCTGGCGGACATCGTCACCCCGCGCAGCGCCTACTGGCTGCTGCTGCCTTGCTATGCGCTGATCTTCTGGTATGCCGCGAGCGGCCACAAGATCCGCCGCTGGCGCTGAACTGGAGAGAGGCTTGATGATTCGAGGAGCGGCCGGCGCGACGCTGGCACTGATGACGGCGCTGCTCGCGCCGATGACGCCGGCCATCGCGGAAGCCCCGGCCGGACAGGAAGCGCCGGCCGCCCTGGGCGGCGTCGCCAGCGCCACGAAATTGCAGCTGCGCTGGGAACTGCAGCGCAACCTGTTCAGCGCCGAGGCTCCGCACGGACGCTCGCAGGCGCGCCTGATTCTCACCAACCACGACGATCGTCCCTTGCCGCCGCGGGGCTGGTCGCTGTACTTCAACTGCCTGGACCGCATGATGCCCGGACCCTTGGCCGGCAATCTGGTGCTCGAGCAGGTCGCGGGCAGCCTGTTCCGTATTCTGCCGGGGCCGGGCTTTCAGGGCGTGGCCCCTGGCCAGACCCTGGACATCGTCTATACCTACCCGGGCCTGGTGATCAAGCTGGCCAAGGCGCCGACCGGTCCCTATCTGGTCTACGACGCCGCTCCCGAGCTGGGCGTGGCCATCGCCGACTACGCGCTGCTGCCGGTGACGCGGCCGGAACAGCTGGACCGCGGAACCAGCGGCGCCAAGCCGGTGGTGACGCCGGCGGATACCTATCGCCGCAACGCCCGCGCCGACCTGCTGCCGCCCGCCGAGCTGCCGCCGGTGCTGCCGACGCCCCTGCGGATGCAGGCGGGCGAGGGCAGGCTGCTGCTCAACGCGCAGCCGGTAGTGGAAGCGCCGGCCGCATTGAAGAACGAAGCGGCGCTGGCACGCTCGCTGTTTCCGCAGGCCCTGCCCGCAGGCGGTGCGAAGCTTCAGCTCGGCATCGGCAAGGTGGAGGACCAGGATTCGCCCGAAGCCTATCGCTTGACGATCGACGCCAGGAGCGGCATCGCCATCGTCGGCAACAGCGCCGCCGGCGTCGCCTACGGCCTGCAGACCCTGCGTGACCTGCTGCCGCTGCCCGGTGCAAAGGAACCGGTGCTGAACGAAGTGAGCATCGTCGATGCCCCGCGCTTCGGCTATCGCGGCTTCCAGCTGGACGTCGCCCGCAACTTCCACGGCAAGCAGACGGTCTTCAAGTGGCTCGACCTGATGGCGCGCTACAAGCTGAACAAATTCCACTTCCATCTCACCGACGATGAAGGCTGGCGCATCGAGATCGCCGGCCTGCCGGAACTGACGGCGATCGGCGCGGTGCGCGGCCACAGTGCCAGGCCCGGCGTGCGCCTGCAGCCGGCCTATGGTTCCGGTCCCGATCCGAAGGACCCGAGCGGCAGCGGCTACTTCAGCCGCGCCGACTACATCGCGATCCTGCGCCATGCGAAGGCCCGCCACATCGAGGTGATCCCGGAAATCGAGATGCCCGGCCACGCGCGCGCCGCCGTGCAGGCGATGGAGGCGCGCTACCACCGCCTGAAGGCGGCAGGCGGCAAGGAGGCCGCGAAGTACCTGCTGAACGATTTCGACGACCGCTCGAAGTACAGTTCGGCGCAGTACTTCACCGACAACGTCATCGATCCCGGCCTCGATTCGACCTTCGCCTTCATCGACCACGTGGTCGCGCAGATCGTGGCGCTGCACCGCGAGGCCGGTGTCCCGCTGCGCACCATCCACATGGGCGGCGACGAACTGGCGAACGGCGCATGGGAGCGCTCGCCCGCCAGCCTCGCGCGCATGCGCAAGGAGAAGCTGGCGTCGACGGCCGACCTGTGGGATTACTTCTACGACCGCGTCGACGGCATCATGCGCCGGCACGGCTTGAGCACGTCGGGCTGGGAAGAGCTGGCGGCGCGCAAGACGCTGCTCGCCGGCCGCAGCAAGCTGATCCCGAATCCGCGCTTCACCACGCGCGGCTTCACCGCCTGGGTATGGAACAACTCGCGCGGTGCCGAGGACTTCGCCAACCGCCTCGCCAACGGCGGCTACGACATCGTGCTGGCGCCGGTCGGCGCCATGTACCTGGACATGGCGGCCAACCCGAATCCGGAGGAGCCGGGCGTCAACTGGAACGACTACGTCGAGCTGGACACCGTCTACGACTTCGTCCCCTTCGACATGCTGAGGAATGCACCCGAGTCGGCGCGCGTCGGCAAGGACGGGCTGACCGACTACGGCAAGCGCCACGTGCGCGGACTCGAGGCGACGTTGTTCACCGAGACCGTGCGCGATGCCAGCCGCATCGACTACCTCGTCATGCCGCGCCTGCTGGCGGTGGCGGAACGGGCCTGGGCGCCCGATCCGGCCTGGGCTGGCGAGCAGGATGCGGCGAAGGCGGCCGCGCTGCATCGCCGCGCCTGGTCCGGCTTCGTGAATGCGCTGGGCCAGCGCGTGCTGCCGCGCCTCGACCTCGAACAGACCGGCGTGGCCTACCGCATCGCGCCGCCCGGCCTGATGGTGGATGGCGAGCAGGTGCTGGTGAATCATGCGCTGCCCGGGATCACGCTGCGTTATACGACTGACGGCAGCGATCCGACGTCCGCCAGCCGGCCTGTCACGGGACCGATCACGGAGCGCGGCACGATCAAGGCGGCGGCCTTCGACCGTAACGGCAGGCGAGGGCTGGTGGCGAGCGTCGAGCGCCGCTAGTGCCGGCCGCTTTCAGCGCGGCCGCATGCGCCGCTGCCCCTGGCGCCGCCGCTCGTCGCGCGGCGCCGGCTGCATCGCATAGGACGGCATGGCGCCGTTGCCGTCGATACCGAACTCGATCACGCGGCGCAGCGAGCGCAGCGTGACCGGCTTGGCCAGCACCGCGATGCGGCCCGCATGGTAGTGGGGCACATGGCTTTCGTCGTCGAGCAGCAGGACCACCGGCGCGCGCGGCGCCAGCCGGGTGATCTCGCCGATGAAGGAACGGCGGTCGTCCGCGTTGGAGGTGGTGTAGGTCAGGATCAGGTCGAAGCGCACCGTCTGGGCCGTGTTCAGGGCCGCGCGCGGACTGTCCGTGGTCGCGACGATATAGCCGAGCGATTTCAGCAGCGTGGCAATCTCGCCGCAAGCCAGCGGGTCATGTTCTACGAGCAGTGCGCATTTCATCGTCTATCCTCCTGATAGGTGGATGACGACGCCTCACGCTAGTTCAAGCGCAAAGTTGTAACAATTTTTCTCATCCATTCCTGAGGGGCGTGCCGCGGCGGCGGCGCGCCAGCCAGGCGGCCAGGCCGCCGATCGCCAGGCTGGCCAGCCCGGCCGGTTCCGGCAAGGCCTCGGTTTGCGGCTGGGCGACTACCTGGGCGGCCTTGCGCAGGACGCCGCGCTCGCCCGCGCAGGAGGGATAGGCTTCGCCGCAGCCGTCCGGCTGGTCGCTGTGCGCCCACAGCATGGTGAACACGCCGTCGTCGCCCTGCATGGTGAAATCCGAGAAGCCGTCGTTGGCCATGATGCTGCCTTTCATCCGGCCGTCCGCCAGGAATTGCAGCGTCATCGACAAGCGCTGCAGGCCGGGCAGGGTTTCATCGCGATAGCGGTAGTCGATGCGGTTCCAGTGCTGCTGGCCGTCGTCGCCGGCATACCAGTAGTGCAGCGCCAGCAGGCTGTCCTGCTGTTCTTCGCAGATCTCCGCCATGCATTGGTTCTCGACGTTCAGCGAGAGTGTGCCCTGGGCGACGGCGGTGTCGGTGAATTCGAGTTCGAGATGCAGGCCGGCCGGCGTCGCATCCGTGTGTGCCACCTGCTGCCAGGTGTAGAGGACATTCGCCGAAGCGGCTTGGGTGACGAGGGCGGTGGCGGCCAGGCAGAGAATCTTGCGGAACATATGTGTCTCCAGAAATGATTCCATTTAACAAGCAAGGATTGCGCCTGCGCATCCACGTCCTTGATTTGAAAAAGAATTTAACAATGCAGGGTGCATACCCGTCACAAATATGTAAAACGGGTCGACAGTGCGCTACCGTACATATGGCCATGCAGCATTTCGCGCCGTATTTTCGGCATTTCGTCGCATCGGCCTGTCGGCTGTACGTACTGGACGGCATGATGCGGGCTCGATCAACAGCTCATCGCTAACAACAAAAACCATGTCACGCCAGAACACCCAACACCTCGTCCGCCTGCTCCTCGCATCGCCCGTCATCTTCGGCATGTTCAGCGCCTACGCCGCAGGCCAGGCCACCACGGCCAAGCCTGCGGACAAAGCGGCCCCGGTGCAGCAGGTCGAGGTCAAGGGCCAGGCCGCCGCCTACGACGCCCGCCGCGACGATACCGCCACCAAGATCGTCGTCAACCAGGAAGAGATCCTGCGCCACGGCGACACCACCCTCGGCGAAGTGCTGAAGCGCTTGCCTGGAATTACCGTGGGCGGCGTGCAGGGCCGCGGCGGCGACGTCCGCATGCGCGGCCTGGGCAACGGCTACACGCAGATCCTGCTGAACGGCGAGCCGGCGCCGCCGGGCTTCTCGCTGGACCAGGTGTCGCCGGAGATGGTCGAGCGCATCGAGATCATGCGCGCCGCCACCGCCGAGTACAGCACCCAGGCGATCGCCGGCGGCATCAACATCGTCCTCAAGCGCCAGGTCCAGACCGCGCAGCGCGAACTGAAGACCGGCGTGCAGGCGGAGAACGGTGCCTACGGCGCGGTCTCGACCTTCCAGCTGTCGGACAAGAGCGGCAAGATGTCGTATGCGATGAGCGGCAACGTGCTGTACGGCCGCCAGGACCGTCCTTCGCACATCGTCACCGAAGGCTATGACGCGGCGGGGCGCGAAGTCCTGCATCGCGTCGCCTGGGACGGCAACCGCGGCCGCCTGCTGGCGATCGGCCTGTCGCCGCGGATCAACTGGAATCTCGGCGCCGGCGAAGTGATCACCTCGCAGAACTTCATCAACATCGCCCGTTCGCGCGGCGATGCGCCCGAGACCGTGGTGACTTCGCTGGGCGCGCCGCCGCGCTACGTGGCCACCGCCACCGATGCCGAGAACAAGATGGAAATGCTGCGCAGCGACCTGTCGTGGACCAGGCGCCTGCTTGACGGTGCCAGGATCGACGCCAAGTTCGGCGTCAACTACGCGCACCGCGACAGCGGCGTGGGACAGTTGCAGTACTACCCGAACGATGTGCTGGCGCTCGACCGCGACATCGACAGCGACTTCACCGACAAGGGCTGGAGCAGCACCGGCAAGTATTCGCGTCCGGTCGGACAGGGCCATGCGATCGCGGTCGGCTGGGACGGCGCCTACAGCCTGCGCAACGAAACCCGCCTGCAACACGAGACCACCACGGTCGGCGCGCCGATCGTCAACCGCGACGAGAGCTTCGACGCCACCGTGCGCCGGCTGGCCTTGTTCGCCCAGGACGAGTGGAACGTGACCCAGCAATGGTCGGTGTACTTCGGCCTGCGCTGGGAAGGCATCCAGATCAAGAGCGAAGGCAACAGCTACGCCGCGATCGACAACCGTTCGAGCGTCTTCAGCCCGCTGTTCCAGACCCTGTACAAGATCCCGGGCTCGAAGAACGACCAGATCCGCGCCGGCATCACGCGCACCTACAAGGCGCCCAACGTTGCCAGCCTGGTGCCGCGCCGCGGCATCGCCTCGAACAACAGCCCGACCACGCCGGACACGATGGGCAACCCGCAGCTCAAGCCGGAACTGGCCTGGGGCCTGGACCTGGCCTACGAACACTACCTGCCGGGCGGCGGACTGCTCTCGGCCAGCACCTATGTGCGCCACATCGACGAGATCACCCACTCGCGCGTGTTCTTCATCGACGGCCTGTGGGTGTCGATGCCGGTCAACGACGGCGCCGCCAACACCCGCGGCATCGAACTCGAAGCCAAGCTGCCGCTGCGCCAGATGTTCCCGGGCTGGCCGGCGCTGGACCTGCGCGCCAACGTCACGCGCAGCTGGTCCAGCCTGTCGATGGTGCCGGGTCCGAACAACCGCCTGGATCAGCAGACGCCCCTCTCCGGCACCTTCGGCTTCGACTATAAATTCGACGGCCTGCCGGCCACCTTCGGCGGCAGCCTGAGCTTCCAGAACGGCGGCCCGGTGCGCATCTCGCAGAACCAGTACGCCTATGCCGGCGTGAAGCGCTCGCTGGACCTGTACGGCGTGTGGAAGTTCACGCCCAAGACCCAGGTGCGGATGTCGCTGGCGAATACCCTGCGCCAGGATAACGTCGGCGCCGCCACCTATGTGAGCGCGGACGGCAGCCGCCTGACCGATACGACGATCACGCCGACGATGCTGCAGGTGCGGGCGATGCTCGAGACAAAGTTCTGAATTGGCGGCGGTAGGCCGCCGGGGAGGTCTGCAGCGCGCTCCGGAAATGCTGGCGCAGCGAGAGGGCGGAACCGAAACCCGCGCGCTGCGCCACCAGCTCGACCGGAGCATCGCTGCCCTCCAGCAGGCTGCGCGCGTGGGCCAGGCGCTGCTCAAGCAGCCACTGCTTGAAGGACATGCCGGTGGCCTGGCGGAAGTGGCGCGTGAAGTTACGCCGGCTCATGGCGGCGCGCCCGGCCAGCGCGTCGAGGTCGTGCTGGGCGTCCAGGTGGCGGCTGACCCAGTCGAGTACCCGCGACAACCTGCCGTCGCTGGGCGACACCGGCAGCGGCCGTTCGATGAACTGGGCCTGGCCGCCCTGGCGGTGCGGCGCCACCACCAGCCGGCGCGCCACCGCATTCGCCGCCTCGGCCCCGCACAGGCGGCGCAGCAGGTGCAGGCAGCAGTCGATCCCGGCCGCCACCCCGGCCGAGCTCAGGACCTCGTCCTCGTCGACGTACAGCACTTCCGGATCCACCTTCACCTTCGGATAAAGGCGCGCCAGCGCGTCCGCGGCGGCCCAGTGCGTGGCCGCGGTGCGCCCATCCAGCAGGCCCGCCTCGGCCACCGGGAAGGCGCCCAGGCAGAGCGCCACCACGCAGGCGCCGCGCGCGTGCGCCCGGCGCAGCGCGTCCAGCAAGGCCGCCGGCGCGGGCCGGCAGTCGTCGTGCCAGGCAGGCATGACGACGATGTCGGCTTCGTCCAGCCCATCGAGTCCGTGGCTGGGCCGGATGCCGAAGCCGGCGCTGGTGTCCAGGGTGTCTCCGTCCAGTCCGCAGACGCGCAGCGAGAACGCCGCCTGCGCCCCCAGGCTGCTGCCGAACACCAGGCAGGGAACAGACAGGTGGAAGGGCGTCATGCCGTCGAAGGCGATGACGGCGACCTGGATGGGTTTGGATGTTGTCATGGCCCGATTCTATCGGATATCGGCTTGTGGGCCACTGTCAGGCTTGATAGCTGGCCAGCACAATGCTCCGACATTCACTTACTTCAGGAGCCGACATGCAAGTCCAACAGATCCGCAACGCCACCCTCGTCATCGACTACGCCGGCAAGCGCCTGCTGGTCGATCCCCTGCTCGCGGCACAGGGCGCCTACCCGGGTTTCGTGGGTACCGCCAACAGCCACCTCGCCAATCCCCTGGTGGGCCTGCCGGTTCCGCTGAGCGAACTGCTGGACGTCGACGCCGTCGTCGTCACCCACCTGCACGCCGACCACTGGGACGATGCGGCGCGCCGCCTGGTCCCGCGCGGCCTGCCCATCTTCGCCCAGAACCTGCGTGACGCCGCGCTGCTCCGCGCCGACGGTTTCGAGGACGTGCGCGTGTTCGGTGACGGCGCCGTATTCGGCGATATCGTCCTGCACAGGACCGGCGGCCAGCACGGCAGCGACCAGGTGATGGCCGCGATCGGCGAACGCATGGGGGAGGTGAGCGGGGTGGTGTTCAGCCATCCGGATGAACCGACCCTTTACCTGGCCGGCGACACGGTCTGGAACCGCCACGTCGAGGACAGCCTGGCCGCCCACCGTCCGGACGTCGTGGTGCTGAACTGCGGCGACGCCCAGGTGCCGGGCCTCGGCGCCATCATCATGGACCAGCACGACCTGGCGAAGGTGGCGCAGGCCGCGCCGCAAGCCACCATCGTCGCCAGCCACCTGGAAGCGGTGAACCACTGCGTACTGTCGCGCGCGACGCTGCGCGATTTCCTCGACGCCCAGGGCCTGCGCGCACGCGTGCTGGTGCCCGAGGATGGCGAGGTGTGCGCCTTCAGTGCGGCGGCGTGAAGTTGTACTCCCAGGCCCAGGGCATGTCGTTCTCGCCCAGCACGCGCCGCGCCAGCTCGGGGTAGATGCGCTCGGCGCGCACGTCGTTCGACAGCATCACCACGCAGCGGCGCCTGGCGTCCAGGCAGATCACCATGTTCGCGGTGATCTCGTTGTGGCCGCCCTTGAACCAGCCGGCCCCGCCGCTGCGGTCCCGGAAGCTGACCACGCCAAGGCCGGCCGCCAGCTGCTGCGGCCAGCTGGCCGTTCCTTCCTCCAGCGTCGGGAACTGGTGCCTCGACACGATAGGCAGCCAGCCCTTCACCATGGCCGCGCGCGATGCCGGGCTCAGGCCGTCGCCGCGCACGATGCCTGCCCACAGCTTCGCCTGGTCCTCGATGGTGGTGTCCATCGAGCCGGCTGCGCGCACCCGGCTGCGCTCGTCGTGCGCTTCCATCTTGCCGTTCTCGTCGTAGCCGTCGGCCAGGTTGGCGGCAAAGTCGGGGCGCCACTTCATGCTGGTATTGCGCATGCCGAAGCGGTCGAACACGCGGCGCTGCATTTCCGCGCCGGTGTCCAGCTTCAGGCCCTGTTCGACGATCAGCTGCAGGATGGTCAGGCCTTCGCCGGAATAGGCATAGCGGCTGCCCGGCTCGAAGTGGAAGCGCAGCTTCTTGTCCGGCTCCAGCCAGCGGAAGTTGGCGAAGCCGGCCGAGTGGGTCAGCAGGATGCGCGGCGTGAGCTTGCGCCAGCGCTCGTCCCGGGCGAGGTCGGCATAGTCGTCGGGTTCCCGGTAGTCGGGCAGGGGCTTGGGCAGCAGGCGCTCGAGCGGGGCGTCGAGGTCGAGCTTTCCTTCGTCGACCAGCTGCAGCAGCATGTAGGCGAAGGCGGCCTTGGTCAGCGAGGCGCCGTACATGATGGTGTTGGTCTGCAGCGGGAGTCCCTTTTCGGCATTGCGCCAGCCCCAGCTGCGCACACTCCGTATCTGGCCATCGTCGATGACGGCCAGGGCCAGGCCCTGCAGCTTTTCGCGCTGCATCAGCTGGGTGATTTCAGGATCGGCGGGCGACTGCGCGGGCGGCGTGGCCGCGCAGGAAGACAGCAGGCATGCGAATAGCGGTATGAACCATTTCATCGGCATCTCCGGTTGGGCTCGCAGATGCAGATGATGCCATAGGCGCATGAATCCACTCCGTCATACCCGCGAAAGCGCGAATGCCGGCGCTCAGGGCTTACGCTGCACCGGCGACATCGGCGTACTACGCAAACCCTTGCATTATGTTGTGTAGTGCCCACGCCGCCGCGACACCTGCACAGGCCATTCCAAGGGCATCGGCCAAGGCGTACGGACCTCCCCGCAAGCTCGCTGTCACTCTTGAATCCAAGAAAAATATTGAATTCTCTCAAATACTTTCGTTATACAATTCATCTCATATGTTGAAATCGAACTAATGATTTCCGTATGGCAATGGCTGTAAAGATGCTGCACAGCCAGATTTTGATGGACTAGAATCGCTCATCCCGACCACCGGCCTCGACCCAGCCGGTTCTTTTCTTCGCCGCGCGGCGGCAAGGACGTTTCATGCTCAGTCAACAAGAACTCGCAGAACAGGAGCGCGTCAAGGCATTGCACGCGCTGGCAGTGCTCGACACGCCGCAGGAAGACCGCTTCGACCGCTTCACCCGCATCGCCGCCGCCGCTTTCGATGTGCCGACCGCGCTGGTTTCGCTGGTCGACACCAATCGCCAATGGTTCAAGTCGCGCGTCGGTTTCGACGTACGCGAGACGCCGCGCTCGGTGGCCTTCTGCAGCCACACCATCGCCCTCGACGACCTGCTGGTAGTGCCCGACACCCGCCTCGACGAACGCTTCCGCGACCATCCGCTGGTGCTGGGTTCGCCCTTCATCCGCTTCTACGCGGGCCAGCCGGTGCACAGCGTCGACGGCCAGCCGCTCGGCACCCTGTGCCTGATCGACCAGGAGCCGCGCGAGTTCAGTGACGCCGACAAACGCATGCTGCGCGACCTGGCCCAGATGGTGCAGGATGAACTGAACCGCGGCGCGCTGGTGGCCACGCGCGACGCCGCCCAGTTGGCGTTGCGCGAGCTGAACGTGCAGCTTGAACGCCGCGTCGAAGACCGCACCCGCGAACTGCACGCCAAGAACAGGCTGCTGGAGCAGGAAGGCCGGCAGCGCATGCTGACCCAGCAGGCCCTGCTGCAGAAGCAGGTTTTGCTCGACGCCGTGCTCGAGTCGGTGGACGTCGGCGTGGTGGCCTGCGGCGCCGACGGTACGCTGACCCTGTTCAACCGCGCCGCGCGCGACCTGCACGGCATGGATGTCGCCGACGTCGTGGCGCGGGACTGGGCCCGGCACTACAACCTGTTTGCGGAAGACGGCCACACGCCGCTGGAAGAAGCGAACATCCCGCTGGCGCGCGCCCTGCGCGGCGAGAACGTCAAGGACGCACCGATGGTGATCGCGTGCGAACAGGGCGGTTTGCACCGCGTGCTGGCCAGCGGCCGCGCGCTCAAGGGCCCGAATGGCGAGGCATTGGGCGCGGTGGTCGCAATGAAGGACGTCACCGAACTGGCCGAGTCGCGCTCGCGCGTGATCGAAAGCGAAGAGCGCCTCCGCACCATCGCCGACAACGTGCCGGCCCTGATCGCCTACATCGACACCGGACTGCGCTACTGCTTCGCCAACCAGCGCTACCAGGAATGGTTCGGGGTGAAGAGCGCCGAGATGCTCGGCAGGACCGTGCTCGAGGCGATGGGCGAAACCTTTTATGCGCCGCGCCGCGCGGCCCTCGAGCGCTGCCTGCAGGGCCATGCCTCGGCCCTCGAGATCGAAGAGGAGCGCCGCGGGCGCCGCCGCGTGATCAGCTCGACTTACCTGCCGCATGTGCGCGACGGCGTGGTGCAGGGCATCTACGTGCTGTCGACCGACGCGACATCCGCGCGCGAATACGAACGCCAGCTGCATGCGCTGGCCCACTCGGACCACCTGACCGGCCTGCCGAACCGCCGCAGCTATGAAGAGCGGCTGGCGCAGGCGATTGCGCGCTCGCGCCGCAGCGCGATGGCGATGGCCCTGGTCTACCTCGACGTCGACCACTTCAAGCAGATCAACGACAGCCTCGGCCACGCCAGCGGCGACGCCGTGCTGCGCGAGTTCGCGAAGCGCCTGTCCGCCACCGTGCGCAGCACCGACACCGTGGCGCGCCTGGCCGGCGACGAGTTCGTGATCGTGCTCGAGCAGGTCGGTTCGGCGCGCGAGTGCGCACGCATCGCCGACAAGCTGCTGGAAGCGGTGCGCGCCGACTTCCTGGTCGACGGCCAGCCGCGCCGGATCACGACCAGCATCGGCATCGCCTGGTCCGCGCATCCGGAGCAGGCCGCGCTGGCGCACGCCGCCGACGAAGCACTCTACCAGTCCAAGCGGGCAGGGCGCGATACCTCGTCGGTGCTGGTGGCCGACAGGCACTGAGCGGCCGCCCGGCCGGCCACCCGGCGCCGGCTGCGAATTCCCTCCATTCCTGAAGGCAGGACACGCCACCGGCGCAAGCGGTGGCGTGGATGTCCGCTCGCCCAAGCCGGGCTGGCGTCGGCGATCGTGTAAATGCATCGTTTATCAAGCCTGCCCGTCTTTTTAGAAAATTTTTACACCTCCCTGCCTACACTTCTTTGCATCGCAACATGGCAAGGAGTGCAGTCATCATGATCGTCACCATCGCCCGCCACGCGCCGCCGCTTGCCGGCGAACTGGTGGCCGAACACCTCGCCCTGTTGCGTGCCCGCGGCGGCCGCCGGGTCTTGCTGCTCGACGCAACTTCCACCCAGGCCAGCCGGCAGTGGGCCGAGGAGTGCGAACGCCGAAGCGTCGCCCCGATGCCGGAGCTGCGTGCCGTACGCGGCTTCGGTCTGCCCGAGGAGCTTGAGCGCCTTTATCCGCGTTTTCCGGACGTCGTCATCGATACCGACGGCGGTGACGGCCACGAATGCCTCTCCGCGCTGATCATGGCCAACGTCGCCGTGGTGCCGCTGTCGCCTGAACAGGCGAATGGCGAGCGCCACCATGCCCTGCTCGCCCGCATCGACAACGCACGCATGTTCAACCCCGGCCTGCGGGTCCTGTTCGTCGCCGCCGGCGGCGAGTGCGATCCGGCGGCGCTGTACCAGGAGGTCTACCACGCCGTTCCCGCCGCTCCGGCCTCGTCGCGGAACCCCTCGTTCGGCCTGGCCCCATGAGCCGGCCGGCTTTTTACAATAACAAGGAAACACAACAGACCATGAGCAGAACCATCCTTATGCTGGCGACGCTTGCCGCGCTGTCGGCACCGCTGCATGCCCAGGAGGCCCAGCCGGAAGATACTTTCACCTTCAACGCGGCGCTCACCTCCGACTACCGCTACCGAGGCATCTCCCAGACCCGCCTCCTGCCCGCCCTGCAGGGGGGCGCGGACTACACCCACAACCCCGACGGCCTGTACGCCGGCACCTGGCTGTCCACCATCAAGTGGGCCCGGGACGCGGGCGGCGGCGGCAACCTCGAGTGGGACCTGTACGGCGGCAAGCGCGGCCAGCTCGGCGCCGGCCTCGGCTACGACGTGGGTGTGCTGGGCTATGTCTACCCGTCGAACGGGCTGAAGCAGGTGCGGGGCTTCGCCGACGCCGACACCGCCGAGATCTACGGCCAGCTGGGCTACGGGCCGGCCTACGCCAAGTATTCGCTGGCGCTGACCAATCTGTTCGGCATCGCCGACAGCCGCCACAGCGGCTACCTGGATCTCGGCGCCAATCTCGACCTGGTCCAGGGCCTCACGCTGAACCTGCACGTCGGCCGCCAGGACGTGCGCCATCACGGCACGGCCAGCTATACCGACTACAAGCTCGGCCTGACCAAGGACTTCGGGATCGCCAGCCTGGCGCTGGCCTTTGTCGGCACCAACGCCGGCGAAGCGGCCTATGCATCCCCGGCCAACGGCAAATTCCTTGGCAAGAAGGCGCTGCTCGCCAGCGTCGGCAAGACCTTTTGATCAACCAGACATCCGAGGTATTCATGGACTTCCTCTTCATCGGTGCAATCGTCCTGCTCACTGCCCTGATCTGGGGCATGGCTAGCGCCTGCGCCCGCCTAGGAGCGCGCAAATGACGCTCTTCTATCTCATCGGTGCGCTCGCTTCGGGCGGCCTGCTGGTGTACCTGCTGTACGCCATGTTCAACGCGGAGGACCTGTAATGGACATCCGTTCGCTTGCGCTTCCCGCAGTCTTCCTGCTGGTCCTGCCGGCCATGTCCTGGCCGCTCGGGATCCTGCTGGCCCGCGTGGCCGAGGGGGGCCGCCTGCGTGGCCTCGGCTGGCTGCACCGGACCGAAACGGCGCTGTACCGGGCTGCCGGCATCGACCCGGAGCAGGGCATGGGCTGGAAGGCATATGTCATTGCCCTGCTCGTGTTCAACGCCGTCGGCACCTTCGCCGTCTATGGACTGCAGCGCGTACAGGCCTGGCTGCCGCTGAACCCGCAGGGGCTCGGCAACGTCGGCCCGGACTCGGCCTTCAATACCGCGGTCAGCTTCGTCGCCAATACCAACTGGCAGGGCTACAGCGGCGAGCAGACCATGAGCTACCTGACGCAAATGCTGGCGCTGACCTGCCAGAACTTCTTCTCGGCCGCCACCGGCATCGCCGTGGTGTTCGCCCTGATCCGCGGATTTTCCGCGAAGTCGGCCAGTTCGGTCGGCAACTTCTGGGTCGATCTCACCCGCAGCACCCTGTACGTGCTGCTGCCGCTGTCGCTGCTGTTCGCGGTCTTCCTGATGGGGCAGGGCGTGATCCAGAACTTCTCGGGCTACCTGCAGGTGCCGTTGCTCGACCCGCTGGCCCAGGGTGCCGGGGCCACGCAGACCATCGCGATGGGACCGGTGGCTTCGCAGGAAGCGATCAAGCTGCTGGGTACCAACGGCGGCGGCTTCTTCAACGCCAATTCCGCCCATCCTTACGAGAATCCGACCGCCGTGTCGAACCTGTTCCAGATGGTGGCGATCTTCCTGATCCCGGCCGGCCTGTGCTTCGCCTTCGGCCGCATGGTCGGCGACCGCCGCCAGGGCTGGGCGATCCTGGGCGCCATGACCTTCCTGTTCGTGGTGACGACGGCCGGCGTCGTACTGGCCGAGCACCAGGCGCATCCGGCCTTGCAGGCCCTGGGCATCGACCAGCAGGCGAGCATCCTGCAGTCGGGCGGCAACATGGAAGGCAAGGAAACCCGCTTCGGCATCGATGCCTCCGCCCTGTTCGCCGCCGTCACCACGGCCGCTTCCTGCGGCGCGGTGAACGCGATGCACGACTCGTTCACGCCGCTGGGCGGCGCGGTGCCACTGCTGCTGATGCAGTTCGGCGAGGTGGTGTTCGGCGGCGTCGGCGCCGGCCTGTACGGCATGCTGGTGTTCGCGATCATGGCGGTGTTCATCGCCGGTCTGATGATCGGCCGTACGCCGGAATACCTGGGCAAGAAGATCCAGGCCTACGAGATGAAGATGACCTCGATCGCCATCCTGGTGACGCCGGTGCTGGTGCTGGCCGGCACGGCGATCGCCGTGATGACGGCCGATGGCAAGGCCGGCGTCGCCAATCCGGGCGCGCACGGCTTCTCGGAGATCCTGTACGCCTTCAGCTCGGCCGCCAACAACAACGGCAGCGCCTTCGCCGGCTTGTCCGCCAACACCCCCTTCTACAACTGGATGCTGGCGATCGCGATGTGGTTCGGCCGTTTCGGCGTGATCGTGCCGGTGCTGGCGATCGCCGGCTCGCTCGCGGCCAAGCAGCGCCTGCAGACCACCAGCGGCACCATGCCCACCCATGGGCCAATGTTCGTCGGCCTGCTGGTCGGCGTGGTGGTGCTGGTCGGCGTATTGAACTACGTGCCGGCGCTGGCCCTCGGGCCGGTGGTCGAGCACCTGCAGTTCCATGCACAATAATCAGGAGCACCTCATGACGCAACTTCCTCCGTCCGCTGCCCGGTTGCCGGCCGGCGCCGCGCCCGGCGCCAAGCGCCTGGGCATGTTCGACGCCAGCCTGGCCGGCCCCGCGCTGGTCGACGCCTTCAAGAAACTGGGCCCGCGCACCCAGCTGCGCAGCCCGGTCATGTTCGTGGTCTACGTCGGCAGTATCGTCACCACGCTGCTTTATGTGCAGGCGCTGCTTGGCGCCGGCGAGGCGCCGGCCGGATTCATCCTCGCCTGCGCCGTCTGGCTGTGGTTCACCGTGCTGTTCGCGAATTTCGCCGAAGCGCTGGCGGAAGGCCGCAGCAAGGCGCAGGCGGCCGCGCTGCGGGGCCTGAAGCAGAGCGTGATCGCCAAGAAGCTGGCCACGCCGAAGCACGGCACGAGCTGGCTGCCGTGCCCGGCCACCGATCTTCGAAAAGGCAAGTACATCCTGGTCGAAGCGGGCGACGTCGTGCCCATCGACGGCGTCGTGGTCGAAGGCGTGGCCTCGGTCGACGAGAGCGCGATCACCGGCGAGTCCGCGCCCGTGATCCGCGAATCCGGCGGCGACTTTTCGAGCGTCACCGGCGGCACCCGTGTGCTGTCGGACTGGCTGGTGGTAAAGGTGAGCGCGAATCCGGGTGAGACCTTCCTCGACCGCATGATCGCGATGGTCGAGGGCGCCAGGCGCAAGAAGACGCCCAACGAGATTGCACTCACCATCCTGCTGGTGGCGCTGACCATCGTGTTCCTGGTGGTGACGGTGACCCTGCTGCCGTTCTCGCTGTACTCGGTCGAGCTGGCGAAGGCCGCCGGCGTGCACAGCTCGCCGGTCACGATCACGGTCCTGATCGCGCTGCTGGTGTGCCTGATCCCGACCACCATCGGCGGCCTGCTGTCGGCAATCGGCGTGGCCGGCATGAGCCGCATGATGCGCGCCAATGTGATCGCCACGTCCGGCCGCGCGGTGGAGGCCGCCGGCGACGTCGACGTCCTCCTGCTCGACAAGACCGGCACCATCACGCTCGGCAACCGCCAGGCCGCCGCCTTCCTGCCGGCACCGGGCGTCGCCGAACGCGAGCTGGCCGACGCCGCGCAACTGGCTTCGCTGGCCGACGAGACACCGGAAGGGCGCAGTATCGTGGTACTGGCCAAGCAGAAGTTCAACATCCGCGAGCGCGAACTGGAGAACCTGCACGCGGTGTTCCTGCCATTCTCGGCGAATACCCGCATGAGCGGCGTCGATGCCGGCGCGCGCCGGATCAGGAAAGGCGCCGCCGATGCGGTACGGCGCCACGTCGAGGCGCTCGGCATGCCGTTCCCGGCGGAGGTCGTACGCATCGTCGAGGATGCCGCGCGGCGCGGCAGTACCCCGCTGGTGGTGGCGGACGGCGCCCGCATCCTCGGCGTGATCGAACTGAAGGACATCGTCAAGGGCGGCATCAGGGAACGCTTCGCCGAGCTGCGCCGCATGGGCATCAGGACCGTGATGATCACCGGCGACAACCGGCTGACCGCCGCCGCGATTGCCGCCGAAGCCGGTGTCGACGACTTCCTGGCCGAGGCCACGCCGGAGGACAAGCTCGCGCTGATCCGCAAGTACCAGGCCGAAGGCCGGCTGGTGGCGATGACTGGTGACGGCACCAACGACGCCCCGGCGCTGGCCCAGGCCGACGTCGCGGTGGCGATGAATTCCGGCACCCAGGCCGCCAAGGAAGCCGGCAACATGGTGGACCTCGATTCGAATCCGACCAAGCTGCTGGAGATCGTCGAGATCGGCAAGCAGATGCTGATGACGCGCGGTTCGCTGACCACCTTCTCGATCGCCAACGACGTCGCCAAGTATTTCGCCATCATTCCGGCGGCCTTCGTCGGCGCCTACCCGCAGCTGAAGGCGCTCGACCTCATGCACCTGGCCAGCCCGGCCTCGGCGATCATGTCGGCGCTGATCTTCAACGCGCTGATCATCGTGTTCCTGATCCCGCTGGCCCTGCGTGGCGTGCGCTACCGGGCGATCGGCGCCACCGCGCTGCTGCGCCGGAACCTGCTGGTCTACGGTATCGGCGGTATCATTCTGCCGTTCATCGGCATCAAATTGATCGACATGCTGCTGGCGTCGCTCGATCTCGTCTGAACAAGGAAATCACCATGGCATCCATCATTCGTCCCGCGCTGGTCCTGTTCGGCGCCCTGAGCATCCTGTGCGGCCTGCTGTACCCGGCGGCCGTGGCCGGCATCGGCCGCGCCGCCTTCGCCCACGAGGCGGACGGCAGCCTCCTTGCCGCGAACGGCCGCACCATCGGCTCCGCGCTGATCGGCCAGCCATTCTCGGCTCCCGGCTACTTCTGGGGCCGGCCATCGGCCACGGCGCCGGTACCGGACAATGCCGCGGGCTCGGGCGGTTCCAACCTGGGACCGACCAATCCGGCATTGATCGATGCGGTCAAGGCCCGCGTGGCGGCCTTGCGCAAAGCCGATCCAGCCGACCGCGCACCGATTCCGGTCGACCTGGTCACCGCCTCGGCCAGCGGTCTCGATCCGGAGATCAGCATCGCGGCCGCGGCGTACCAGGCGGCGCGCGTGGCGGCGGCGCGCAGGCTGCCGGAGCCGCAGGTGCGCGCGCTGATCGCCGCCCACCGCATGCAGCCGGCCCTGGGCTTCCTCGGCGAGCCGCGCGTGAACGTTCTGGCGCTGAACCTGGCGCTGGACGCCAAGACGGCGCATCCGCAATGAGGCGAGCCGCATGAGCTTCCCCGGCGAAGGCCCGCGGCGCGACCCGGACGCGCTGCTGGCCCAGGTGAAGGAACAGGAGCGCCGTGCCGCGCGAGGCCGGTTGCGCATTTATTTCGGGGCCTCGGCCGGCGTCGGCAAGACCTATGCGATGCTGACGGCGGCGCGCCAGCTTGCCGCCGGCCGCAAGCTGCTGGTCGGCGTCGCCGAGACCCACGGACGTGCGGAAACCGCGGCCCTGCTGGAAGGGCTGGACGTCCTGCCGCGCAAGGGCATCGGCTACCGCGGCAAGACGCTCACCGAATTCGACATCGACGCCGCCCTGGAGCGCCGGCCCGACCTGGTCCTGGTCGACGAGCTGGCGCATTCGAATGTCGCCGGCTCGCGCCACCCGAAGCGCTGGCAGGACGTCGAGGAACTGCTCGAGGCCGGCATCGACGTGTTCACGACCGTCAACGTCCAGCATCTTGAGAGCCTGAACGAAGTGGTGGGCGGGATTACCGGGGTGCGGGTGGCGGAGACGGTGCCCGACAGCGTTTTCGACGGCGCCGACGAAGTGGTGCTGGTGGACCTGCCGGCGGACGAGCTGCTGACCCGGCTCAGGCTCGGCAAGGTTTACCAGGGAGAGCAGGCCGAGCGCGCCGGCCGGAACTTCTTCCGCAAGGGGAACCTGATCGCGCTGCGCGAGCTGGCGCTGCGCCGCACCGCCGAGCGCATCGGCGACGACGTGCGCGCCTACCGGGTCGAGAAATCGATCGATACCGTATGGCGCACCGGTAGCGCGCTGCTGGCCTGCGTGGGACCGGGGCCGGAGGCTGAAGGCGTTGTCAGGAATGCGGCGCGCCTGGCGGCCCAGCTCGGCGCGGAGTGGCATGCTGTCTACGTCGAGACGCCGGCGCTGCAGCGCCTGGATCCGGCGCGGCGCGAGCGGATCCTGGGCGCGCTCGAGCTGGCGCGTGAACTCGGCGCGGCCACCGCCGTCCTGTCGGGCGACCGCATGGAGGCGGCCGTGGTCGACTATGCGCGCAGCCACAACCTGTCGCGGATCGCGCTCGGCCGCAGCGATGCGCGGTGGCGCTGGCAGGCGCCGGCCGGCTTGCGCATCGGACGGCTGGCGCCGGACGTCGACCTGGTCGAGGTGGCCGTGGCGCACGACCGGCCGGCCGATGGCGCGCCGCGGCCTGCCGGCGGCCCCGCAGGCCGGATGCCGCTGCGCCAGGTCCTGCCGGCGCACGGTATGGCCGTCGCCGCCAGCGTGGGCATGGCGCTGGCCGCCACCCCGGCGATCGCCTATCTCGACCTGGCCAACATCGCCATGCTGTTCCTGCTGGTCGTGCTGCTGGTGGCGGTGCGCTTCGGCCGTGGCCCGTCGGTCACCGCGACCTGCGTCAGCGTGGCCTGTTTCGACTTCTTTTTCGTGCCGCCGCGCTTCACGCTGGCGATCTCGGATTTCCAGTACCTGGTGACCTTCGGCGTGATGCTGGCGGTCGGCACCATCACCGGACACCTGACGGCGGGGCTGCGCTTCCAGGCGCGGGTCGCGGCCCGCCGCGAGAGCCGGACGCATGCCCTTTACGAATTTGCGCGCGCGCTGTCCGGGGTGCTGCAGACGGAGCAGATCCAGGAAGCCACGCGCGATGCCATTGACCGCACCTTCGGGGCCCGTACCGTGCTGCTGCTGCCGGATGCCGACGGCCGGCTGAGTCCGGCGAAAGGGGGCAGGGCGGAGGACGAGGCGGCCCTTGCCGGTCTGGACCTCGGTGTGGCGCAATGGGCCTTCGATCATGGCGCCGCCGCCGGCATGGGCAGCGATACTTTGCCGGGCAGTCCGCTCTTCTACATGCCGCTGGTGGCGCCGATGCGCACTCGGGGCGTGCTGGCGATCGAGGCCTCCACGCCGCACCGGCTGCTGGCGCCCGAACAGGTGCAGCAGCTGGATACTTTCGCCGCCCTGGCCGCGATCGCGCTGGAACGGGTGCACTACATCGAGGTGGCGCAGGACGCGCTGGTCAGGATCGAGTCCGAGCGCCTGCGCAATTCGCTGCTGTCGGCGCTGTCGCACGACCTGCGCACGCCGCTCACCACGCTGATGGCGCAGGCCGAGTCGCTGGCGTGCTCGACGCCGCCGTTGGCGCCGGCGCAGCGGAGCATGGCCGAGGCGCTGCGCGAGGAAACCGTGCGCATGAGCACCCTGGTGACCAACCTGCTCGACATGGCCCGTATCGAGACCGGCGAGGTCAAGCTGCGCCTGCAGTGGCAGGCGGTCGAGGAAACCGTGGGTGGCGCGCTGCGCGCCAGCCGCGCGGCGCTGGCCGGCCGCAGGGTCGAGACCCAGGTGCCGGCCGGCCTGCCGCTGGTGCGCTACGATGCCGTACTGATCGAGCGGGTGCTGTCCAACCTGCTGGAAAATGCGGGAAAATACACGCCGGCCGGCAGCACGGTGAGCGTCTCGGCCCGGCCGCACGGCATATGGCTGGAGATGACGGTTGCCGACGACGGCCCCGGCCTGCCGCCGGGCCAGGAGGAAGCGGTGTTCGAAAAATTCGTGCGTGGGGAGCGTGAGTCCGCCAAGCCCGGCGTCGGCCTCGGCCTGGCGATCTGCCGCGCCATCGTGGAAGCGCACGGCGGCACGATCCGCGCCGCCAACCGGCCGGAGGGCGGCGCCGCCTTCGTCTTCACGCTGCCGCTGGGGACACCGCCGGACATGCAGTTGCCGGATGAAGACATGGAGATCGAGGAAGAGGATGAGTGATTTCATCGGCGTGGCCCTGCTCGTGGAAGACGAGCCGCACATCCGCCGCTTCGTTCGCGGCGCGCTGGAGCAGGAAGGCTGGCAGGTGCACGAGGCGGCCACCCTGCAGCGCGGCCTGGTCGAGGCGGGCACGCGCAAGCCCGACCTCGTGATCCTCGACCTCGGCCTGCCGGACGGCGACGGCGTCGACTTCATCGGCGACCTGCGCGCCTGGTCGGCGGTGCCGGTCATCGTGCTGTCGGCACGGGTCGACGAAGAGGAGAAAATCCGCGCCCTCGACCGCGGCGCCGACGACTACCTCACCAAGCCCTTCGGCGTCGGCGAGCTGCTGGCGCGGGTGCGCGCCTCGCGGCGGCGCCAGCGCGGCCTGGCGACCGGCGGCGACGGCAAGGTGAGTTTCGGCGACGTCGAGGTGGACGTCCAGAACCGCAGCGTCACCAAGGCCGGCAAGGCGGTGCGCCTGACGCCGACCGAGCACCGGCTGCTGGCGGTGCTGGTCGCCAATCCCGGCAAGGTGATGACCACGCCGCAACTGCTGCGCGCGGTCTGGGGCCCGAACCAGGCCGACAATGCCCACTACCTGCGCATCTACATGGGCCACCTGCGCCACAAGCTGGAAGACAATCCTGCGCAGCCCCGCTTCATGGTGACGGAGACCGGTGTCGGCTACCGTTTCCAGCTTCCTTGATGTTGTTTCGGGGCAACCAAACGCCGCCAATACGGTATTTTCTGGACTAGTCGTGTGTTCAGCATCTATCCTCGCGCGATAGCTTCCTCTCCCGATGCCGATGCCGCCGAGTTTCACGCCCCGCCTCCGACACCTGAACCAGATACGCCGCCCGATGGTCGGGCGTTCGATCGCCCTGCTGGCGGCATTTTGCGTGCTGCTGCTGGGGATCTACGGCTGGAGCCTGTGGACGGCACGCGAGGCACAGCTGGAAGAAACCTCGGCCAGCACCGCGAACATGGCGCTCGCGCTGGCGGCCCAGGCCGAGACCTCGTTCAAGGTGGCCGATGCGGTGCTGGCCGAGACCGTCGAGCGTGTCGAGCAGGACGGCGTGGAGGGCGCGGCGGGAGAGCGCCTGCAACGGCGCTTCCAGCACATCGCCGCCCATTCCGCCGAAGTGCATGGCCTGTTCGTGTATGGCCCCGACGGCAGCTGGCAAGTGACGACGCAGGCGAAGCCGCCGCAGGCCAACAACGCCGACCGCGAGTACTTCCGCCATCACCAGGCCGACCCCGACCGCCGCAGCCACGTGGGCAAGCCGGTGCGCAGCCGTTCCACCGGCGTGATGGTGATCCCGGTGTCGCGCCGCATCGACCGTCCCGACGGCAGCTTCGGCGGCGTCGCGCTGGTGACGCTGGACCTCGGCTTCTTTGGCCGCTTCTATGACCGCTTCGACGTCGGACGCCAGGGCACCATCCTGCTCGCCCTCGACGACGGCACCCTGATCTACCGGCGCCCGTTCTCGGAAAACCTGGTCGGCACCAGCATCGCCGGCGGGCCGATCTTCCAGATGATGAAGAGCGCCGGGCCGGTCGGCACCGCGATGTTGCGGGCCAGGATGGACGGCATCGAGCGCCTCTACAGCTACCGCCACCTGGACGGCTATCCGCTGGTGGTGGCCAGCGCCGAGTCCAAGGACGAGATCCTGGGCGACTGGCGGGCGGGCGCGGTCAAGATGAGCTGCGTGGTGGCGTTCGCGATCGTCCTGCTGGCCTGGGGCGGGCGGCGCATGATCCACCAGATCCGCATCCGCGAGAGTCTCGAGGAAACCTTGCGGGCGCTGGCCGAAAGCGACGGCCTGACCGGGCTGGCCAACCGCCGCCTGTTCGAAGACACCCTGGCGCGCGAGCTGGCGCGGGCGCGCCGCGGCGGCACCGGATTCGCGCTGATCCTGACCGATGTTGACTGGTTCAAGAAGTACAACGACCGCTACGGCCATGTGGCCGGCGACGACTGCCTGCGCAAGGTGGCCACGGCGATCGCGGCCGGCGCGCGCCGGCCGGGCGACTTGGCGGCGCGCTACGGCGGCGAGGAATTCGCCGTGATCCTGCCTGCTACCAGCCTGGATGGCGCGGTGAAGGTGGCCGAAACGATCCGCGCCGCGGTGGCGGAACTGAAGCTGGAGCATGCCGACAGCCCCTATGGCCAGGTCAGCCTGAGCCTGGGCGTGGTGGCCGGCCTGGCCGGCGCCGGGCCGGACGGCGCCTGGGTCGAGGCCGCGGACCGCCTGCTGTACGAAGCCAAGGAAGGCGGGCGCAATCGCATCGCGGCGCGGCTTGCAATTGCATAGCGCGCGATCTAACATCCATCCCATGGAATCGAAGACGACCCCCTTGCTGGACAACCAGCTGTGCTTTGCGCTGTACTCGACCGGGCTGGCGATGAACAAGGTCTACCGCAAGCTGCTGCGCAAGCTGGACCTGACCTATCCGCAATACCTGGTGATGCTGGTGCTGTGGGAGCGCGACGGGGTGACCGTGTCCGACATCGGCGCGCGGCTCTTCCTCGACTCGGCGACCCTGACGCCGCTGCTCAAGCGCCTGGAGACGGCCGGCCTGGTGGCGCGGGCGCGCTCGAACCTCGACGAGCGCCAGGTGGTGGTCAGCCTGACCGACGCCGGCCGCGCGATGGCGCGCGACGCTGCGGCGATCCAGGAACAGGTGCTGTGCGCGGCGGCCTGCCCGCCGGGCGACCTGGCGGCGCTCAAGCGCCAGCTCGAGCAGCTGCGCGGCAAGCTGGCAGCAGACAGCTAGCCGGCGTCAATCGGTGTCCGGCTGGCTGCAACCGGGATAGGCCTGCTGGGGCATGGTGCGCTGGGCCAGCAGCAGGGCCTGGAAATCGCTGGCACGCATCGGCTTGCCGATCAGGTAGCCCTGCAGCACGTCGCATTCGGTCGAGCGGATCGCGCAGGCCTGCGCCTCGGTTTCGATCCCTTCGCAGATCACGGACAGCTTGAGCGACTTGGCGAAGGCGATCACGCCGTTGACGATGTCCAGGCAGCGCCGGTCTTCCTCGATCTCCTGCACGAAGGAGCGGTCGATCTTGATCGCGGTGATCGGGAACTGGCGCAGGTAGGAGAGGTTCGAGTAGCCGGTGCCGAAATCGTCGAGCGCGATCCTGAAGCCTTCCTGCTGCAGCGAACGCAGCACGGACGCCGCCTTCTCGATGTCCTGGGTCAGCATGCTCTCCGTGACTTCCAGCTTGATGCAGCCGGTGTCCAGCCCGTAGTGCGCCACCAGGTTCTTCAGCAGCACCGGCAGGTTCTCGTCGGTGAGCTGGCGGGTCGACACGTTCACCGCCATCTGCAGCTGGAAGCCGAGCAGCTCCCATTCGCGCGCCTGGCGGCAGGCTTCCTCGCAGACCCAGGCCCCGACTGCGTTGATCGCCGGCGAATCCTCGAGCATCGACAGGAAGGCGCCCGGCGCGATCACGCCCAGGCGCGGATGCTCCCAGCGCAGCAGGGCCTCGGCCCCCACCACGGCGCCGTTGGCGGCGCTGATCTGCGGCTGGTAGAACAGCACGAACTGGCGCCGCTCGAGGGCCGAAAACACTTCCTGGCGCAGCTGCAGGCGCTCCTTGATGAGCTGTGCCGACTTGGGCGAGAACAGGCAGGCGGTATGGCGGCCGTTGTCCTTGGCGGCATACATCGCGGCATCCGCATTGTTGAGCAGTTCGTCGGCGCTGACCTCGCCGGGCTTGCCCAGCGCGATCCCGATGCTGGCGCCGACCGTGACCTTCAGGGGGCCGATCGCGATCGGTTCGGCCATGCGCTGCAGCACCGTGGCCGCCAGCGCCTTCGCCGCTTCCGGACTTGCATCAGTGAGCACGAACACGAATTCGTCGCCGCTGATGCGCGCCACCGTGGTATCGGCATTGCCGAATGCCGCCAGGCGGCGCCCGATCTCCTGCAGCGCCAGGTCGCCGGACTGGTGGCCGTGGGCGTCGTTGACTTCCTTGAAGTGGTCGAGGTCGACGAACAGCACCCCGATCATGTCGTCGCGCGCCAGCGCCTCGTCGAGCGCGCGCAGGCAGCTGAAGCGGTTGTGCAGGCCGGTCAGGCTGTCGTGGGTGGCCATGTGGACCAGGCGCGCTTCGGCTTCCTTGCGCTCGGTGATGTTCGCAAAGAACACCGTCAGGCCATCCTTCGACGGATAGGCGCGCGCCTCCAGCCACATCTGCAGCGGCGCATAATAGCTTTCGCAGCTGGCCGCTTCCTGCCGCTCGAGCGCGCGATGGTAGGTCTGATAGAAGGGGCCGCCGACGGCTTCCGGGAACTCGTCCCAGATCACCTTGCCGATCAGATGGTCGGCGCTGCGCCGCATCCAGGCCGCTCCCTTGCTGTTGATGAAGGTGAAGCGCCACTCGCGGTCGAGCGAGAAGCAGCCGTCGGAAATGCTCTCCAGCAGGGTGCTGAGGTGCTCGCGCGCATTCGCCACCTCGGCCTGGGCCTGGATCGCGACGCTCACGTCTTCCAGGAAGGCGACGAAATTGGTGATCGCGCCGGCGGCATCGCATACCGGGAACAGGTGCATGCGGCTCCAGAACACGCTGCCGTCCTTGCGGTAGTTACGCAAGGTGCAGGTGTGGCTGCGGCCGGTGGCGAGGGCCTCGCGCAGGCCGGCGAGTGCGGGCTGGTCACGGTCGCTGCCCTGCAGGAAACGGCAGTTACGGCCGATCACCTCGGCCAGCGTGTAGCCGGAGATCGCCTCGAAGGCCGGATTCACCCAGGCGATCGGATCATCGGGCTGCTTTGCATCGCAGATGACGATGGCCGTGCTGCTCGCCTGGATCAGGCCCTTGAAGAAATCCGCAGGCTTGTCTTCGAGATTGACGAGGGTGAGCCGATTGTATTCCCACGAATGTAATGACATGGTCGCCTGTTGGAACGCTGGACGGCTCCAGTGTAATCGCGGTAGTCGATACGCGGAGCACGCCAAGCGGCCCCGGCTTTATCGCAGCGGCGCCATCCCGAGGGCCGTCATTTTCTCGCCGAGGGCCAGGCGGTCGGCATCGATCTGGCCGCCGTTCGTGCGGCTCGACAAGGCGGCTTTCGTTTTCCGGCCGAGGAAGTAGGCGATGCGTTCCGCGTTCGCGCCGGAGGGGTGGGGAATGCCATGCAGGATGCGCGCTTCGTCGAGCATGCCGCGGCGCGCCAGCCACGACAGCGCCTGGCTCACCTTGGGCCCGAGCGGCACGAAGACGGCGCCGGACAGCTGCGCGGCTTCCTGGCCGAAATACGCCAGCAGCTGTTCCTGCAGCAGGGGCGTGGTCACCATGTTCGGATTGGCGCCGTTATAGTTCTTGCCATCGACGAAGATGGGCTGGCGCAGCGCCCCGGTCACGTGCATGAGGTGGGCGTCGGCGCCGAACAGCGTGGCGCAACTGGCGATCCCGAGCCAGCGCTGCAGGCCGATATGGTCGAGCAGGGCCACCAGGTTGGGACGGATCGCACCGCTGAAGGCGCCCGTGTACTTGGCCGCGCGCAGCAGGTCGGGCAGGGGCAGGCCGTCGCGCAAGCCCTGCTGCGCGGCGCGCACCGCATTCTTCCATTGCACGAAGCCGGGCGAGATCCCGACCACCACCACGCGCGCGGCGGGATTGACGTAGTCGAAGGGAATGTAATGTGCTTCGACGCGGCCGGCGCGGCCGAGCAAATAGGCATCCGGAATCTGTGCGGGATTCGCGATCGCGGCGAGGTCGGTGGCGGCGATCAGGTCCGCATAGTCAGCAAACTGGGCAGGCATGGCCGTATTGTGCCACGGTGCGCCGGCCGAGCGGGGCGCCGTGCTAGCATCGGGCCGACCTGCCGCCGCGGCGGCGATACCTCATACCTATACAGGACCGAACGTGAACGTGCAAACCGACTCCACCCCAGGCATCACCCAGGCGCCGTTCGGCAAGCTGCCCGACGGCGCGCCGGTCACCCGCTACACCCTCGTCAACCGCCACGGCATGACGGTGAAGATCCTCGATTTCGGCGGCATCATCACGAATATCCTCGTGCCCGACCGCGAGGGCCGCTTCGCCGACGTCGCCCTCGGCTTCGACGAGCTGTCGCCCTACCTTGGCGAGAGCCCGTATTTCGGCGCCCTGATCGGCCGCTACGGCAACCGCATCGCAAAGGGCCGTTTCACGCTCGACGGCCACAGCTACCAGCTGGCGACCAATAACGGCAGCAACCACCTCCACGGCGGCGACCGCGGCTTCGACAAGGTCCTGTGGCAGGCCGCCGTCGAAGGCAATGAACTACGGCTGCGCTACCGCAGCGGGGACGGCGAGGAGGGCTATCCGGGCAATCTGGACGCCCAGGTCGTCTACAGCCTCACCGACGACAACGAGATCGTCGTGCGGTTTTCGGCCGTCGCCGACAAGCCGACGCCCGTCAACCTGACCCAGCACAGCTATTTCAACCTGGCCGGCGTCGAGGGCTGCGGTGACATCCTCGGCCATGAACTCCTCATCGATGCCGACGGCTTCGTGCCGATCGACGCCGAATCGATCCCGCTGGGCCAGGTGCGCCCGGTGGCCGGCACCCCCTTCGACTTCCGCCAGCCGCGCAGCATCGGCAGCCGGATCGGCGAGGACGACCGGCAGCTCGCCAACGGCCAGGGCTACGACCATTGCTTCGTGCTGAACAGGGAGGCCGGAAGCCGCCTGCTGACGCGCGCGGTGCGCGTGCGCGACCCCGGTTCGGGGCGGGTGCTGGAACTGCTGACCCAGGAGCCGGGCGTGCAGTTCTACAGCGGGAACTTCCTCGACGGCAGCCTGTCGGGCAAGGGCTGCGCCTATCCCCACCGCGGCGGCTTCGCGATCGAGCCCGAGCACTTCCCGGACTCGCCGAACCAGCCTGCTTTCCCGAACACGATCCTGCGCCCGGGCGATATGTATGCGACCGAGTCGCGCTTCAGGTTTTCGGTGGAGGCATAAGCAAAGGTGTTGTTCCGATAACTCACTTTTGTAAATATCTTCCCACAAACTTCACTTTTCTATCGACTTTCGTTAGTTTCTCGCCATAAACTTTGTCGCTTTGCGTCATATTTGTGCATGGACTTGTAATCAACAAGGTTTCGGAGAGAAGAATGAAAGTCACGGATTGGAAGATCGGGACCCGTCTCGGGATGGGTTTCGGGGTCATCTGCCTGGCGCTGGTGTTCATCGTCGGACAGGGTGTGATCGGCCTCGGCAGTGTGAACACCGGTACCCATACGATCGTCAGCAAGCGCATGCCGCGCCTGGACCTGAGCAGCCGTCTGTCGGGCGAAGTCGACGACATCGCGATCGCGCTGCGCAACATCATGCTGAACGACGACAAGGCCGACCGCTCCACCCAGCTCGATGAAGTGAAGGCCTCGCGCAAGGATGCCGAGACCATTCTGGCCGAACTCGACAAGACTCTGGAAAGCGCGCAGGGACGCGCCCTGCTGGGCCAGCAGCAGGAGCTGAACGCCAGGTATGTGAAGAGCCAGGATGAACTGATCCGCATGGTCGAGGCGAACGACATGGACAGCGCCAAGGCCTACCTCGCGAAGGAGATGCGCCCGATCCTGGTCGAGTACAAGAAGGTGATCGCCGAGCAGATCCGGCAGCAGAAGGAACTCGCCGACGCCGATGCCGCCGCCGCCGCCGACACCTATGCCCGCACCCGTAGCCTGATGCTGGGGGTGGGCCTGCTGATCCTGGGCGCCGCCGCCGCGCTGGCGCTGTGGACCACGGCCTCGATCGTGCGCCCGATCCGCCGCGCACTGGCGGTGGCCGACGCCGTCGCCGCCGGCGACCTGACCACCAGGGTCGAGGTCACCAGCAAGTGCGAGGCCGGCCAGCTGCTGGCATCGCTGAAGACCATGAACGACAACCTGGTGAAGACCGTCGCCACGGTGCGCACCGGCACCGAGGCGATCGGCTCGGCGTCCAGCGAAGTCGCGGCCGGCAACCAGGACCTGTCGAGCCGCACCGAGCAGCAGGCCAGTTCGCTGGAAGAGACGGCGTCCTCGATGGAAGAGCTGACCTCGACCGTGAAGCAGAACGCCGACAATGCGCGCCAGGCGAATACCCTGGCCGAAGCCGCATCCGGCGTCGCCGCGCGCGGCGGCCAGGTGATCCACCAGGTGGTCGCCACGATGGAACAGATCCACGATGCTTCCGGCAAGATCACGGACATCATCAGCGTGATCGACGGCATCGCCTTCCAGACCAATATCCTCGCGCTGAACGCGGCCGTGGAAGCGGCACGCGCCGGCGAGCAGGGCCGCGGCTTCGCGGTCGTCGCCGGCGAAGTGCGCAACCTGGCCCAGCGCTCGGCCGCCGCGGCCAAGGAAATCAAGACCCTGATCGACGATTCCAGCGACAAGGTCGATACCGGCAGCCGCCTGGTGAAGGAAGCCGGCAGCACCATGAACGACATCGTCGACAGCGTGGGCCGCGTCACCGACATCCTCAACGAGATCACCTCGGCCAGCCAGGAGCAGAGCGCCGGCATCGAGCAGATCAACGAAGCCATCACCCAGATGGACACCGTGACCCAGCAGAACGCCGCACTGGTCGAAGAGGCGGCCGCCGCCTCGCAAGCCATGCAGGACCAGGCCACGCGCCTGGCGCAGGCGGTGGCGGTGTTCAAGCTCGAGCATGGCGCCGCGCCGGCCATGGCCGCCGCCCCGGCTGCGCCGCGTTCCACCCTGCCGGCAGTAAGGGCGGCGGCCGCCAAGCCGGCGGCCAGGCCGGCCCGCACCGCGCGTCCGGCGCCGGCCGAGGCGGTGGAGAGTGATTGGGAAGAGTTCTAAGAACGTCGTCCCCGCGAAGGCGGGGATCCAAGTTCTGCTTGATCTGCCGAAACGCGAGCAAACTTGGGTCCCCGCCTGCGCGGGGACGACAGTCTCAACTCGCAGCCGCTGATTATGTTATGGTATCCGACGCGCCCCCAAAGGCGCGTTCGGCAACCGTCTTTACAAGGATCAGCATGACCGGCTTCGTCATCACCCCTCCCGACACCCCCGCGCTTGCCATCGCAGGCTCCGACCAGACTTTCCCGCTGCGCCGCGTGTTCTGCGTCGGCCGCAACTACGCCTCCCACGCGCGAGAAATGGGTTCCGACCCGGACCGCGAACCGCCGTTCTTCTTCACCAAGCCGGCCGACGCCGTGGTGCCGGCCAGCGGCACGCTGCCTTACCCGCCTGCCACGAAGGAGCTGCACCATGAGGTCGAACTGGTGGTGGCCCTGAAGGAGGGCGGTGCGAACATCGCGCCGGAACAGGCGCTCGGCATGGTGTGGGGCTATGCGGTCGGCCTCGACCTGACCCGGCGCGACCTGCAGGCCGTCGCCAAGAAGGACGGACGGCCCTGGGACATGTCGAAAGGCTTCGACGCCTCGGCGCCCTGCAGCCCGCTGCAGCCGGTCTCCTGTACCGACCACCCGCAGGCCGGCCGCATCTGGCTCGAGGTGAACGGCCAGCTGAAGCAGGAGGGCAACCTGAACGAGATGATCTGGCCGGTGGCCGACGTGATCGCCTACCTGTCGCGCTTCGTGACGCTGGCGCCGGGCGACCTGATCTTCACCGGCACCCCGGCCGGGGTCGATGCCCTGAACCCGGGCGACCACGTGCGCGGCGGCGTGGACGGCGTCGCCACTTTCGAACTCGCCATCGGCGGCCAATGACGGGCCTGCACCGCCCCGGGCTGCTGCAGATCGGCGGCTTCCCGCCGGAGGTACAGTCGCAGATCGACGCCGAATTCGAGCGGCTGGGCGCCGCGGACATCGAACGCGATCCCGCGCGCGCCGGCGATATCCGCGCCATCGTCACCCGCAGCAACCTGGAGGTGCCGGCCAGCCTGGTCGAGCGCCTGCCGAAGCTGGAGATCATCGCCACCAACGGCGTCGGCTACGACCTGATCCCGCTCGAGCTGGCGGCGCGGCGCGGCATCGTGGTGTCGAATACCCCGGACGTGCTGAACGCCGCCGTGGCCGAGCTGTGCATCGGCGCGCTGCTGTCGCTGCTGCGCCAGCTGCCCCAGGCCGACCGCTATGTGCGCGACGGCCGCTGGCTTGACGCCAACTTCCCCCTGAGTACCAGCCTGGCCGGCAAGCACGTCGGCATCGTCGGCCTGGGCCGCATCGGCAAGGAGATCGCGCGCCGGCTCGAACTGTTCGGCGTGGCCCTGGCCTACCATGGCCGCAGCGACCAGGGCCTGGACTGGCGCTTCGAAGCCGACCTGGCGGCGCTGGCGCGCGACGTCGACATCCTGATCGTGGCGGCGCCGGGCGGACGCGAGACCGCGCGCATGATCGATGCGCGCGTGCTGGACGCACTCGGGCCGCGCGGCTGGCTGGTGAACGTGGCGCGCGGTTCGCTGGTGGACGAGGAAGCGCTGCTGGCGGCGCTGGAGCAGAAGCGCATCGCCGGCGCCGCGCTCGACGTGTTCGACGGCGAGCCGGACATCGACAAGCGCTTCTTCGGGCTGGAGAACGTGCTGCTGTTGCCGCACATCGGCAGCGCCACGCAGGAAACGCGGGCGGCGATGGCGCAGCTGATGCTGGATAATCTGCGGAGTTGGTTCAGGAGTGGGCGGGCGTTGACGCCGGTGACTGCCTGAACCTTGGCGCATGAACGTCAGCGCATGAACGTCGTCCCCGCGAAGGCGGGGACCCAAGTTTTGCGTGCGTTTCGACCGCGCCTGCAAACCTCGGTTCCGCCTGCGCGGGAACGACGGTTCTAAAGCCGACTCAATTCGCCATATTCTTGGCCACGATCGCATCCGTAGCCGCCTGCGCCTGCTGCAGCGGCTGGTTCAGCACATTGGTCGTATAGGTCGGGCTCGGGGCCGCCACGGCGCCCAGCGCGCCGCCGTCCTGCTTGCTGATGTCGACGTCGACGGTGGCGGACAGGCCCACGCGCAGCGGATGCTGGGCCAGCTCCTTCGGATCCAGCGAGATCCGCACCGGCACCCGTTGCACCACCTTGATCCAGTTGCCGGTTGCGTTCTGCGCCGGCAGCAGCGAGAAGGCGCTGCCGGTGCCGGCGGCCAGGCCCACCACCTTGCCGTGATAGACCACCTTGCCGCCGTAGATGTCGGCCTCGATCGTGGCCGGCTGGCCGACGCGGATGTCGCGCAGTTCCGATTCCTTGAAGTTGGCGTCGATCCACAGCTGGTCCAGCGGCACGATGGACAGCAACGGCGCGCCCGGGGCGATGCGGCTGCCCACCTGCACGCTGCGTTTGGCCACGTAGCCGCTCACCGGCGCGACGATGGCGTTGCGGCGCGCCGCCAGCCAGGCCGACAGGTAATCGGCTTTCGCCGCCAGCACGGTCGGGTGCTCGGACGGGGACACGCCCGCCACCGCCACCCGCGCCGCCGCCACCTGCTTCAGCGCCACGTCCAGCGCGGCCTTCGCATCCTGCACGGCGCGGCGCGCGTGCGCCACGTCTTCGCCGGAGACGACATTATCAAGCGCCAGCGGCAAGCGCCGCGCCAGGTCGTCCTGGGCCGCCTTCAGGGTCACGCGGCGCTGTTCGACCACCGCGTTCAGCTGATCGACGTTGGAATAGCGCTCGCGCTGCTGGCGCACGGCGGTGCCCAGGCGCGCCTCGGCCTGGGCCAGGTTCACTTCGGCGTCGGAGGGGTCGAGGCGCACGATCTCTTCGCCGGCTTTCACCAGCTGGGTCTCGTCGGCGCGGATCTCGACCACGCTGCCGGTCACCTGCGATGAGACGTTGACCAGGTTGCCGCCCACGTAGGCATTGTCGGTCTCGACGCGCTTGGAGGAGACCAGGGTGTAATACGCGCCGTAGGCGAGGCCGGCGGCGAGGAAGGCGACGGTGATGCCGGCCAGGACTGCGCGGCGCTTGCCCTTGTTCGTGATTTGATTGTTCTCGGTGCTCATGGTCTTGGGTTCTGGATTATTTGGTGTTGTTCGATGCGGCAGCCGAGGAGGGCGCGCGATAACCGCCGCCGAGCGCCTTGACCAGCGCCACCTGGGTCTGCAGGCGGGCGTCGAGCAGCTGCAGGTCGGTGTCCTGCTGGCGCAGCAGGGTCATCTTCGCCTGCAGCACGCCGGCGCGTTCCAGCAGGCCGCGCTGCATGCGCGCCTCGGCGCTGTCGAGCAGCTTGCGGCTGGATTCCACGGTCTGCCGGTGGGCCTGCGCTTCCTGGTCGAGACCCTGCAGGGTTGCGCCTTCCTGGGCCACTTCGCGCACCGCGGCCAGCACGGCTTCGTTGTACTCGGCCACTAGTTCCTCGCGGCTGCCGCGGGCCACGCCCAGCTGGGCCTTCAGGCGGCCGCTGTCGAACAGCGGCAGGTCGAGGGTGGCGCCGAGCAGCGGCGTGCGGCTGGGCCAGCGCAGCAGCTTGCCGAGCGAGACCGCGTCGAGGCCGAGCGCGCCCACCAGGTTGATGTCGGGACGGAAGGCGGCTTCGCTGGCGGCCACGCGGCCGAGCTGGGCCTCCACCCGCCAGCGCGCGGCCTGCAGGTCGGGACGGCGCGCCAGCAGCTCCATGCCGAGTTCGCGCGGCAGGGTATTCGCGCCGGGCGCCGGCTTGAAGCGGGCCAGCTTGGCGAGGGCTTGCGTATCGCCGCCGATCAGGGCGCGCAGCACCTCGCGCTCGCGCACCGCCTGGGTGGCGAAGCGGGCCGACTGTTCTTCCATCGTGCCGAGGTCGAGTTCGGCGCTGCGCAGCATGTCGGCGCTGGCCAGGCCGTGGGCGATGCGGGCCTTGCGGCCGGCCACCAGCTCGCGCTGCACCGCCGCGAGAAGCTTCACGTTGTCCTGGCGTGCCCACAGCATCTGCAGGCGGAAGTAGCTCTGGACGACGCTTGCGGCGATCGCCTGCGCGGCCTGGGCGGCTTCGGCCTTGCGCGCATTTTCTTCGCCCAGCGCGCTAGCGACCAGGGAGCGGTGCTTGCCCCACCAGTCGACGTCATAGGAGGCGCGCAGCTGCACGTTGGCGTCGTTGAAGTAGTTGCCGCCGATCGGCGGCGGGAAGAAGCCGTTCGAGGAATAGCGCTGGCGGTTCAGGCCAGTCGACAGGCCCACCTGGGCGCCTTCGTCGGCACGTTCGGCCGTCACGATGGCCTGGGCGCTGGCGACGCGCGCCTGCACCACGGCCAGGCTCGGGTTGTCGTGCAGCGCCTGCTGGACCAGGGCGTTCAGCTGCGGGTCGCCGTAGGTCAGCCACCATTGCTCGGCCGGCCAGGCGTCCTGCGGCAGGGTGATGCCGGGCGCGTGCTGGGCCTTTGCCGCCAGGTCGATCGGCGCGGCGCGCTTGCTGTCGGCCGGCACGCTGATGCAGCCGGCCAGCAGCGCCAGCACGGCGCCGGCGGCGAGGCTGTTTTTCAGGATGAATGAGGTGTGTCGCACTTGTTCTAGCTTTCCAAATTAATCGAGGTGCACGTCGACCGGGGCCGGGGCTGAAGCAGCTTTCGGCGGACGGATCAGGATCAGCAGCGGAATCACGGCCGCGGTGAGCAGCATCATCAGCCAGTAGTCGTCGACGTAGGCGATCATCGAGGCCTGGCGCGTGATCTCGTTGTTGATCATGGCGGCGCCGAGCTGGCTGCCCATGTTGTAGATGCTGGACGGGTCGTTCAGTGCCGGATTGGCATTCGTGATCTGGGTCGTCAGCGAGGCGTGGGCGATCTGGGTGTTACGCACCAGCAGGGCCTGCACCATGGCGATGCCGATCGAGGAACCGATGTTGCGGACCAGGCTGTACAGCGCCGTACCCTCCGCACGCATCTGCTGCGACAAGGTGGCGAAGGTGGCGGCCGACAGCGGCACGAACACCAGGCCCAGGCCCACGCCCTGGATCACGCCGGGCCACACGATGTCGGACTGCGACAGCACCAGCGTGTACTGGGTCATCTGCCACAGCGAGAACGCGGTGATGGCGAAGCCGGCGCCCAGCAGCAGGCGGAAGTCGACCTTGCCGGTGAGCCGTCCCACCACCAGCATCGCCGCCATCGTGCCCAGGCCGGACGGCGCCGTCACCAGGCCGGCCAGCGCCGCCGGGTAGCCCATCAGGCCCTGCAGCATGGTCGGCATCAGCGCGCGGGTCGCGAACAGCACCATGCCGACGATGAAGATCAGCAGCAGGCCGGTGACGTAGTTGCTGTTCTTGAGCAGGCGGAAGTCGACGAAGGACTGGCCGGCCGGACGCGTCAGGGTGTGGCCGATGAAGTAGGCGCCGGCCAGCAGCAGCATGACCAGCTCGACCCAGGTCTCCAGCGACTGGAACCAGTCGTTCTGTTCGCCGCGGTCGAGCAGCATCTGCAGCGCGCCGATCGCGATCGACAGAGTGACGAAGCCGAACATGTCGAAGCGCACCCGGCGCGCGGCGGTGGTGGCGTGGATGTAGCGCCAGATGCCGTAGAAGGCCACCGCGCCGATCGGCAGGTTGATGAAGAAGACCCAGCGCCAGCTGTAGCTGTCGGTCAGCCAGCCGCCCAGGGTCGGGCCGAGGATGGGGCCGATCATCACGCCCATGCCCCATACCGCCATCGCCGAGCCGTGCTTTTCTTTCGGATTGATGTCGAGCAGGACCGACTGCGACAGGGGCACCAGGGCCGCGCCGAACACGCCCTGCAGCATGCGCGAGACGACGATCTCGGTCAGGTTCATCGATAGCCCGCACAGGGCCGAGGCGATGGTGAAGCCGGCCACCGAGACCAGGAACACCTTCTTCAGGCCGAAGCGGTCGACCAGCCAGCCGTTCAGCGGGGTGGCGATGGCGGCGGCCACGATGAAGGAGGTCAGCACCCAGGTGATCTGGTCCTGGGAGGCCGACAGCGCGCCCTGCATGTGGGGCAGGGCGACGTTGGCGATGGTGCCGTCGAGCGCCTGGATGATGGTCGCCAGCATGATCGAGATCGTGATCATGGTGCGGTTGATCGGCGGATTCCCGGAGGCCGGCGCCGCGTTCGCGGTGGCTGCGCTCACAGCTGTTCCTCGATGCGCGCGCGCAGCAGTTCCAGCAGCTCGGTGGCGGCCTCGAGCCGGGCCGGGTCGATGTCGCCCAGCAGGGCCAGGCGCACGGCATTGGCCTGCTCCTTCACCTGCTTGTACAAGGTGGTGCCGGCATCGGTCAGGTGGACCAGCTTGACGCGGCGGTCGGTGGGCGAGGGCGCGCGCGTGACCAGGCCTTCGCGCTCGAGGCGGTCGAGCATCGACACCATCGACGGGCCTTCGACGCCGACCAGGTCGGCCAGCGCGCGCTGCGACATCGGCTCGCCCGACTTGGCGATCATGGCGATGGTCATCCAGCCGGCCTGGCCGATGCCCAGGTGCTTCAGTTGCTTGTCGATCAGGAGGCGCCAGCCGCGCGCCGTGTTGTGCACGGCGGCGGAGAAGCGCTCTCCGATCGGAGATTCAGGTAGATCGCTCATCGTTAGAATTCGAATCGATAGGAATCTATCGAGTTTAGTTTATGCAAGTTGAGTTGTAAAGAGCGTGTCGTGTCAGAATGGACATAACGATGAGTGAGGAGGGAAGATGCCGCAAGCCGCATTGCTGACCGTCCACGGCATGGGAGAGACGCCGCGCGATTACGCCGAAAAGCTGTTCCAGGCCGTGGCTGCACGGCTGGGACCCTTGTCCGGCCAGGTCGATTTCCGCTCGATCTACTACCAGGACATCCTCAAGCCCAACCAGGAAACCGTGTGGGCCAGGGTCAGCGACACCACCCGCCTGCACTATGCCGACCTGCGCCGCTTCCTGCTGTTCGGCTTCGGCGACGCCGCCGGGCTGGAGAACCGCAAGGAGATCGACGGCTCGGTGTATGAACTGGCGCAGGCGGCGATCGCGCGCCAGCTGCTGGGCGTGGCCAGGCAGGACCCGTCGGCGCGGGTGGTGTTCCTGGCGCAGTCGCTGGGCTGCCAGGTGCTGTCCAGCTATATCTACGATGCGCAGAAGGCGCTGGCGGGCGGCCAGGTCCTGGCCGGGGTGTGGAAGGACGTCGACGCCTGGGCCATGCGCGCGCTGGGGGCGCGCCTGAGCGACAGCGACCGGCACTTCATGGCCGGCGCCACCTGCAGCGCCTTCGTCACCACCGGCTGCAACATCCCGATCTTCTGCGCGGCCCACAAGCAGATGGACATCAAGCCGATCGCGCTGCCGACGCCCGGCTTCGAGTGGATCAACTTCTATGACCCCGACGACGCGCTGGGCTGGCCGCTGCAGCCGCTCTCGCCGGGCTACGCCGAACTGGTCGACGACCGCGCGATCAATGCAGGGCAGGGCGTGGTGACCTGGATCCTGAAGAGCTGGAACCCGCTGTCGCACACGGTCTACTGGAGCGACGCCCAGGTGCTCGACGCGCTGACCCAGCGCCTGCGCCTGGAAGTCACCTGAGCGAACTGTATTCCCGCGCCGCGCCGGCTTCTGTGCGCGCCACGCCGGATGCCGTCAGGCTACCATCGGGCACATGAGAGAATCGATTGCAGAACACGCCGCGCGGGCGGAGCCGGCCGGCTTCCAGCTGCGGCCCATCGTGCGCCACCGCGGCGCCAGCCATGGCGCGGCCGAGGACAGCGTGGCCGAAGAGATGCCGCTGGCCCTGGTGGTGAACGGCATTTCGCAGGTGGTCATGATGGTCACCCCGCGCGACCTCGAGGCCTTCGCGGCCGGCTTCGCGCTGACCGAAGGGCTGGTCGACAGCCGTGCGCAGATCTACGACATCGAACTGCGCCTGCATGCGCGCGCGGCCGAGGTCGAGCTGACCGTGGCCCAGGAAGCCTTCCAGCGCCTGAAGGGACGGCGCCGCGCGCTGGCCGGACGTACCGGCTGCGGGGTGTGCGGCATCGAAAGCCTGGAACTGCTCGACCTGGCGCCGGAAAAGATGGCGCCGGCGGCGCTGCCGGCGGACCCCGGCGCGGCCATCGCGCGCGCCGCCGCCGAACTGCCGCGCCACCAGACCCTGATGCAGGAGACCGGCGGCGTGCACGCGGCGGCCTGGTGCGGGCTGGACGGCGCGATCGCCGCCGTGTTCGAGGACGTCGGCCGCCACAATGCGCTCGACAAGCTGGTCGGCCACCTGGCCCTGGCGCGCGCCGACCTGCGCGGCGGCTTCGTCTTCATGTCCAGCCGCGCCAGCTACGAGCTCGCACGCAAGACCGCGCGCATGGGCATCCCGCTGCTGGCGACGATCTCGGCGCCCAGTTCGCTGGCGATCGACATTGCGGCCCAGGCCGGCCTGAAGCTGGCCAGCTTCTGCCGCCGCGACGGCTTCGTCGAATACACTTGATTGCCCTTCGGCGGGTCCGTTAGAACCTGGTCTCCAGCGTGGCGCGCAAGGTCGCCGAACCCGGATAGACCGTGCGACTGCGCTGGGTGTCCTGGCCGGCCACCGTATAGCTGCTGGCAGTGATGCTGTCCTGGCCGAGCAGGTTGGATGCGGCGATGCGCAACTGGCGCTTGGGATCGAATTTCCACAGGGCGTACAGGTCGAGGTTGCGGCGCACGCTCTCGTAGGTCAGCTGATTGTTCGAAACCCGCACTTCGCCGCCGGTCTTGAAGGCGAAGCTGCCGCCGGCCGAGAACGCGCCACGCTTGTAGTCGGCGCCCAGCGTGCTCGAAAACGGCGTCTGGCCCATCAGGCGGTTGTTCGGACCCGGCACGTTGTCGACGCTGGACCAGTTGCGCGACACGCTGGCGCGCAGGTCGAGCGCGGTGGTGGTTTCGAACAGCGCCTTCAGCGGGAACTTGGCTTCCAATTCGATGCTCCTCGCCCGCGCGCTGCCGGTGTTGACCGGACGCGTGACCCAGCGGGTACCGTCGAACACGGTCTGGAGGCGCGTGTTGTTGTCGATGTTGCGTGCCGAGACAGCCGCCGACAGCAGCGCACCCTCGGCCCAGTAGTGTTCGTAGGCGGCGTCGATGCCGAGCGCCAGTTCCGGTTTCAGGTCCGGGTTGCCGGTGTCGTCGGGCTGGGTCTGGTCGTTGTTGACCGAAGTGAAGCGGTGCGGGATCATGGCTTGCAAGTTCGGTGCCTTGTAGGTGCGGGTTAGCGCGAAGCGCAGCTGGTCGCCGTTGGACCCGGGCAGCTTGTACAAGGTCTGGAACAGCGGGCTCCAGACGCTCGATCGCTTATGCACCGTCGCGAAGGTGTTGCCGGCGATGCGGGTCTGGATGCCTTCCCAGCGCGCGCCCAGGTACACCGACCAGCGCGGCGTGACGTTCCACTCGTCCTGGGCGTACAGCGCCAGGCGCGTGAGGTCGGCGATGTAGAACTCGTCGCCACCCGGCAGAGGCACGGTCGGCCGCACCGAATCGCGATCGCGCCGCGCATCGTTCTCGTGCTGCACCCCGCCATCCCAGCCGAAGGCCAGCGCATGGCCTTCCCAGCTCGCGCTGGTGAACTTGCCCATCGTGTTGACCTCGCGGAAGGTCGCGTTCGACTGGACCAGTTCATGCAGATCCGGATCCGCGGCGCGATAGGTCGCGTTCGCCCCCGCGCCGACGGTCGCGCTCAGCTTCGCATCGAGCTTGGCGCCGGAATCGAATTTGTGCACCCAGTTGCCCTCCTCGCGCAGCATCTTGTAGTCGTTGCTCATGGTCTGCCGGAGGTCGGGATAAAAGGGCGGGCTACCCAGCAGGGCGGCGATCTGCGTACGGTTGTCGTTTTCGAAGCGGCCGACGTTCACCAGCGTTTGCGAGGTCACGGTGTCGCCGTTGTCCAGGGTCCAGATCAGGCGCGGGCTCAGGTTGTAGCTCGAGAAGCGTCCCGATTCGAACTGGCGGCCCTGGCGCAGGCCAAGCAGCTTGCCCGCCGCGTCGTCGAATTCCTGGTCGCTCAGCACGGTGCGGTCCAGATGCTGGTGGGCGTAGTTGGCGGTGATCGACCAGGCCAGTTTGCCGGCCTTGTCGGACATCTGCAGGTTGGCGTTCGGGCCGAGCGTCCAGTTGGCGCGCTCGAAGCCCAGCTTCAGCTGGCGCTGGCCGGCCTTCACGGTTTTCTTCAGCACGATGTTGATGGTGCCGGCGATACCCTGGGTCGAGAACTCGGCGCTCGCGGCGCGCAGCACCTCGATGCGTTCGATCAAGTCGGGCGCCAGGGAGTCCAGCGTGAAGCCGTTTGGCGCGCGTTCGCCGTTGATCAGGATCTGCGTATAGCCCTTGCCCAGGCCGCGCATCTGCACTTCGCTGCCGCGCCCACCACTACCGCTGATCGTGATGCCGGGCACGCGCTTGAGCACGTCGAGGATGCTGGTGTCGCCGTGGCGGACGATCTCGTCATGGTTGATGACGATCCTGGCGGCGGTATCGTCGCGGCGTGGGTCGTAGGCGTCGAACGCGCCGCGTACCTCGACCTGCTGCACGGTGCTGCCCTGCGCTTGCTTGCCGTCGCCGTCGCTCGCGGCTTGCCGGGCATGCGCGGATGCCGCAGCCAGCGCCACGGAAAGTGCCGCCGCCAGTTTTTTCATCTGCATATGAAAGAGGGGTGTTGTATAGTAATTAATGTGCTAAACAATAGCACTATAAATTACTAGCAACAAGAACTTTCGTTGACTACCCTTATGCGCAGGCGCTGAGCAGCACCGGAATCGATTTCGAGGTCGGCGTGCCGGCGCCGGTCGCCACGCTGTCGAGCGGCACCAGCGCATTGGTCTCGGGGTAGTAGGCGCCCAGGCAGCCGCGCGGGATGTCGTATTCGACCAGCATGAAGCGCTCGGCGCGGCGTTCGACGCCGTCATCCCATACGCTGGTGATGTCGACCCACTGGCCGTTCTGCAAGCCGAGCATCTTCAGGTCGAGCCGGTTGGCAAACAAGACCCGGCGCATGCCGAACACGCCGCGGTAGCGGTCGTCCATGCCGTAGATCGTGGTGTTGTACTGGTCGTGCGAGCGGGTCGTCATCAGCACCAGAAGGCGCTCGCCGTGGCGCGCGCGCGCGCGGTGGATCGGCGTGTCCTTGTCGATTTCCTGCACCACGAACTGCGCCTTGCCGCTGGCCGTGACCCATTCGCGCTCGCGCGAGGCGACCTTCAAATGGAAGCCGCCGGGCACCGCCACCCGCGCGTTGTACTCCTGGAAGCCGGCGATCGAGCGCTCGATGGCATCGCGGATGCGCGCGTAGTCGGCCACATGCCAGTTCCAGTCGACCTTGGTGCTGCCCAGGGTCGCCGCGGCCATGCCGGCGACGATCGCCGGTTCGGACAGCAGGTTGGGCGAGGCCGGCTTGTTCATGCCGTAGGAGATGTGCACCATGCTCATCGAATCCTCGACCGTCACGCCTTGCGCGACGCCCTGCTGCAGGTCGATCTCGGTGCGTCCCAGGGTCGGCAGGATCAGGGCGTCCTGGCCGTGCACCAGGTGGCTGCGATTCAGCTTGGTGGTCACGTGCACCGTCAGCGCGCAGGATCGCAGGGCCTGGAAGGTGAGCGGGGTGTCCGGGGTGGCGATGGCGAAGTTGCCGCCCAGGCCGATGAAGACCTTGACCCGGCCGTCCAGCATCGCCTTGATGGTCTCGACCACGTCGTAGCCGTGGTGGCGCGGCGGCTCGAAGTCGAAGGCCTTGCCGAGGCGGTCGAGGAAGGCCTGGGAGGGCTGCTCCTCGATGCCGACGGTGCGGTCGCCCTGCACGTTGGAGTGGCCGCGCACCGGGCACAGGCCGGCGCCGGGACGGCCGATATTTCCGCGCATCATCATGAGGTTGGACAGCAGCTGCACCGCCGCCAGCGAATTCTTGTGCTGGGTAAGGCCCATGCCCCAGGTCGCGATCACGCGCTTGCCCTTGACGTAGACCTGGGCCAGCTCCTCCAGCCGCGCGCGCGCGACCCCGGACTCCGTCAGGATGTCGTCCCAGCTCTCGGCCCGCAGGTCGGCGGCGAAGGCCTCGAAGCCGGTGGTGTGGCGGGCGATGAAGCCGGCGTCGATGACGCGCGCCAGGCCGGCTTCGAGGGCGGCGTCGTCCAGTTCGATCACGCGCTTGGCGACGCCCTTGATCAGGGCCAGGTCGCCGGCCAGCTTCGGCTGCACGAACAGGGTGCCGATCCTGGTGCTGGAATTGGTCAGCATCTCGAGCGGGGCCTGCGGGTCGGTGAAGCGTTCCAGGCCGCGTTCCTTGAGCGGGTTGATCGAGACGATGGTGGCGCCGCGCTTGGCGCAGGCGCGCAGCTCGCCCAGCATGCGCGGGTGGTTGGTGGCCGGGTTCTGGCCGAAGATCAGCAGGGTGTCGGCTTGTTCGAAGTCTTCCAGGGTGACGGTGCCCTTGCCGATGCCCACCGTGCCGGGCAGGCCGCGGCTGGTCGGCTCGTGGCACATGTTCGAGCAGTCGGGAAAGTTGTTGGTGCCGTACAGGCGCACGAACAGCTGGAACAGGAAGGCCGCCTCGTTGCTGGCGCGGCCGGAGGTGTAGAAGGCGGCCTGGTTCGGGTCGGGCAGGGCCTGCAAGTGGCGCCCGACCAGGGCGAAGGCGTCCGCCCAGGCGATCGGCACGTATTTGTCGCTGGCGCCGTCGTAGACCAACGGGTCCGTCAGGCGGCCGTGCTGCTCCAGTTCATAGTCCGATTGCCGCATCAGTTCGGCCACGGTGTGGCGCGCGAAGAAATCCGGACCGACGCGCTTGCTGGTCGCTTCAGCGGCGACCGCCTTCACGCCGTTCTCGCAGAATTCGAAGGTCGATGCATGCGCGCGGTCCGGCCAGGCGCAGCCCGGACAGTCGAAGCCGTCCGGCTGGTTCTGCCTGAACAGCGTCTTGTAATTGCTGCCGCTGACCTTTTCCCTGAACAGGTTGATCGCCACCTGCTTGACCGCACCCCAGCCGGCGGCGGCATGGGTGTAGGGCGCGACGAAACCTTCGTTGTTTTGTTTTCCCACGATTACTCCTGTACTCCTGTATCTGGCGACACGGCCGGCGCGACGTGGTGCCGGTCCGAGTCGAGTCGACAGAGTACGCCCGCTTACCCGACGGCAGCGTGCACACAATCCTCCTGTTGACAGGAGCACAGTACGGAACATGGAACGGCAGCCTCCGGCAGCGCCGCAGCCCTTCGGCTATACTGCCGGCGTGCCCACACTGTATGAAACCCTCGCCGCGGAAATCGAGAGCCAGATCGCCAGCGGCGTCCTGCTCGAAGGCGAAAAAATCCCCTCGATACGCCAGACCAGCCAGCATCACAACCTGAGCATCACCACGGTGCTGCGGGCCTACGTGCTGCTCGAAAGCCGCGGCATCGTCGAGAGCCGGCCGCAATCCGGCTATTTCGTGCGCCCGCGCGTCAAGCCGGCGGCGCCGCCGTCGCACGTCCCTGCGCCGCTGATGCTGTCGTCCGAGGTCGACGTCAGCCGGCTGGTGCTCAAGACCCTGCGCTCGATCCACACCGGCGGCGCGGTGCCGCTCGGATCGCCGTATGCGGATCCGTCCAGCTACCCGTGGAAGCGCCTCAGCCAGTACGCCAATGCGATCGCGCGCCGCCACCAGGAGTGGAGCGTGATGAACGACCTGCCGCCGGGGCATCCGCAGCTGATCCGGCAGATCGCCCGCCGCCACCTCGAGAACGGCCTCGCGGTCGATCCGGGCGAGATCATCGTCACGGTCGGGGCGACCGAGGCGATCAACCTGTGCCTGCAGGCGGTGGCGCGGCCGGGCGACACCATCGCGGTCGAGTCGCCGACCTACTACGCCATGCTGCATGCGATCGAGCGGCTCGGGATGCGCGCCGTGGAGGTGGTGACGGATCGGAAGGAGGGCATCGATCTCGAGGCGCTGGCCGAAGTCATCGCCAGCCAGAAGATCGCCGCCTGCATGGTGATGCCGAACTTCCAGAATCCGCTCGGTTTCCAGATGAGCGACGAGCGCAAGCGCGCGCTGGTCGAGCTGCTGGGGACGCACGGGATCCCGGTCATCGAGAACGACGTCTACCACGAGCTGTATTACGGCGACAGCCATCCGACCTCGCTGAAGTCCTTCGACACCAGGGGGCTGGTGCTGCATTGCGCCTCGTTCTCGAAGAGCCTGACGGCGGCCTACCGGATCGGCTGGTGCCTGCCGGGCCGCTACACGGCCGAGGTGGAAAAGCTGAAGTTCCTGAATACCCTGGCGACCTCCTCGCTGCCGCAACTGGCGATCGCCGAATACCTGCAGAACGACGGCTATGACGCCCACCTGCGCAAGATGCGCAAGGCCTTCGCGCAGCAGGCGCGGATCATGTCCGCGGCCGTGCTGCGCTTCTTCCCGGAAGGAACGCGGGTGAGCGAGCCGAAGGGCGGCTATGTGCTGTGGGTGGAGCTGCCCGGCGGGGTCGATGCGATGACGCTGTATGCGCGCGCGCTCGAAGAGAGGATCACGGTCGGCCCCGGGAATATGTTCTCGGCGCGCGGCAGCTTCGATCATTTCATCCGGCTGAACTACAGCTACCCGTGGAGCGCCCGCGTCGAAGCCGCGGTGAAGCGGCTCGGCCGCCTGGTGGCCGAACTGGCCGGGGACGCTTCCTAGCGTTCGCGCAGCGGCGCCGGAGTCGGCGAGCTGGTCAATCGTCGTGTCGAACATGGTAGAGCTTTCGGATACCGCAAAAGGCCGCTAGTGTCGGCGCAGCCGTAACCTGCTCTGCGGTACAGAACTGCTCACATGAAAAGGATACAGTCGCCCGAGCGCTGTGTCCGTCCTGTCCCGATGCATCTGTATTCCTTGCCCCCGGGCTGGCCGCAGTATGCTGCGGCGATGGACATGAGCAATGAACAAATGAACGAGGGCGAGGCGGCCTTGGCCGGCCTGCTCGAACAGCTGTGGCGGATGGCGCAGGAGGCGCCGTCCAGGTCCTGTTCGCTGGCGCGGGCCAGCAAGCGCACGCGGCGCCCGATGAGCGTCCTGACGCGGCAACTGAGCCTGCTGTCCGAGGCCGGCTGGGTGCAGGTGGCGGCGCACGAGGAGGGCGGCGGCAGCGTGACGCTGACGGCGGCCGGGCGCGAGCTGTGCGCCGGCTGGTTCGGCGCCTGAGAGCTCTTATCCTCCGACCAGCGACATGCGGACTACCGGATAGCGTCCCGCACCGCCGTGCCTTCGCAGCGCGCCGCGCTGTTCCGAATAGCGGTCGGCGCGCGTGCTCCAGCTGGCGCGGATCGTCTGCGCCAGCTGGCCGGTCCGGCCGGCACGCAGCCAAGGACGCAAGTCGACCGAACGCGCCGCGAACAGGCACAGGAACAGCTTGCCGTCGGCGCTGACGCGGGCGCGGGTGCAGTCGCCGCAAAACGGCTTCGATACGCTGGCGATGAATCCGACCTCGCCGCCGCCGTCGGCGTAGCGAAAGCCGTTGGCGGTATCGCTGGCATGCCCCGGCTGCGGGACCAGCGCGAACTCGCTGTCGATCAGTGCGCGCATCTCCGCCGCGGTCACCACCTGGTCGAGCCGCCAGCCTTCGGCGCCGCCGACGTCCATGTATTCGATGAAGCGCAGATTGACGCCGCTGTGGCGGAAATGGCGCGCCAGCGGCAGGACCTGGTGCGCGTTGCGGGTCCTGCTGATCACCGCGTTCACCTTCACCGGCGCCAGTCCGGCGGCCTGCGCGGCCTCGATCCCGTCGAGCACCCGGGCGACCGGGAAGTCGACGTCGTTCATGGCGCGGAACACGGCATCGTCGAGCGCGTCGAGGCTGACGGTCACGCGGCCCAGGCCCGCATCCCTGAGCGCGCGCGCCTGCGCCGCGAGCAGGGCGCCGTTGGTCGTCATCGCGATCTCGACCGGCTTGCCGGCCGGTGTCTCCAGTCGCGCCAGCGCTTCGACGAGGCGCGGCAGGTCCTTGCGCAGCAGCGGCTCGCCGCCGGTGATCCGGATCTTTTCCACTCCCAGGCCGACGAAGGTCCTGGCAAGCGTCGTCATCTCGTCGAAGGACAGGCGCTCTGCCGCGCGCAGGAAAGGGTAGTCGCGCGTGAAGACCTCCTTGGGCATGCAGTAGGTACAGCGGAAGTTGCACTGGTCGATGACAGATAGCCGCAAGTCCTTGAGGGGGCGCATCAAGGTGTCGGTGAGGCCCGTCGCGGGCAGGAATGGATTCATGCGGCGAGGATAGCAGCGCTTGCGCGCACCGCGTGCATACAGTCGGGCCTGGGCGCAGGCAGTACAGTTCCGCTGGCGTCAGCCCGGCTGCAGGGTGAACACGGCGCGCACCTCGCCGGCCGGCATGCCGCGCGCATTCAGGATCGCCGGCGCGCGCCAGGGTTCGAGCAGTTCGCGGCGCTGCGCGTCCAGCAGGCCGAGCTGCTCGAGCGCGCTGAAGGTGGACGGATGCAGGGCGCGCACGGCGCCGTCCGCGACCTTGATCGCGATGCCGATGCCGGCCGAGCGCACGCCGATCGCCTGCACCGCGTCGGCGCCGATCTTCGCCACCCAGTCGCCGCGGCCGGCCGTCATCCAGGCGAGGTCGGTGCGCGCCTCGCCGGACACCAGGTCGGGCCGCTTGGTCATCGCATCGAACAGGTCGCCCAGCACGCTGCCCAGGCGCGCATCGCGGCCGCCTTGCGCCAGGCGCGCATACAGGTGGGCCAGGCGCGCCAGCGGCATCGCATAGTTGGGCGCCGAGCAGCCGTCGATCCCGGTCGGCAGCTTGTCCTCGTTCATCTGCACGGCCTCGGCCAGTGTGGCGCGGATCGCCTGCTGCAGCGGGTGGCCGGGGCCGACATAGCCGGCGGTCGGTACGTCGTGCAGGCGGCACCAGGCCAGGAAGCCGCTGTGCTTGCCCGAGCAGTTGTGGTGGACCGTGCGCCAGCGCCGCCCGGCCGGGGGCGGCAGGCCGACCGCGTCGTAGTATAGCGGGGTGGCGCAGCCGCATTCGAGGTGGGTCTCGTCGAGGCCGATCTTGCCGAGGATGGACTGGACGCCCGCCAGGTGCTTTTCCTCGCCCGAGTGGCTGGCGCACAGCAGGGCCAGTTCGTCGAGCGTGAGGCCAAGGCGCGCCGGGCCGTCGGCCAGCATGAAGGGCAGGGCCTGGAAGGGCTTCAGCGCCGACCGCGTGAAGACCATGGCGTCGGGATCGCCGCTGGAGTACAGCAGGCGGCCGGCGGCGTCGACCACGGCGATCGAACCGAAATGGATGTTCTCGACCGGGTAGCCGGTCTCCGGATAGCCACGGCTGGTGGCGACGAGGGGGACTGGATGCATGGGTGTCGTCCTGATGATCGATTCCGAAACTCTAGCGGATATTCGCACCGGGGCGCGCAGGACGCGAAAACCCATGCATCTGCGGCAATCCTGCTCAGTTCTTGTGCTTGCTGAAGCGGTGTCCCTGGTCGAATGCCGAGCCCAGCGAGAGGATCAGGCCCGAAGCGGCCAGGATCAGGACGACGCCCCCGGTGGCATGGCCGGGCGAGCTGGCGACCATGGACAGCGCCCACAATGGCGCGAGTCCGCCGGCGATCGCGGTGCCGATTTCGCGGGCCGCGCCCATGCCGGTGGAGCGGCTCTGCACCGAGAACTGGCGGCTGAGGAAGGAGCCTTGCGGCGCGAACATCATCGGCGCCAGGATGCCGGTGCCGACGATCAGGGCGGCGTAGATCAGCGAATTCTGGCCGCTGGCCAGCAGCGCCATGAAGGGATAGGCGAACAGTGCCGACAGCAGGCCGCCGACGATCAGCACCTTCTTGCTGCTGTACTTGTCGCACAGCCAGCCGAAGGTCGGCACGGCGACGATGGCAACCAGGCTCGCGAGCGTTACCGACAGCGAAGTCACGTTCGCGGAGACGCCCTTGAACTGGGTCAGATAGGCCAGCGAGAAGGTCTTGAAGATGTAGCTCAGGGCGTTGTAGCCGATCGCCACCAGGAAGACGACCATCAGGCCGGCGCGGTTCGTGCCGAACAGTTCCTTGAACGGCTTTTTCTCGGCGCCGCCGGCTGCAGCCCGGTCAAATTCCGGCGTTTCCGGCAGGCGCTTGCGGACCCAGATGCCGACCATCACCAGCACGGAGCTGAGCAGGAAGGGGATGCGCCAGCCGCCGCTCTGCAGGAATTTGTCGCCGCCGAGGGTCAGCAGGTAGACCGTGAAGGACGACAGCAGGAGGCCGAGGTTCAGGCCGAGCGCCGGCCAGGAGCCCTGGCGGCCGCGCCTGTCGTCGCTGGCATGCTCGTACGAGGTCACGGAGGCGCCGGCAAATTCGGCGCCGGCGCCCAGGCCCTGCAGGATACGGATGACGACCAGCAGCAACGGGGCCCAGAAGCCGATCGTTGCGTAGGAAGGAATCAGGCCGATGGCGGTCGTGCAGACACCCATCAGGAAGAAGGTCACGTAAAGCAGCTTCTTGCGGCCGAAGCGGTCGCCGAAGTAGCCGAACAACACGCCGCCGAGCGGGCGCGCCACGAAGCCGATGGCGAAGGTGGAAAATGCCATCATCGACGCGGTCGACGGATTCGACGCATCGAAGAACACCTTGCTGAAGACGATCGATGCCATCGTCGCGTACAAATAAAAGTCGTACCACTCGAGCATCGAGCCGACGATGGTCGCGGTTGCCACCCGCTTCAGGCGGCTGGCCGCCTGTTCTGGCGTTTCCCAATCGGGTTTGCGCATCTCCATAATGTCTCCTTGGATCCTGGTTGTTATGTGTTATCTGGTATCTGTTGAATAGAATCGCTGGCGGGCCGCGATTCAGCGGCCGGGAATCACTTCGCGCACGATGTACTCGGCAATCGCCATCGACGAGGTGGCGCCCGGCGACGGTGCGTTGCGGATGTGCGTGATATTTCCCTGGCGGCGGATGACGAAATCGTCCACCAGGGAGCCATCGCCCTGCATGGCCTGGGCCCGGATGCCGCGCACGGCCGGGGTCACGCCGACCTCGGACAGGCTCGGTACATACTTGGCGGCTTCGCGCACGAACACCGATTCGCTGAGGACCGTCTTCAGTTCGCGCAGCGTGGCGGGCACATTACGCGATGCAAATTTCCAGAAGCCGGCATAGGTGAGGAAGTCGGCGATATCGCGCGCGCTGAAACGCTTGCCGTCGTAATTTTCCCGGCCGAGCGAGATGAAGGCGTTCGGGCCGATGGTCATCTGGCCGTCGATGCGCTTCGTGAAATGCACACCGAGGAAGGGGAAGCGCGGGTCGGGGACCGGATAGATCAGACCTTTGACGTGCGACTTGAAGGCCTCGTCGATGACGTAGTACTGGCCGAAGAAAGGCACGATTTTCGGGGTCGCCTCGTCTCCGGAGCGCTGGGCCAGGCGGTCCGACTGGAGGCCGGAGCAGGCGATTGCGAAGTCGAAATGCCCGGGATGCACTTCACCGCTCTCGAGTTCGACATGGATCTGGCCGCCGCGTTCGATCAGGCGGGATACCGGTGCATTCAGGCGGATGCTGCCGCCTTTTTCCTCGATCTCCTGGGCGATGCGGCGGGCGATCTGCCCGTAACTGACGATGGCGGTATGCGGCGAATGCAGGGCGCGGATGCCGATGCAGTTCGGCTCGATCTCGCGCAGCTCTTCCGGGCCGACCATGCGCACGCCGGGCACCTTGTTGTTCAGCGATTTCTTGTAGATGGCATCGAGGCGCGGCAGTTCTTCCTCGTTGAGGGCGACGACCACTTTGCCGCACTCGTCGTAGGGGATGGCATGTTCGAGGCAGTAGTTCCTGACCAGTTCGACGCCGCGGCGGCACAGGCGCGCCTTGAGGCCGCCGGGTTCGTAGTACAGGCCGGCGTGCACCACGCCGGAGTTATGGCTCGACTGGTGCTGCGCAACCGCCGTCTCTTTTTCGAATACCGTGACCGAGGCGTCCGGATCGTCCAGCAACAATTGCCGGGCCACCGACAGTCCATTGATACCGCCGCCAATGACGGCATAGCGCTTCTTGCTCATACACACCTTTCGAGAATGACACTCGCATGTTAGCGGCATGAATATCGATGAAAAGCGAAAAATTTCAGATAAACTTGTTTCCTTTTGTCGAACAAATGCTGGCAATGACGTTCAAACAACTCGAGGCTTTCTATTGGGCGGCAAGCTGCGCGAATTTCGCCATCGCGGCCGAGCGCCTGCACCTGTCGGTCTCTTCGCTGTCCAAGCGTATTGCCGAGCTCGAAGAGTCGCTCGGCGTGAGCCTGTTCGATCGCAGCGGCCATCGCGCGGTCATGACGGAGGCTGGGCAAGGCCTGTTGCCGCGGGCGCTGGACTTGCTCGATGCCGCCGCCGGCATCCGCAATACCTTCGCGCCGGGCGCAGGCCTGGTCGGCCGCTGCGCCTTCGGTGTCGGTGAGCTCAGCGCCCTGACCTGGCTGCCCCGTTTCATCGCGCAGGCAAGGGCGCAGTACCCGAAGCTGGTGCTGGAACCTTATGTCGACGTTGGCGCAGTGCTCGAGGCGAAGGTGGATAACGGCGAGCTCGACTTCGCCATCATCGCCGGCCGCTCGTCGCGCCAGACCATGCTGTCGCAGCCGATCGCGCAGGCGCAGTTCGTATGGACGGCAACACCGGCGGCGGCGGCGCAGTATGGGAGCGTGCCCGGGATGATCCGGGCCAGGCAGCCGATCATTGCCTTGCCGCCCGGCGCCGGGACCACGCGCCTGATCGACGACTGGCTGCTGGCGCACGGGATCGCGGCGGTTGAACGGATCAGCTGCAACAACTGGGGTGCGATTGCCGGGATGCTGATCGCATCGGTCGGCGTGGGCATTCTGCCCGAGGCATGGGCGCGCAAGCTGGTAGGCGAGGGCCTCGTGTGCATCCTGAGCGACGAGCACGTGCCGAGGCCGCTCACCTATTCCTTCCAGTGGCGGCGCGGCGATTCGCGCCCCCTGGTCGACCAGATGCTGGCGCGGGCGAGGAGTGCGGTGGACTTTTCCGCCGACGCGCGCCTGCCTTTGCTGGTCTGATTTCTATACATATTGCCAACGCTTTGGCGCCGGTTTTCGGCATTTCATCCCGCGTTTTCGACGCTTCGGCGGATACCGGCTGACGCTTGTCGAGGGCCTGAATACACTTCCATCACTCGCCGCACATTTTGGGATGCGGCGATATGAAAAACGGTGGACCCGTAGCGCGATCATAAATTGTTTTGATGAGGCGCCTTCGGTCCGTGATTTATATCGAATAGTGAATGGGAGCAATCATGCGCATCAAACAAGTCCTGGCCTTCATCGGCGCCGCCGCAGTCTCGACCCTGGCCCTGGCCGAACCCGCACCGGTGGCCGTCAGCGCCGACGGCAGCACCGTGACCGTGTACGGCAATACCAGCCAGCTGATCCACCTGACGCCGGGCCAGGCCGCGGACGCCACCGGCTCCTTCAAGCTGAAGGATGGCCGCATGCTGCGCCTGACCAGCCGCGACAGCAAGATGTTCATGGAAGTCGACGGCAAGCGCGAACAACTGCTCCCCCTGTCGCGCACCGAGTTCGTGGCGAAAAACAGCGGCGCACGGGTGGAGATCGACGAAGAGGCTTTCCCGGACAACGTGCAGCTGACCCAGTTCCGCCGCTGATACCTTGTACGGACACATCAAGCGGCCGGCCTGGCCGATGGGACCGGGCCGGCGATTCATTCCTCAGAAGGGATCCCCGAAGCGTCCCGCCTGGTAATCCAGGATCGCCTGGTTGATCTCTTCGCGGGTGTTCATCACGAAGGGGCCGTGTGCGACGACCGGCTCGCCGATCGGTTCGGCGTGCCCGAGCAGCAGCAGGCAGTCCTTTTCCGCGATGATTTCCAGTTCGTCGCCGACGGTGTCGAATTGGGCCAGGTGGAAGGGGCCGACGGTGTCCGGCGCAATGCTGATGACGCCGCGCACCACGTACAGGAAGACGCTGCGGTCCAGCAGATTGTCGAGGTAGAGGCGGCCGCCCGCCTGCATCTCCACGGTGCTCATGAAGACCCCGGTCAGGGATTCGACCGGGCCCTTGACGCCCTGGAATTCGCCCGACACCAGATGCACGCGCACCCGCCCGGTGTCGGTTTCCACCACCGGGATCTGGTCGCGCTGCAGGCCGACGTAGCGCGGCGCCGTCATCTTCAAGCCAGGGGGCAGGTTCACCCACAGCTGCAAAATCTCGAGCGGGCCGCCGTTCTGCATGAATTCGCGCGGCGAGATCTCGGCGTGCACGATGCCGCGTCCCGCCGTCATCCATTGCACGCCGCCGGGGCCGATCACGCTTTCGTGGCCGGCGCTGTCGCGGTGGGCCAGCATGCCGTCGAGGATGAAGGTGACGGTCTCGAAGCCGCGGTGCGGATGCGGGCCGAAGGGCAGGCCGCCGTTGTGCGGCGGGTAGACCTGGGGACCGTGGTGGTTGAGGAACAGGAAGGGATCGACCTGGTCGATGTGCGGGCCCGGCACCGGGCGCTGGGTGATCAGGTCGCCGATATCGTCGCGCATGGCCGGGTGCAGCCGCTGGATGGTCTTGTAGCTCATGCCTGTCCTTTTTGCTGTTGTTCGTTTCCCCATACGATAACCGATTCCGCGCTGCCGGCGGCGCGCGCCGGCCCGCTGAGGCCGTGCTAGACTCCTTGCGCTTTTGCAACAAGGAGACAAGCTTCAATGAAAACAAGAAAGACCCTGGCCTGCCTGCTGCTGGCCTTCGCCGCCGGCACCGCCGCCGCCGTCAATGCCGTACCCGCGACACCCGCCGCGCCCGCCGTACCGGGCGAGGCCGCGGTCAAGGCCGCCAAGCACGCCGTCACCGCCTACCGCGACGACGTCGTCGACACCCTCGCCAAACTGGTCAGCTACAACACGGTGGCCGACAAGGACCTGCCCGTCGAGCGCAACCCCCAGCACATCGGCTTCAAGAATTTCCTGAAGGCGGAGGCGGCGCGCCTCGGCCTCGATTTCGCCGACTACGGCCACGTGGTCGTGATCGGACTGGGCGCGCCCGACGCCGCCGAGCGCGTGGGCATGATCGCGCACGGCGACGTGCAGCCGGTCGACCCGTCGAAGTGGAAGAAGTCGCCCTTCGAACTGGACCGCACCAGCGAACCGGGCAAGCTGCTGGCGCGCGGCGCCGAGGACGACAAGGGCCCGATCGCCACCGCCCTGTATGCGATGAAGTCGCTGAAGGACCTGCAGCTGCCGCTGTCCAGGCGCATCGAGCTCTACGTCTACATGGCCGAGGAATCGGACTGGGAGCCGCTGGCCGCTTTCGTGAAGACCCATCCGCTGCCGCAGGTGAACATCACCCTGGACGCCGAGTACCCGGCGGTGACGGCGGAAAAGGGCTACGGCACGGTCGCCGTCACCTTCCCGAAGGGCGCGCAGCCGGCGCAGGATTCGCCTGTCGTTGCGCAGTTCGGCGGCGGCTTCTTCGGCAGCCAGATCCCCGAGGACGCGCAGGCGACCATCGCCAACGCCAGCCCGGCGCTCGAAACCCAGATCAGGCAGCGCGCCGCGAAGCAGACCGGCATGCGCTACACCTTCGAACGCAAGGGCGGCGAGCTGGAGATCGCGGCCAAGGGCGTGTCGGCGCATTCGTCCAAACCCGAGGATGGCCTGAACGCGATCAGCATGTTGGCCGACGCGCTGGCCGTGCAGGCCTGGCCCGACACGCCTGCCGGCGCCCTGGTCAACTTCCTCAACGAGATGGTCGGCACCGGCTACTACGGCGAGAAGTTCGGCAACATCGCCTACCGCGACGGCTTCATGGGGCCGATGACCTTCGCCCCGACCGTGATCCGCCAGAAGGGGGACGGTCCCGAGCTGTCGATCAACATCCGCCGCCCGCAGGGCAAGACCGCGCAGCAGCTCTCCAACGAGATCAACGCCGCGCTGGCGCAATGGCAGGGCGCGCACGGCGCGATGCAGCTGGCCGATGTGAAGGTGCAGATCGGCGAGCCCTGGATCCAGCAGGACGCGCCGCAGCTGCCGGTGCTGATGAAGGTGTTCTCGTACTTTACGGGCGTGAAGGATCCGAAGCCGGTCGCGGTCGGCGGCGGCACCAACTCGCGCCTGTTCCCGCGCGCCGTCAGCTTCGGCCCGGCGATGCCGCGCACGGTCTACACCGGCCATTCGGAGCACGAGTGCATCACCCTCAAGCAACTCTTGCTGAACCTCGAGATGTACACGGCCGTACTGGCCGAACTCGCGCAGTAAGAATTCACCATCGCGGTCCCGCGGCGATGCGTCCGGGACCGCTTCCGACCCCCGCCGCCCGCTTCGATCCCGCGTTTTGACATGTAGGCGGAAGCCTCGCCAAAATCTGCGAAATTTTCTAATCGTTCTGTAGGTCTAAGCCTACAAGGGGTCCCGCTTCATAGGGGAAAACTGCCCTCGTTCCACGCTCTCCCTAGGAGAGTGGGCGCCCGAGCCTGTGCTTGCCGGAAGCCTTCCGCATGAGCTTGTTGATGGCCGGAAAACCCTGCACTGACACTTGGAAAATGTGTCGAAAACGCCATGATAGGATCGGTCACTGACCCGACATGACCGCCATCATCGCCATGCACATCCAAGAACTCGTAAAGCCAGACGGACGCCCACTCACCCTCTACAGTAACAAGCCGATCCCGGCCGGCCTGGTTGCGCCGAGCCCATTTCCCGACCCGCAACATGCGAATCCGCACCTGCGCTGGCATCCGCTGCGCGGCGAGTGGGTCACCTATGCGGCGTTCCGGCAAAACAGGACTTACCAGCCGCCGCCGCAGTACAATCCGCTGGCCCCGACCAGCGACCCCCAGCACCCGACCGAGATGCCGGCCGGCGATTACGAGATCGCGGTGTTCGACAACCGCTTCCCGTCGCTGGCGCTGGATTCCCACGATCCGCCGGTGCTGACGGTGCCGACCGCGCCGGCCAACGGCCATTGCGAAGTGGTGGTGTTCACCCAGGATCCGCAGGCCGCGCTGGGCCGGCTGCCGCTGTCGCGCATCGAGCTGCTGCTGCAGGTGTGGGGCGACCGCACCACCCGCATCGGCGGCCGCCAGCACATCCAGTACGTGCTGCCGTTCGAGAACCGCGGCGCGGAGGTCGGCGTGACCCTGCACCATCCGCACGGCCAGATCTACTGCTATCCCTTCGTGCCCTCGGTGCCGGCGCGCCAGCTGGCCCAGGAACGCGAGTACTACCTGCAGCACGGCTCCAGCCTGCTGTGCGACATGGCGCGCGACGAAGCCGCCGACGGCAAGCGCGTGCTGTTCCAGGACGAGCATGCGATCGCCTTCGTGCCGGCCTGCGCCCGCTATCCCTACGAGGTGTGGGTGATGCCGACCGCCCCCTGCAAGGACTTCGCCGCGCTCACCCCGCCGCAGCGCGCGAGCCTGGCGCGCGCCTTGAAGACGGTGCTGCTCAAGTTCGACAATCTGTGGGACCGGCCTTTCCCCTACCTGATGGCGTGGTACCAGGCGCCCACCGACGGCGCCGAGCATCCGGAAACCCAGCTGCACTGCCAGTTCTATCCGCCGTACCGCACCCGCGACCGCCTGAAGTACCTGGCCGGCACCGAGCTGGCGGCCGGCATGTTCGCGATGGACGTGCTGCCCGAAACCACGGCCTACGAGCTGCAGCAGGTCGAAGTGAACCTGGAGGATGGCGCATGAGCGTGAGCGCCGATCCGCTGGCGGTGCGCGGCGCGGAAGCCGCCGCCAAGCTGGCCCTGCTGCGCGAAGCGCTGGCCCAGGCGGGCGCCGGTGCAATCCGCCTGCGCGGCGCCGGCTGGTTCGCCTGGGCGACGGCGGGCGGCGCGCCGTTCGCGCCGGAAGGCTGCGAGGCCTGCGTGGCCGAACTCCTGGTCACGCCCGAGGAAGCCTGCGTGCTCACCGACGAGGTCGAGGCCGAGCGCCTGCGCCAGGAAGAGATTCCGGCCGGCTTCACCTTCCACATCGCGCCCTGGACCGAGCCCGAGCTGCACGAGACCTATGCGCTGGGCGCGGCCGCCGGTCGCGCCGTGCTGTCCGACCGTCCGCACAACGGCGAACTGGCGCTGCCCGCCAGCCTGAAGCTGCGCCGCATGGTGCTGGGCGTGGAGGAAAGTGAACGCTACCGCCGGCTGGGCCGCGAAACGGCCGAGGCGATCGGCGAAGCGCTGCGCGCTGCGCGCCCTGACTGGACCGAATACCGGCTGGCGGGGGAGGGCGCGCGCGCCCTGCTGCGGCGCGGGATCGAGCCGGCGCTGGTGCTGGCCGCCGGCGAACGCCGGATGGGGCAGTGGCGCCGGCCCACGCCTTCGCATGAAACCATCGGCGCGCGCGCTACGCTGTCCTGCTGCGCGCGCAGGCACGGCCTGATCGCCAGGTTGTCCCGTTCGGCCAGCTTCGGGCCGGCGCCTGGCGTCCAGCAGGAGCTGCTGCGCCTGGAGGCGACCGGACTGGACGCGGTACGCCCCGGGCAGTCGCTGGCGGCGGTGTATCACGCCTTCGACGCCGCCTATCGCCACTCCAACCGGCCGGATGCGATCCGCGAACGGCGCCTGGGCGGCATCGCCGGCTACCAGGCCTGCGAACTCGCCGTCAGCCCCAGCACCGCGACCGGACTGGAGACCGGCATGGCCTTCGCATTCAACCCCGGCTTCGAGGGCATGGTGATCGAGGACAGTTTCCTGCTCGGCGCGAACGGGCTGGAAAACCTGACGCTCGACCCGCAGTGGCCGGCGGCGAACATCGGCGGCCGTGTGCGGCCGCTTTGGCTGGAGTTGACATGACAAGTGCAGAAACCTTCTTCGGCGGCGCCCCGGAGGCGTGCGCATCGGCTCCCGGCCGGGTCAACCTGCTGGGCGAACACACGGACTACAACGACGGCTTCATGCTGCCGGTCGCCACGCCCCAGCGCACCTCGGTGGCGCTGGCGCACAGCCAGGACGACCAGCACCACCTGTATTCCGGCACCCTGGACGGCAACGTGACCTTCGCGGCGAAGGGCGGCAGCGCGCCGCAGGGCTTCGGCAGCTATATCGAAGGCTGCATCCGCCTGGTCGAGGCCACCGGGGTCGAGATCCCGCCGCTGCGCGTGTTCGTCACCACCGAGCTGCCGGTCGGTTCCGGCCTGTCGTCCTCGGCGGCGCTCGAAGTCGCGACCCTGCGCGCGTTGCGCCAGCTGCTCGGCTTCTCGCTCGACGACGTCAAGCTGGCCCAGATCGCCCAGCGCGCCGAGATCGACTATGCCCACGTCAACTGCGGCATCATGGACCAGATGGCGTCCAGCCTGTGCGACGAGCGCAGCATGTTGTTCATCGACGCCCGCACGCTGGAGCACCGGCTGGTCCAGATGCCGGCCGGGAGCGAGCTGATCGTCATTGATTCCGGCGTGCCGCGCACCCTGGCCGCCAGCAAGTACAACGAGCGCCGCTCCGAATGCGAGGAAGCCTCGCGCAAGCTGGGTGTCAAGGCCCTGCGCGACGTCACCGACCCGCAGCTCGTCGAGCAGCTGCCCGAGCCGCTGCGCCGCCGCGCGCGCCACGTGGTACTGGAAGACCTGCGCGTGCTGGAAGCTGCAAAGGGCGTATCGGCCGAGCGTTTCGGCGAACTGATGAACGCCTCGCACGACAGCCTGCGCGACGACTACGAAGTCTCGATCCGCGAACTGGACCTGCTGGTGGATGCCCTGCGCGCCGCGCCGGGCGTGCTCGGCGCACGCCTGACCGGGGCCGGCTTCGGCGGCGCCTGCGTGGCGCTGTGCCGCGCCGGCCAGGCGCAAGAGGCGGCACGAACCGCACTCTCCAACTACAACAAAGAGGGACGCAAGGGACGCATCCTGATCCCGGTTCCCGCCCAAGGAAAGGAAAACAATGAGCCAGTTTGAGTACCCCCGCCCCCAGCTGGTACGCGACAATTGGATCAACCTGAACGGCAAGTGGCGCTTCCGTTTCGACGACGAGGTGAGCTGCAGGATGCCGGACGGCGTGACCGGCTGGACCCATGAGATCAACGTGCCCTTCGCGCCGGAAACCGAAATGTCGGGCATCCAGGACACCGGCTTCCACCGCTTCTGCTGGTACGAGCGCGACTTCGAGCTGAAACCATCCGAGCAGCGCACGATCCTGCACTTCGGCGCGGTGGACTACTTCGCCCGGGTCTGGGTCAACGGCCAACTGGTGGCCGAGCACGAGGGAGGCCACACGCCGTTCTCGGCCGACATCACGCAGGCGCTGAAGGCGGACGGCAGGCAGGTCGTGACCGTGTTCGTCGAGGACGATCCGGCCGAGCTGGCCAAGCCGCGCGGCAAGCAGGACTGGCTGCTGGAGCCGCACTCGATCTGGTATCCGCGCACCACCGGCATCTGGCAGACCGTGTGGGTCGAGCAGGTCTCGCGCACCTTCATCAGGAGCCTGCGCTGGACCCCGATCTTCGAGACCTTCGAGATCGGCTGCGAGGTATTCGCCGGCGGCGACATCCAGGAGAACATGTTCGTCGAGGTCAAGATCTGGCATGGCGATATCCTGATGGCGGACGATCACTACAAGCTGCTGCAGGGCGAGGCGAACCGCAAGATCGCGCTGTCCGACCCCGGCATCGACGATTCGCGGAACGAGTTGCTGTGGAGCCCCGAGCGGCCGACCCTGCTGGACGCCGAGGTGATCCTGCGCTGCGGCGACCAGGTGGTCGACCACATCAAGTCGTATACCGCCTTGCGCGCCTTCCACATCAACCGCGACCGCCTGCTGCTGAATGGCCGTCCCTACCCGCTGCGCCTGGTGCTGGACCAGGGCTACTGGACCGAGTCCTTCTTGACCGCACCAAGCGACGAGCACCTCAAGCGCGACGTCGAACTGGCCAAGCTGATGGGCTTCAACGGCGTGCGCAAGCACCAGAAGATCGAGGATCCGCGCTACCTGTACTGGGCCGACAAGCTGGGCCTGCTGGTATGGGAAGAGATGCCCTCGGCTTACCGCTTCAGTCCGCATGCGATCAAGCGCATCGTCAAGGAATGGACCGAGGCCATCGAACGCGACTACAGCCACCCCTGCATCATCGTGTGGGTGCCGTTCAATGAATCCTGGGGCGTGCCGAACCTGACGCTGACCCAGGCGCACCGCAACGCGGTCGAGGCGCTGTACCACCTGACGCGCACCCTCGACGCGACCCGCCCGGTGATCGGCAACGACGGCTGGGAAGCCTCGGCCACCGACATCCTGGGCATCCACGACTACGACAGCGATCCGGAAAAGATCAAGGCACGCTACGAGGTCAGCGACCCCGTGCGCACGCTGTTCGATCAGCGCCGTCCCGGCGGACGCATCCTGACGCTGGACGGCTTCCCGCATCGCGGCCAGCCCATCGTGCTGACCGAATTCGGCGGCATCGCCTTCGATCCGAACGCGACCCCCGAGGACGGCACCTGGGGCTATACCCGTGCCCATACGGCCGAGAGTTATCACTCGCTGTACCAACGCCTGCTGAAAGTGGTCAACGAGACCTTCATGTTCAGCGGCTTCTGCTACACCCAGTTCGCCGACACCTTCCAGGAAGCCAACGGCCTGCTCAACGCCGACCGTACCCCCAAGCTGCCTTTCGAGGTGATCAGCGCCGCAACCCGCAACGTCCCGCTGCACCCGCAAGACCCTGAGAAGGAGGGTAAAGGACAAGGCGGCGCCTGACGTGCTTTACACAGTTACAGGGGCCTCGAAAACCGTCGCGAGCGGCCGCAGAGGTGGCCGAGAAGCGCAGCCGTACTTACGGTACGGCGAGCATCGCAGGCCGCCTCTGCAACGCGCAGCAGATTTGCGAGGCTCCCACCAAAGGAGCCATCATGACTACGATCGTCGTTTTCAGCCACCTGCGCTGGGATTTCGTATTCCAGCGGCCGCAGCACCTGCTGTCGCGCCTGGCGCAGCATTATCCGATCCTGTTCGTCGAGGAACCGGAATACGATGACGGCGCCCCGTTCATGCAGCGGTCGAATCCCGCGCCGAACGTGACCGTGTGCCGCGCGCACACCCCGATCCATGCCATCGGCTTCCATGACGACCAGCTGCGGCTGCTCCAGCCCCTGGTGGCGCAGCTGGCACCACCAGGGGAGCAGGTCATCGCCTGGTTCTATACGCCGATGGCCTTGCCCCTGCTGCAGTCGCTCCAGCCCGCGCTGGTCCTCTACGACTGCATGGACGAGCTGGCCTCGTTCAAGAATCCGCCGAAGCAGCTGCTGCAGCGCGAGAGCGCGCTGCTGAACATCGCCGACCTGGTGTTCGCCGGCGGCCCCAGCCTGTACGAGGCGAAGAAGCACCGCCACCCGAACGTGCACTGCTTTCCCAGCAGCGTCGATGTGGTGCATTTCCAGCAGGCCCTCGACCGCAGCCGCAGCCATCCGCAGCAGCGCGAGATCCCGCATCCGCGCCTCGGCTTCTACGGCGTGCTGGACGAGCGTTTCGACCCGGAGCTGGTCGGCGAACTCGCCGACGCCCATCCGGAATGGCAGCTCGTGCTGGCCGGCCCGGTGGTCAAGATCGACGAGCAACGTCTGCCGCGCCGCGCCAACATCCACTACCTGGGCCAGCAGCCGTATGCCGCCTTGCCCGACCTGCTGGCCGGCTGGGACGTCTGCCTGATGCCCTTCGCCATCACTGAGGCGACCAAGTTCATCAGCCCGACCAAGGTGCTCGAATACATGGCGGCCCAGCTGCCGATCGTGAGCACGCCGATCGCCGACGTCGCCAACCCCTATGGCCACGTGGTCGCGATCGCCAGCGGCGCGCGCGAATTCGTCGCCGCCTGCGAAGCGGCCCTTGCCCAGACGCCGGCCCAGCGCGAACACATGGTCGAGGCGATGAAAACCGTGGTGGCTGCCACTTCCTGGGACAGCACGGCCAGGCACATGCACGAGCTGCTCGATTCCACGCCGGTGCGCGGCGAACGCGGGGCCATGCAGCGCACCGCCTCGCACGATGCCGGCCAGCCCGCGCCGCAGGCGGGCAGCGCCGCGCCGAACGTCAATCCGCTGCGCAGCCAGGGTCCGCGCCATGTCGGCACCGTCATCATCGGCGGCGGCCCGACCGGGCTGTCGGCCGCCTACCACCTGGGCGCGGACGCGCTGCTGCTGGACCGCAACGAGACCGTCGGCGGCTGGTGCCGCTCGATCGAAGACAAGGGCTTCACCTTCGATCACGCCGGCCACATCATGTTCTCGAACGACCCCTATGTGCTGAAGATGTACGAAGTGCTGCTGGGCGATAACGTGCACTGGCAGAACCGCGAAGCCTGGATCTACAGCAAGGGCGTGTACACCCGCTATCCCTTCCAGGGCGCGCTGTACGGCCTGCCGCCGAAGGTCATCACCGAGTGCGTGATGGGAGCCATCGAGGCCCGCTACACCGCCAACGACGCCCAGCTCGACGACGAGGCCCGGGCCATCGACGACTGCTGCGCCGACGGCACCGCCGACGTCTGCAACACCGACCGTTCGGTGCGGGGCAAGGTGAACAACTTCGAGCAGTTCATCTACAAGGTCTGGGGCAAGGGCATCGCGAAGCACTTCGCGATTCCCTACAACCGCAAGCTCTGGACCGTGCCGCTGGCCGAGATGGAGACGTCCTGGCTGGGCGGCCGCGTACCGCTGCCGAACCTGGAAGAGATCGTGCAGGGTGCGCTCGAGCCTTCGCCCAAGCCGGTCGGGCCGAACGCGCGCTTCGGTTATCCGCTCGAGGGCGGCTTCCAGGCGCTGATGAACGGCTTCCTGCCGCATATCAAGGGCAAGATCGAGCTGGGCGCCGAAGTCGTGCAGGTGCTGCCGCGCGAACACATCGTGGCACTGGCCGACGGCCGCCGCTTCCGCTATGACGACCTGATCTCGACCATGCCGCTGCCGGAGCTGATCAAGGCGATCGGCGACGAGGCGCCGGAAGAGGTGAGGAATGCCGCCCGTGGCCTGCGCCATGTGTCGATCCGCTGCGTCAACATCGGCTTAGGAATTGACAATAAGCGCGTCGTCACCGACAAGCACTGGATCTACTACCCTGAAGACACGATCTTCCACCGCATCTTCGTGCAGGGGAACGCTGCGCCCGCATGCAATGCGCCGGGCGGCTTCGGCTTCACCTGCGAGATCTCGTATTCGCCGACCAAGCCGCTGCCGCTCGACGGCGAGGAACTGATCGCCCGCGCGATCGAGGATTGCCGCCGGATCGGCATGATCCGCGAAGGCGACCGTATCCTCGTCAGCAACCAGGTCGACATGCCCTACGCCTATGTGCTCTACGACCACCAGCGTGCGCTCAATGTCGAGACCTGCAAGGCCTGGCTGAAGCAGTTCGACATCACCCTGGTTGGCCGCTACAGCGAGTGGGAGTACTACAACTCCGATCATGCCCTGCTGGCCGGCAAGCGGGGCGCCGAAATCGTCCTCGACAAGCGCGCCCGCACCCAGAAAGCCAGCGCGGAGTAGGCGATGGGCCCCTTCGCCCGGGCCGGCTTGCCCCTGCTGCTCTTGCCTGATGCGTGAGAACAGCGGGACTTTCGTCGGGCTGGGTATGCTGCCCCGGCTGCTGGCACAGCGGGGCCATCTGGTGGAGCGCGTTTATTGAGCGCCGCTCGTCTGGCCTGGCGCGGCTGTTCAGTGCTTGATCATGCCGTCGGACAGGTTGACCCGGTCTCCGCTGCGGAAATCCGGCGTGGTTTCCTGGGTGATCACCTGGGTGCTGCCATCGTCCATGCGCAGGGTCACGCGGTAGACGCGCTCGGACGAGGAACTGCCGGTGGTGCCGCTGCTGCCGCTGCCGCCCACTGCCGCCGCGCCGACCGAACCCGCGCCCGCCATGCCGCTGGCCGTGCGCGGCACGACTTCGACCGCCATCACGGTGGCGTTCGGGCTCGAGCTCGCCGCCGTGGACGAACCCGCCGCCGAGGCGCCCATGGAACCCTGGCCGGTGGTGGCGCTCGCGGTGCCGCCGCCACCCTCATAGCCGCTGCTGGAGGTGCCGCTGCCCGAGGTGCCCGAGCTGCCGGTGCCGCCCCAGCCGGCCGATCCGCTGCTGCCGGTGCCGGACATGCCGCCGCTGCTGGTGGAGCTGCCGCTTTCCATGCTGCCCTTGTCGCCCTGCATGGATTTACACGCGGACAGCCCGAAAGCCAGCGTCAGCAAGCCTGCCAGGAGTACGCTCTGGTGTTTTAGCTTCATGATCAACTCCTTCTGATGGGATGGATAGGTCAGGTAGGTGCGTGATGATATCGTGTGCCACTCGAATAAGAGGCGCGTTTGGGAGCGACGTTCCAGCTGACTCGGGTTGGGCATGAGCCACGTCAAGGACGTCGAGGGATAGTGGAATTCGGCGTGGCGTGCGACTCAGCGTTTCGTTGCCAGGACCGATTTCGGCAGCACGGCGCATAACAGTAGGACCGTCAGGATGGCGGCAGTGCAATCGACTTCCCAGTCATGCACGTTGGCGCCGCGATAGGGAAAGAAACTCTGGATGAATTCGTCGCCGGCGCCCATCAGGGCGACCGCCAGCACGGCCTTGACGGCGCGCGCGGCCGGGCTGCCGGTGCTGCCGAGGAAGCACAGGCCGGCCAGGATGGCATACGCGGTCGAATGCAGCACGACGCCGGACGCAAGCTCGCCGATGTCGGCGCGCGCACCAGGAATATTGCCGGTCACCACGATTGCCAGGTACATCAGAACGGCGCAGGCAAGGCAGGCGTAGCGCAGGCGAGGGTGGAGCAGCAACTGGGACAGCATGGCGTTCATGGCAAGGAACAACTGGTATCAGGAAAACGCACACCTTACCATGACGCCTGCGAGAACGTCCGCACGGCCGCTGCGCCTTGCCATGGGTGAAACGGTATCAGGAAGGCTTGGCCCCTGGCCTCGGCGAACCGTGTTACGGAACGTCGGCCAAGGGCGGGACCGCGTCAGATCGTGAGCGCGGGTGTCCCGTTGGGGTAATGTGCGTCGAAGCAGCTTTCGCATTCGGCGCAGAAAAGATGGGCGACGCGGACGGTTTGCTGTCGCAGGACGAGCTTGAGCTGGTGTGTCCGGCATTTCGGGCAGATCTCGCGGACGCTGCCGAAGGTCAGTACGTGAAGAGGCTGTTCTTCATCGTCGAGGTGGTCGATGACCATGCGCGGGTTGAGTTCGCTGAGGACCAGGTAGTCGTCGGCGAAGTGCTGTCGCCGGCGCGATGGCTGGGATTGCTGCTGCTTCGGTGGGGACATCGCTTCAGGTAAAGTCATAGGACTGGCTCCATGAAAAAACGCAAGCGCGAAATTCATGATAGCGAAATCCCTGACTGGTTCAAGCATTGCGGGACATTTTTATTTGTTGCGTTGCATTCTCGACATTAATCATACGGAACAAAAAAATGCCCGCCAACGGAGGACGGGCACAACCCAAGATCAGGGCCAAGAGACGCGGAATTCGGTGCGGCGCACCGCTTTGCGGTACGCCTTTCTGCGATCACGCGTATCGGTTGCGTGTATGCAGATGAACCCAGTATAGGAGGCGAATGTGACCCGGACATGACACGCCTCAAGCAATCGTCGGCTGGCTGAGAACGAACTCGGTTGAGATCGGTCTATTGATAATCCCCGAACGAAACCCAGGCGACAGATAAAAAAAAGCCCGCTTCATCGGCGGGCTTCAAACTATTTTCTTGGAGGAGAATAGTGGAGACAGGTGAGATTATGTTGCGACGCGATATATATGTCCAATTTTGTTTATGGATATGTGATATTCACATAAATGATAATTGATGGGCTCACCCTGGTCCGCTTCATTCCTTTACCGGTACCGTGTAATTCAGCGCCATCCTGCCGCCGTCCGCGTACAAAGTCTGGCCGGTGATATACGAGGCGTCGTCGCTGGCGAGGAAGGCCGCGATGCCGGCGATCTCCTCCGGCTCGCCGCAGCGGCCCAGCGGCGTGCGCGACAGGATCGTGTGGCGCGCTTCCGGGCTGCCCATCACGGCATTCTTCGCCAGCTCGGTCAGGATGGTGCCGGGGCCGATCGCATTCACGCGGATGCCGTGTTCGGCCAGGGCGATCGCCGCCACCCGGGTCAGCTGGTTCACGCCGCCTTTCGAGACGACATAGGGGATCTGGTTGGGGATGGTCAGCTCGGCGTTCACGCTCGACATATTGATGATGCAGCCGCGCTTGTCCGTGTCATTGCGCTTGACCATCTCGCGTGCCACCGCCTGGCTGCACAGGAACATCGACTTCAGGTTGACGCGCAGCACGCGGTCGAAGTCTTCCTCGGCCAGCTCGAGGAAATCGGCGGCGTGGGTGACGCCGGCATTGTTGACCAGGATGTCGACCTGGCCGAAGGCGGCCAGGGTCGCGGCCAGCATGGCGTCGACGTCGGATTTCTGGCTGACGTCGGCGCAAAAGAAGCGGGCATTGTCGCCGAGCGCTTCGGCCGCCGCCGCGCCTTCCTGGCGCACGTCGACCAGCATCACGCGCGCGCCTTCGCGCACCAGGCGTTCGGCGCAGGCATATCCGATTCCCCGGCTGGCTCCGGTGACGATGGCGACTTTCTGGGCAAGTTTCATGGCTGGCTTTCCTGGGTGGCTGAAAATGCCATTGTACCGGGCGGCCTGAGCCTCGACGCTACAGCATCAGCGGCTTGTCGGGCAATTCGTTAGGCCGCGCGCCGTTCGCCGGGAAGTGCTGGCGCAGCAGCGCATTGACCTGGCCGACGGCATCCAGCGTAGCCTCGTGAAAGCGTCCCTGGGCGAAGCCCGCCGTCATCGTGCGGCAGACCGCCTGCCAGGTGACCGGCTCGATCCGGCGGTCGATGCCGCGGTCGGCCACGATGTCGACCTTGTGGTCGGCCAGGTTGACGTAGATGAGGACGCCGCAATTCTCCTCGGTATCCCAGATGCCGTAGTCGGCGAACAGGGCCAGCGCGCGCTGGCGGTTCGTCACGTCGGCCCAGACCGCCGCCAGCGGCAGGGATTTCTCGATGATCAGCCGGACTTCGCCGCGGTGGGTCCGCTCGCCGGCCGTGATCGCCTCGGCGATGGCCGTCAGCGTGTCGGGCGGGAAGATGCGCGCCGCCTCGGTCCTGGTGCTGAGCAGGTGGCGCAGGGCGCGGCGCAGGCGGCCGGGTTGATGTTGTGGCGCGTCCATCACCAGTCTCCCGAGGCGCCGCCGCCGTCGAAGGTCCCGCCGCCGCCGGAAAAGCCGCCGCCCGAAAAGCCGCTGTCGGAAAAGCCGCCGCTGCCCGAGAAGCCGCCACCACCGCGCCGCTGGTTTTCCAAATTGCTGAGAATATTGCCGAGGACGAAGCCGGCCGCGCCGCTGTTCCAGCCATTGTTCCAGCCTCCGCCGGGACCCGGCTGCACGAAGCGGCCGCGGCGCCGGCCGAACAGCGAGCGCAGGACCATCATCCCGATGACGATGAAGAAGATGCTCATCACGATGCCGGGGCCGTCGACGCCGTCCTCGGCCTGCTGCTGCGCCTGCCCCTGCTGGGCCTGTGGCGCAGGGAATTTTTCCTGGTTCAGCAGCGCGGAGATGGCGCCCACGCCGGCGACCAGGCCGCCGTAGTAATCGTTCTGGCGGAAGTGGGGCGCGATGGTGTCCTGCAGGATGCGCTTGGACTGGGCATCGGTCAGCACGCCCTGCACGCCGCGCCCGGCCTCGATGCGCAGGCGCCGCAGCGACGAGGGGTTGTCGCGCGCGACCAGCAGCAGCACGCCGTCGTCGACGCCCTTGCGGCCCAGCTTCCAGGCGTCGGTGACGCGGATGCCGTACTGCTCGATGGCCTCGGGTTCGGTCGACTTCACCAGCAGCACCGCGATCTGGCTGCCGGTCTGGGTCTCGTAGTCGGCCAGCACGCGTTCCAGGTTCTGGCGCTGCTCGGCCGTCAGCATCCCGGCCTGGTCGGTGACGCGCGCCGTCAGCGGCGGCACCGGCTTGAGCTGTGCGTGGGCCTGCCCGGCGAGCAGCAGGGCGAAGGCGAGGGCAAGGCCCTGGAACAGGCGCAGCACCGGGTTCATCGCGACGCTCCCGTCACTTGCCGAAGTCGACCTTCGGCGCGGTCGAGATCGAGCGCTCGTTCTCGACGGTGAAGGAAGGCTTGGGCTGGTAGCCGAACATCTTGGCCGTCAGGTTGGTCGGGAAGCTGCGCGCCAGCACGTTGTACTCCTGGACCGAGGCGATGTAGCGCTGGCGTGCCACGGTGATGCGGTTCTCGGTGCCCTCCAGCTGCGACTGCAGGTCGCGGAACTGGGTGTCGGCCTTCAGGTTCGGGTAGTTCTCGGACACTGCCATCAGGCGCGACAGCGCGCTGCTCAGTTCGCCCTGCACCTGCTGGAATTTCTGGAAGGCTTCCGGATTGTTCAGCACTTCCGGGGTGATCTGGAAGCTGGTGGCGGCGGCGCGCGCCCGGGTGACGGCTTCCAGCGTATCCTTCTCGTGCGAGGCATAGCCCTTGACCGTGTTGACCAGGTTCGGAATCAGGTCGGCGCGGCGCTGGTACTGGTTGACGACCTCGCTCCAGGCCGCCTTGGTCGCCTCGTCCTTGGTCTGGAATTCGTTATAGCCGCAGCCCGACAGTGCGGAACCGGCCAGGACCGCGGCCAGCAGCATGCCGGCCAGGCGCGTGAACAGGGAAGGCGTCATAGAGGTGGGCTTGTTCGTCTTTTGCATCGTCGGGTATCCATCGCCAGTTGTCGAATAATAAAAATATACCCGAATTGGCCATGCTGTGGCGTCCTGCCCATATGCAGGGTCGGCAGCGCGGGCGCGGCGCGGTACAATAGTGGGTTTGCAACAAGAGACAAGGGCCTGCCATGAACTTCATCGACAAGCTGAATGCCGCCTGGCGCAGCAACGATTCCCTGCTGTGCGTCGGACTCGATCCCGACCTCGAGCGCTTGCCAGAACAGATGCGCGACCGGCCGGACGGCATCGCTGAATTCTGCAAGGCCATCATCGACGCGACCGCCGACCTGGCCTGCGCCTTCAAGCCGCAGATCGCCTATTTCGCCGCCCTCGGCGCCGAAGACCAGCTCGAAACGGTCTGCCATTACCTGAAACAGCGTTATCCGCACATCCCCCTGATCCTGGACGCCAAGCGCGGCGACATCGGCGCCACCGCGCGCCAGTACGCGCGCGAAGCCTTCGACCGTTACGGCGCCGATGCCGTCACCGTCAGCCCCTACATGGGCTTCGACTCGGTCGAACCGTATATGGAGTGGCCGGACCGCGGCGTGATCGTCCTGTGCCGGACCTCGAACGCGGGCGGCTCCGACCTGCAGTTCCTCGACGTCGGCGGACGCCCGCTGTACCAGCACGTGGCCCAGCTGGTGGCGGACAAGTGGAACCGGCATGGACAGTGCGCGCTGGTGGTCGGCGCCACCTTCCCGCAGGAGCTGGCCCAGGTGCGCGCCCTGGTGGGCGACATGCCGCTGCTGGTGCCGGGCATCGGCGCCCAGGGCGGCGACATCGAGGCGACCGTGAAATCAGGCCGCACGGCCGATGGCGCCGGCATGATGATCAATTCCTCGCGCGCCATCCTGTACGCGCAGCCGCAGGGCGATGAAGATTTCGCCGCCGCGGCGCGCCGCGTGGCGATGGAGACGCGCGACGCGATCAACCAGTATCGCGCGTAACCGACCTTGGCGTGGGCACACCGTGCCCACGCATAACAATCAATACCGCTGCGGCGCAATCGACTCCGCGTAATCGTAGAGCGCCCCCAGGATCTCCTCGGCACGCTCATCCGCCGTCTCCGACAGCGCATCGATCTCGGCAAACAGCTGCTCGATGGTGCGCGCCCCGCCCAGGCCGTCGAACAGGCGCGCCGCGCGGTGCGCCTCCCAGCTTTCCAGCTCATGTTCCTGCAGCGTGTGCGGGAAGTTGCGGCAGCGGTAGCGGAACAGCAGCTGGGCCAGCCTTTCGTCCTCGAAGCTGGGCTGGCGCTGGGCCAGGCGGGCCGGCTGTTCGATGCGCAGCGCTTCCAGCTGGCGGCGGTCGCCCTGCGAGACGAAACCGCCGTACAGGTCTTCGTCGACATCGACACCGGCACCCGGCTCGGCGCCAGGGCGCTGGAACACCTTCTGCCACACCGCGCTCATGTCCGGCCCGCCGGCCGCAATGCGCGCGTGCGCCAGGCATTGTTCGACGTCCAGCTCCCACTTCGCCGCCAGCACCGGGTTGAGGGTCTTGAGGTTCCCGACCAGCATCGGCGATTTATTCAGGTGCACACTCTTGATCGGCAGCCGGGAGACGCCCTCGGGCATCTCGGCGGCGCGCGTGAAGAGGCGCTCGCGGATCGTGTCCACGCTCAGGGCGAACAGCTCGGAGGGGTCGTGGCGGCAATCCCAGACCAGCACCTCGTTCTTGTTGGTCGGGGGGGAGGCCAGCGGCCACACCAGGCCGAGGCAGCCGCGCTCGGCCGGGAACATGCCGGACACGTGCAGGACGGGGCGGCGCTGGCTGCGCTCCAGGTGCAGGCCCATCTCGCTGGCCACCTTGTCCTTGCGGCGCAGTTCCAGGCAGAAGTCGAACAGCTTCGGCTGCTTGCTGCGGATCAGGCGTGCCATCGCGATGGTGGCGCGCACGTCGGACAGGGCGTCGTGCGCGGCCTCGTGCGCCAGGCCGTTGGCGCGGGTCAGGTCTTCGAGGCGGAAGCTGGGCTTGCCGTCCTCGCGCATCGGCCACTGGATGCCGTCCGGGCGCAGCGCATAGGTCATGCGCACCACGTCCAGCAAGTCCCAGCGGCCGCAGCCGTTCTGCCATTCGCGCGCATACGGGTCGATCATGTTGCGCCAGAAGAGGAAGCGCGTGACCTCGTCGTCGAAGCGGATGGTGTTGTAGCCGACCCCGACCGTGCCCGGCTCGCTGAAGGCGTCGCAGATCTGCCGCGCGAACTCGTGCTCCGGCACGCCATGCTCCAGGCAGTGCTGGGGCGTGATGCCGGTGATCAGGCAGGCCTGGGGATCCGGCAGGTAGTCGGGCGCCGGCTGGCAATAGATCATGACCGGCTCGCCGATCTCGTTCAGCTCGGCGTCCGTGCGGATCGCGGCGAACTGGGCCGGGCGATCGCGACGCGGCACCGCGCCGAAGGTTTCGTAGTCGTGCCAGAGGAAAGTGTGGTTGCTCACGGGGGTACTCATGAATTGCGACGGGCCATTCTAACTTGCCGGCTTGCTCATTCCCAGCCCAGCCGCAAGCGATGTTACGGAACCTTCAGGTGTGGATGCGGTCGCGTCCGGCCTGCTTGGCGCGGTAGAGGGCCGCGTCGGCCGCTTCGACCAGGCTGCGCTCGTCCTGTTCGGGACCCAGGCTGGCGACGCCGAAGGAACCGGTGATGTGGGGCAGGGCGATGCGCATGTCGTCGAACACCACCGCCTCGCGCATGCGCCCGCACAGGCGCTCGGCCACCATTACCGCCAGGGTGCGGTTGGTGTTCGGCAGGATCGCCATCAGCTCCTCGCCGCCGTAGCGCACCGCAAAGTCGGACGGCCGCAGGGCGCTGCGGATCGCGGCGGCGGCGGTGGCGAGGGCGGTATCGCCGGCCATGTGGCCATGGGTATCGTTGAAGCGCTTGAAGTGGTCGAGGTCGATCATCACCAGCGACAGCGGGGTGCCGTCCATGCGGCTGCGGGCGACCAGTTTGGGCAGCATGTCGTTCAGCCAGGCGCGGTTGTACAGCCCGGTCAGGCCGTCGTTCATCGACAGCTGGCGGTAGAACTCGCCCAGCTTCTGGCGCCGCCGCAGCAGGGCGTTGGCGGCGCGGATGCGGAAGGACAGCATGCGCAGCAGGTTGCGGGCGACGCCGTTGGCTTCGTCGATCAGGCGCCACACCATGTCGGGTTCGATCACCAGCAGTTCGCTGTCTTCCAGGGCCGTGATGGCGTCGAGGTTGGCGGCATCGTCCAGCACCGACTGCTCGCCCACGCTTTCGCCGGGCAGGATGCGCTGGATCTCGCCTTCGCCGGCGGCGGTGGCCGGCTGCACGCCGAGCGAGCCCGACAGCACAACGTAGAGGCGGGCGCGCAGCCCGTCCTCGACCGGTTCACCCTTGCTGACGCCGACCACCGGGCAGGCGGCCAGCAGCGTCGCCACCGCCGGGGTGTCGGCGTCGCGGAACAGCTGCAGGTCGCGGATCGCGTAGCGGGATGCGCCGAAGGTGCCGGTGAGGTTCAATGGTAGCCCGGGTCGATGAAGAATATTGACAAGCTCGAAATCATAACCCATTGCAACAACTACGCCGAGACTTGGCGCTGGATAAACAACAGTGTTCCAATAGAGGGATGAATCCATCGAATCCTCTTGTCGACGCACTCGGGCAGCGTCACGACCCCGCGCCGGATGCCCGCATCGTCTGCCTGGTGCCTTCGATTACCGAACTGCTGTGCGAGCTGGGCCTGGCCGGCAAGCTGGCCGGGCGCACCGGCTTCTGCATTCATCCCCGCGACGTGGTCGCCGCGATCCCCAAGGTCGGCGGCACCAAGGACGTCAACATCGAGAAGATCCGCAAGCTGGCGCCGACCCACGTGGTGGTCAACATCGACGAAAACGAGAAGCCGACCGTGGAGCGGCTGGCGGAATTCGTGCCGCACGTGGTGGTCACGCATCCGAATGCGCCGCGCGACAACCTGGCACTGGCGCGCCTGATGGGCGGGATCTTCGGTGCGAGCGACGCGGCGGAGCGCTGGTGCGCCGGCTTCGAAGCCGAATACGCATCCCTGAAGCGGCTTCCTCCCGGACCGGCGCGCACGGTGCTGTACTGCATCTGGCAGGATCCGTGGATGACGGTTTCGAAGGAGACCTATATCGCCAGCATGCTGGCCGAACTGGGCTGGCAGGTGCCGGCGCTGGGGCAGGGCGAGCGCTATCCGCGTTTCGACTGGTCGCAGGGATTGGTGGACGGGCTCGATGCGGTGCTGCTGTCGACCGAGCCCTATCGCTTCACCGAAGAGCATGCCGATGCGCTGGAAAAGCAGATCGGCATTCCGGTGTTCCTGGTCGACGGCGAGATGATGTCGTGGTACGGCAGCCGCGCCCTCGAAGGCCTGCGATACCTTGGAAGCCTCAGGGCGCTGGTGGATGGAACTTACTGATTGTCGGTGAGGCCCTTGTAGGACTCGATCGGAACCTCGGGATCCAGCGGGACGGCATCGCGCTTGTTCTTGTCGTTGAGGCGGCCCATTGCGCTGTCCAGTGCGCGCTTCAGTTTGCCGGCCGCGCCCGAGATCGACAGGTGCAGGTCGGCGGCGTGGGCGTGCACGACCACCGGATCGTAGCCGGCCACGCGCGCTTCCATCATGCAGTAATTGTCGCCATCTTCGTGTTTCTGGCCGTTCTGGTTGCTCAGGTGGACATCCACGCGGCGGACCTGCTCGAAACGGCCGACGCTCGATTCGACGAGGTCGCGCACGCGTTCGTCGAGACCCTGGTGGCGGTCGATGGTGTTGTCGGTATTAACGTTGATTTCCATAAATCACTCCAATAGTTGACACTGTTGAAACGATCTTACACCGTCCCCGGAATTCGCCGCGCCCAGATGGACGCGCTCAGCTGTTTACGAGGCTGGCCGCGATGTTCACCGACAGGCCCAGGATCAGCACGTTGAAGAAGAAGGCCAGCACCGAATGGCCGAGCACCAGCTTGCGCATCGGGCGCGTCATCACCGAGACGTCCGAGGTCTGGACCGCGACCGCGATCGTGAACGAGAAGTACAGGAAGTCCCAGTAATCCGGTTCCAGCCCCTCGTCCGGGAAGCGCAGCGGCCGCTGATGAACGGGCGCGCGGTAGTAGAGGTGGGCGTAGTGCAGGCAGAACAGCACGCCGACCAGCAGCCAGGAACCGATCACCGTGAAGGCGGTGAAGGCGTAGTGCATGGCGATCTTGTTGGCGGGCAGGTGGTCCATGTGCGCCAGTTCGGAGATGATGGCGTACAGGCTCAGCATGGCGCCGACGACCAGCGAGAACAGCACGGTGCCGGCGCTCTCGTCATCCCTGCTCGCGATCCTGCGGACCTTGTCGTGGTCGGCCCGCAGCATCATCCACCCCATCCCCAGCAGGTAGGACCAGACCCCCGTATTCCAGCCGAGCAGGGCGCGCCGCAGCCAGGGATGGGACTCCGGCCACAGCAGGCCGACGGCGGCGCCGAGCGCGATCGCCAGCGTCAGGTGCGGCCGGTTGTGGATGAGGTGGCGGAGGAAGCTCTTGTCCATCATCCGGCTTTCTGTGCGGCGACTTCCGCCTCGTGGTGGGGGAAGCGGTCCATGCGCGACAGCACCGGGAACAGCTTCATCCAGGTGCCGGTGACCACCAGCGTGGCGGCGCCGCCGAACAGGATCGCCCGCACCAGGCCGAACCAGCTGGCGGTCAGGCCCGATTCGAATTCGCCCAGCTCGTTCGAGGCGCCGATGAAGACGGAGTTGACGGCGCTGACGCGGCCGCGGATCTCGTCCGGCGTCTCGTACTGCACCAGCAGGTGGCGGATGTAGACGCTGATCATGTCGCCGACGCCGAGCAGGAACAAAGCGACCAGGGCGACGCCGAAGCTGTGGACCAGGCCCATGGTGACGGTGGCGGCGCCGAACAGGGCGACCCCGCCGAACATCCAGGCGCCGACCCTGCGCGTGATCGGCCAGAAGGCCAGCGCGATCGAACACAGGGCCGCGCCGGCGCCGGGCGCGGTGCGCAGCAGGCCCAGGCTGGTGGGGCCGGCGGCAAGCACGTCGTGGGCATAGGCCGGCAGCAGGGCGGTGGCGCCGCCGAACAGCACCGCGAACAGGTCGAGCGAGATCGCGCCCAGCACGATCGGGCGGCTCCACACGAAGCGCAGGCCCTCGAGCAGGGTATGCCAGCTGACCGGGGCCCGGGTTCTGGCCTGCGGCGCGCTCTCGGTGCCTTTCATCAGCAGCACCGACACCGCCAGCAGGGTGCTCGACACCGCATACACGACGTTCGGCCCGAACACGTACAGCAGGCCGCCCAGCACCGGGCCGAGGATGATCGCGACCTGCATGTTCGAGGAACTCAGCGCGACCGCCTGCGAGAACTCCTGGGTCGACACCAGGTTGCGCAGCACGGCCTGCTGGGCCGGCATCATGAAGGCGCGCGCGCTGCCGTACAGCACCAGCACCGCATACACCGGCCACACGACGGTGCTGCCGGACAGGGTGAACAGCACCAGCAGCAGGCTGCACAGCAGCTGGGTGCCCAGGCACCACAGGACGATGGTACGGCGGTTATGGGTATCGGCGACGTGGCCGGCCCACAGGATCAACACCAGGAAGGGCGCGAACTGGGCCAGGCCGATCAGGCCGAGGTCGAACAGGCTGTGGGTGATCTGGTACACCTGCCAGCCGATGGCCACGCTCTGCATCTGGACCGCGAGCGTGCCCAGGAAGCGGGCGGAAAGATAGAAGGCGAGATTACGGTTGCGCAGGACGCCGAGGCGGCCCGAGGGGGAAATCAGTGACATAAAGTGGAATGAGATGGTGGCAGGAATGCCAACGCTCATTGTGCCTGATGTCGGGATCGTGCGCAGTCATTACGGCCGCGCGCGGCCGCAATGACCTAGGGTGGGCACGGGTCCCCGCCATCGCGGGAACGACGGGCCGTCTACTTCTTGAACCGCAACGCAAACTTGTCGTCCGGCGTCTCCATCTTGAAGAAAGGCTGCTCGCGCGGGTCCGAGGCCACGTGCAGGTAGTCGCTGCGTGTATCGAGCTTGAAGCCGGCCCTGGTGACTTCCTGGACCACGGTGTCTTCGTCGATGCGGTGCAGGGTCTTGGTGGCCGTCAGGCCGGCGCCCTTCTTGGCCGCGTTGTCGATGATGACCAGCTCGCCGCCCGGTTTCAGCGCTTCGTACAGGCGCTTGTTCATCGCCGCGCGGTCGGTCGGGGTGTTGGCGATGTCGTGGTAGGACATGTTGATGGTGATGAGGTCCAGCGGCGGCGTGCCTTTCGGGACCGGATCGTTGAAATCCGCGACCACCGCGTGCAGGTTGGGCAGGGTCGAGCCGCCCACGCGTTCCTGCAGCTTGGGATTCGGCTTCGGGTTCTGGGCCCACACTTCGCCCTTCGGACCCACCGCCGCCGTCAGCAGGGACGCGGTGGAACCGCCGCCCGAGGCGATGTCGAGGGCCTTCATGCCGGGACGGACCCCGGCGAAGGCCAGGAACTCGGCCGGCTTGCGCTTGGCGTCGGTCTTGCGGTCGTCGTCGGTGCGGATCGGGCTGGCGATCGCGGCCTGGTAGCCGGAAGCGGCCGGCTGGTCGGCGGCGTGCACGAAGCCGCCGGCCAGCAGCGCGGCGGAGAGTGCGGAAAAGGCGAGGGCGGAGCGAAGCGGATTACGCATGGTTGGACCCTTCATCGAAGTTGAGAAAGCGCCTCAGGACTGCGCCAGGTCGGCCTCCGTGGTGAAGGCGTCGGCGTAGAATTCTTCGGCCGGCAGGCCGCACTGCGCCACGTAGTCGCGGCGCGCGGAGTCGACCATGATGGGCGCACCGCAAGCATACACCTGGTAGCCCGACAGGTCGGGAATATCCTGCATCACGGCGGCGTGCACGTAGCCGCCGCGGCCCGTCCACGCATCTTCCGGCAGGGCATCCGAGATCACCGGCACGTAGCGGAAGTGCGGCAGCTCGCGCGCCCACTGTTCGCACAGTTCGTGCATGTACAGGTCCTGCGGACGGCGGCCGCCCCAGTACAGGTGGACCGGGCGCTCCGATTTCAGGTGGATCATGTGCTCGACCAGGGCCTTGACCGGCGCGAAGCCGGTGCCCGAAGCCAGCAGCACGATCGGCTTGGCGGATTCCTCGCGCAGGAAGAAGGTGCCGAGCGGGCCTTCGAAGCGCAGGATGTCGCGCTCCTTCATGGTCGAGAACACGTGGTCGGTGAACAGGCCGCCCGGCAGGTGCCGGACGTGCAGTTCCAGCGGACCGCTGAAGGAGGGCGCATTGGCGATGCTGTAGGCGCGGCGCTTGCCGTCCTTCAGCATGAATTCGACGTACTGGCCGGCGCGGTAGGCGAGGGCTTCGTTGGCCGGCAGTTGCAGGCTGAGGATGGCCACGTCCGGCGCGGCGCGGCGGATCGCGGTCACGCGGGTCGGCATCTTGCGCACCGGGTAGTCGGTGCTGCCGCCGACTTCGCGCGCCTCGATCGTCACGTCGCCTTCGGGGACGGCGCAGCACATCAGCGCATAGCCCTGCAGCTTTTCCTGTTCGGACAGGGCGCGCTGCTGGTGCGGCTTGTGGTGGATGGTCCCTTCGACGACCTTGCCCTTGCAGGAGCCGCAGGCGCCGTTCTTGCAGCCATACGGCAGTCCGATGCCGGAGCGGATCGCCGCCGCGAGCACGGTTTCGTCCTGCTCGCATTCGTAGTGGTGGCCGCTGGGCTGAACGGTAATCTGGAACGTCATACAATCCTCGGAATGAATACTTTAAACAATATCAGGTTCAACAAGCCGCGCCTCCTGATCGTGGGCTGCGGCGATGTCGGCATGCGGCTGCTGCCGCTGGTCAGGGAGCGCTTTCGCGTGTTCGCCGTCACCAGCCAGCCGGCGCGCCGCGCCGAGCTGCGGGCCGCGGGGGCGGTTCCCATCGTGGCCGATCTCGACCGGCCGGAAACGCTGCGCCGCCTGGCGCGGCTCGCGCCATGGGTCGTGCACCTGGCGCCGCCGCCGCGGCAGGGCGCTCTGGACTTGCGCACACGAAATTTGACCGCCATTCTACCCGAGGGGACCCATGTCGTTTATATCAGCACCTCCGGCGTTTATGGCGACCGTGGCGGCGCCCTGATCGACGAGACCGCGCCGCGCGCCGCCCGCAACGCCCGCGCCCGGCGCCGCGTCGACGCCGAACAGGTGCTGCGCGCCTGGGCCGTCGGCACGGGCGGACAGGTGTCCATCCTGCGCGCCCCCGGCATCTATGCGGCGGAGCGCCTGCCGCTCGAGCGGCTGCGCCAGGGCACGCCCGCGCTGGCGGCGGCGGACGACGTCTACACCAACCACATCCACGCCGACGATCTCGCCCGCCTGGCCCTGCTGGCCCTGTTCCGCGCCCGGCCCGGCCGCGCCTACAACGCCAGCGACGATAGCCACATGAAGATGGGAGAGTACTTCGACCTGGTGGCCGACGCCTTCGGACTGCCGCGCCCGCCGCGCCTGCCGCGCGCAGAGCTGGAAAAGGCGGTCTCGCCGATGCTGCTGTCCTTCATGTCGGAGTCGCGCCGGCTCGACAACCGCCGCATCAGGCGCGAATTGCGGGCCCGGCTGCATCACCCGCGGGTCGAGGAGGCGGTGCTGGAAATGGCGAAATAAGGTGCTCTTAAGCAAAAGATAACTGGTCCGTGTATCATTCGGGGTAGCTGCCTCGCAGCCATATAAATACTACCTATACCCCAAAACTATCGGATTTTTCACGACCCTATAAGGGTTGTGAAGAATATCCCACGGATTGTTATTTTAGAAAGAAGACCATGCCCATCAGAAGGATACCGGAGGGTTCCATCTACGACCCGAACCGGGTTCTCGACGCCATCATCGGCAAACTCAGGCTCAAGAACGACGCTGCGCTGTCGCGCGTGCTCGAAGTCGCACCGCCGGTGATCAGCAAGATCCGCCACAATACGCTGCCGATCGGCGCGACCATCCTGCTGCGCATGCACGAGGTATCCGATTACAGCATTCGCGAACTGCGCGCGCTGATGGTGCGGGCCGGCAGCGAGTCCGACGCCGGGACCGCCGCGGCCTGAAACGCCGGAAGCCGGGCCGGCTCAAGAACCGGTCCCGGCGCAGATCCGGCGCGGAAGGCCGGATCAGGGTGATGTCATTGGTGGCAGGCTTCGGCTTGCAGCCTGTCGCGCGAAGGGCCTGCGCAGAAGGCGACGGCGCTGGAGATGTCCGTGACGCGTGCTTTCAGTTTGTCGCGCGACGGTCCTGCACAGAAGGCGATCGCGCCGGAGACGTTCGTACCGATTGCTTTCAGCCTGTCGCGCGAGGGGCCTGCGCAGAAGGCGATCGCGCCGGAGACGTTCGTATCGATTGCTTTCAACCTGTCGCGCGAGGGGCCCGCGCAGAAGGCGATCGCGCCGGAGACGTTCGTATCGCCTGCTTTCAGCCTGTCGCGCGAGGGGCCTGCGCAGAAGGCGATCGCGCCGGAGACGTTCGTATCGATTGCTTTCAGCTTGTCGCGCGACGGTCCTGCGCAGAAGGCGGTCGCTTCGGCGGCTTCCACGGACGATCCCGGGTAGGCCTCGCCGAAGGTGGCTTCGTACAGGTCGCGCATGCGGTCGCCGCTGTCGAGGCGGAACTGTTCATCTTCTTCGCTGCCGTCCATGCCGACGTAGGGATAGTGGTGCAGGAAGTAGCCGAACACGCGCTCGCAGTCGGTGGCGTACTTCATGGTATCGAGGATGTGGTAGTGCCAGAACGTATCGACATCGGCCAGGGGCGACGTATCTTCTTCAGGATACAGCTTCATCAGGCACAGGAAGCGCCGGTATTCCTTTTCTACAGCGTTGACTTTCTCCAGGCTCCAGCCTTCTCCCGATTCGACGTGCATCAGCTTCATCTTGATCGGTTCCAGGTCGAGCTCGGTCACTGCTTTGAACAGGTCGTTGGCGTTCATGATCATCCTTAAATTTATTGACAGCATGTTTTGAACAGCTTCCCTTTTGTATTGTAATTCTATCCACTGCAACTGCTGAACTATTTACCAATTGTGCATGATGATTTTTAGCAACGTTTTCAGACTTCTTGATATGCGTTGCATGTGATTAATGTAATTTAGGAAATAAGCTCAGGCTTTGATATTTGTTAAAGTTTTTTGTTTTTAATTTGACATTTATCAAAGGAAAGTGGTGTACTAAAGCGGGAACCGCTGTGCGCCGATCAGCGCAAGGCCGTGCGCGATGGCGAATAGCGAGCCAAGGCCTCTGGCGCAGAAGAAAGGGAAGAGGGCGATGAGCCGGCCTGCATCGGCGCCGGTTGCTTCAGATGACGGCCGAACCGGCGCCGTGCTCCTGATGTTCCTGCAGAAGATGTTCGGGTGCGTTCACGACCGGTGCCGAGACTGTCACCGTCGTGCCGCCGCCGGGCTTGCTGAACACGGAACAGGTGCCGCCGAGGATGATGACGCGTTCCTCGATCCCGACCAGGCCGAAGGACCCGGACTTGTGATGTCCGCCCGGCGGCAGGCCGCAACCGTTATCCCGCACCATGAGCGACAGCCAGCCGTCGTTCAGGCTCAGCTCGACCCAGACCCTGGTCGCGTTCGCATGGCGCACGACATTGGTCAGCGATTCCTGCAGGATGCGGAAAAATGCGGTTGCGCAGTGGTCGGGCAGGGCGATCTCTCCCTGCTCGTTGCGCAGTTCGCAGGGGATGCCGGTGCGCCGCTCGAACTGGTTGACCTGCCACTCGACGGCTGCCGACAGGCCGAGGTCGAGTACGGTTGGGCGCAGGTCGTTGATGATCTGGCGCACGCTCTTGATGATGGTATCGATCTGCTGCAGCGTCTCGCGCGCGCGTCCATACAGGTGGCGATGGCTTGCCTTGGTGCGGGCGGCCAGCATCTCGCCTTCGATGCGCAGCGCCAGCAGGTTCTGGCCGAGGTCGTCGTGGATCTCGCGCGCGATGCGTTTGCGTTCCAGCTCCTTGATCTGGTAGGCATGATCGGCAAGGCGGCGCAGCTTGTGGTGCGACAGCTGCAGCTTGTTCTGGCTCTCGCGCAGTTCGCTGGTCATCTCCTTCGCCAGTTCGAGAGCGGCGCGGCGCGACGACGTCAACGTCTGCACCAGTGCGAACAGCAGCATCGAACCGAGAAAGCCGAAGGCCATCATCAGGTTCGGATAATGGACGTCGAAGTCGGTGTACAGGGCGGACTTGGGCACGCTGAAGACGGTCGTCCATGGACGGCCGTTGAAATCCAGCGGCAAGGTCACCGTGAACCCATGGTTACTGGTGTCGAGCGGAGGACTGGGGAGGGTGAGGGTGCCGTAGCTGTCGTACAGCGTCATCTTGCGCCCCGGATCGTCGCCGACTTCGTCGTCCACATGGGGGCCGGTCTCGTACAGGGTCATTCTCAGGTTCGGCACCGAGATTTCGTCCATCACTCCTTTCAGCAGCTTGGTGACGCTGAAGGCAATCCCGATCGAGCCAAGGTAGGAGGCACGGCGATGGTCGACGGTGTCCCGCGGTGCGCCCATCCGGTAGACCGGCATGCGCATGCCGAGGTAGACATCGTTCGGACGGGACAGCACCGGGATCGGCGTACCGGAGGCCTGCACCGTACCTTCGTCCCGCTCCCGCGACAACATGTCGCCGAAATAGGGATTGCTCATCAGGTCATACCCGTACATGCCGGAAAGCTGCCCTTGCGGCTCGATATAGGCAACCGGAAGATAGGCTGGCCTGGGGGCGGGCGGTACGATGTCCAGTTGGGCGGCGCGAGCCCCGAGAGCGCTCTTTTCGGCGCGCATACGGCGCACGAAGTCCTGGCGCTCGCTCGCGCGGACATACACGGCGAAATTGATGAAGTCGAGGGCAGGATAATCCCTTGCCAGGTTCAGGCCGTTCACGTAATCGTGGAACAGGCGCTGCGTCACGGTGTCGGCGCTCTGCAGGGTGCTGGCGCTGGCGCGCAGCAGGTCGGTATAGGACTTGATCCGGACTGCGATCACGCTCTGGGCATATTTGCAGTGGTTGAAAAAGCGCTGCTGGGCATCGCTCTCGATGGAACGCGCCGTGAATATATAGGCCAGGCCGCCGATCAGGGACGACAGCAGCAGGCCGGTCCAGAACGAGAACCGGGTGACCGAAAATGCGTCTCTCAGTACCCTCGACATCGGCTATCCCTGAATAGTAACCAACAGCAACTTACGGTCTTTGGAGGGAGGACGTACCTAGCTGTTCGACTAGTTGTGGCCGGGGCGAAAAAAAAGCCCGGCATGAACCGGGCTTCGGCGGAGGCGGCGCGGGCGGCCGCCGGCGCAGGCGCTTACTTGCCCCAGCTATCCTTCAGCGTGGTCACGCGGTTGAACACCGGCTTGCCCGGCTGGGAATCGACGCGGTCGGCCACGAAGTAGCCGTGGCGCTCGAACTGGAAGCGCTGTTCGGCTTCGGCCGACTTCAGGCCCGGCTCCAGGTAGGCGGTGACGGTTTCCAGTGCGTTCGGGTTCAGCAGGTCCTTGAAGTCGCGGCCGCCGGCGTCCGGATTCGGATCGCTGAACAGGCGGTCGTACAGGCGCACCTCGGCCTCGAGCGCATGGGCGGCGCTGACCCAGGTGATGTTGCCCTTGACCTTGTAGTTGTCGGCGCCCGGGGTGCCCGATTTCGAATCCTCGAAATAGTTCACGTGCACCGCGGTCACGTTGCCGTCCGCGTCCTTGTCGAAACCGGTGCACTCGGCCACGAAGCCGTACTTCAGGCGCACGCGCGAACCCGGCTTGTCGGCGGTCGGCGGGGTGAAGCGGTGGTAGCCCTTGCTCGGCACTTCCATGAAGTCTTCCTGCTCGATCCACAGTTCCCTGGTGAACGGGAAGCTGCGGTGGCCCATGTCCGGATGGTGGGGGTGGACCGGGGCGCTGCACTCGACCGTTTCGCCTTCCGGGAAATTGTCGACGATCAGCTTCAGCGGACGCAGCACGGCGATCGCGCGCGGCGCCTTCGGATCGAGGTCGTCGCGCAGCGAACCTTCCAGCGTGCTCATGTCGATCCAGCCATCGGCCTTGCTGACGCCGATGCGCTCGCAGAACAGCTGGATCGATTCCGGCGTGTAACCGCGGCGGCGCAGGCCGACGATGGTGGGCATGCGCGGATCGTCCCAGCCGGTGACGATCTTCTCGTCGACCAGCTGGCGCAGCTTGCGCTTGGACATGACCACATAGGTCAGGTTCAGGCGCGAGAATTCGTACTGGCGCGGCACCGGGCGCTGGAAGAAGCCGCCCTCGGCCAGGGTCTCGACCAGCCAGTCGTAGAAGGGGCGGTGATCCTGGAATTCCAGGGTGCACAGCGAATGGGTGATGTTTTCCAGCGCATCCGAGATCGGGTGGGTGTAGTCATACATCGGATAGATGCACCACTTGTCGCCGGTGCGGTGGTGATGCGCGTGACGTATGCGATACAGCGCCGGGTCGCGGTTGGTCATGATGGGGGAAGACATCGCGTCTTCGCTCATCTTGGCGCGCAGGATGTGCTCGCCATCCTTGTACTTGCCGGCCTTCATGTCGCGGAAGAGCTGCAGCGATTCCTCGACCGGGCGGTTGCGGAAGGGCGAGTTGATGCCCGGCGTACCGAAGTTGCCGCGGTTGCGCGACATGTTCTCGGCGCTCTGGCTGTCGACGTAGGCATAGCCCTTCTGGATCAGGTACTCGGCCATCGCGTACAGCTGGTCGAAGTAGTCGCTGGCGTAGTGCAGGTGCTCCTGGCCGCCTTGCTCCCACGAAAAGCCCAGCCACTTGACGCTGTCCATGATGGTGTCGACGTATTCCTGGTCTTCCTTTTCCGGATTGGTGTCGTCGAAGCGCAGGTTGCAGCGGCCCTGGTAGTCGCGCGCCAGGCCGAAGTTCAGGCAGATCGACTTCGCGTGGCCCACGTGCAGGTAGCCGTTCGGCTCCGGCGGGAAGCGGGTGATCACGGAAGGCATGCCCTCGCGCTGATGGGTGCCTGCCGCCAGGTCGGATTCGACGATCGCGCGCACAAAATTCGACGACGGCGCAGGTGCCGCCGCCGCGGGGTTCTTCTCGTTGCTCATGAATTAGTTTTAGATGGGTAAGATTGCAGGCATTTTACCGTAGCTATGTGGTAAAGCGCACGGTTTGCCGGGAGGCCGCTGGGCATACTTGGGGATATTGTCTCCCGCCACAAGCCCATCACCGCGGCCAGTCCTGCCTGTCAAGATGGCGTTTTCTATAGGATAATCCCGGTTTGAGGTTTTTACGGGCATCAGCCGGAGAGTTCTAAGTGGAAAATTTATACGCGATCCTCGGCGTCGCGCCGAACGCGACGGACGACGAGATCAAGAAAGTCTACCGCTCGCTCGCGATGCGCTACCACCCGGACCGTAACCAGGCGCCGGGCGCGGAAGCGCGTTTCAAGGCCGTCACCAAGGCCTACGAGGTCCTGTCGGACCCGACCAGGCGCGCCGAATACAACCAGAGCGTCAACCACCGCATCGTGCTCGATGCCGAAGGCGAGGCCTTCGAATTGTGGCGTTCGGTGTTCGCGCTGCACGGCGTGAACCTTCCGCACTGAATGCGGGATTAACGAAAGAATTGAAGCAACCATGAAAAAAGTACATCCGGAATTCGCTTTCCAGTCGCGCGAACTGGAAGGCCAGATCGAAGGCACGCTGGGCGATCCGCCGAATCGCAAGAACTACGACATGATGGTGCAGGCCCTGGTGTCGGAATACGCCAACGGCGACGGCCTGGACGACGTCAACATGATGGCCTTCGCCCTGGTCGACCGCATCCGCTTCACGGATCCGAAGGGCCTGATCCGCGAAGCCATCGATTACGAAGGCGACGATCCGGCGAAAGTCTTTGCCATGGCCAATTGCGACGGCGCCGACGGTAACGACGAGGAAGGCAAGGCCATGTACGCCGCAATCTGCGAGAACCATCCGGAACTGGCGCGCCAGGCCATCGTCACCGCCTTCCTGTACAAGAACCAGGCGCGCTGGGAAGACGACGACCAGTCGCTCGACCAGCTGGCGAAGGACGACGAGGGCGACGACGAGCTGGATGAAACCGCCGCCGGCGACGATTTCACGCAGATCTTCGACCCGGAGGGTGAGCGCGAATGAGCGACGAATCTAAATCCAACGAATCCAAATCCAACCTGCCGGCACTGACCCGGCAGGTCAATGAACTGGTGCTGGCCGGCTCCCTGCAGCACGCCGAGGAAGCCCTGTCCAAGGCCGCCGACGAGCACGGCGACTATGCCGTGGCCGAGGTGCTGTCGACCCTGCCGCCGCAGGTGACGGCCCTGCACCTGGCCGGCTTCGATGGCGCCAAGACCTCGGTGGCGACCCTGCTGGTGCCGCCGAAGGCCTGGGCCGAGAGCCTGGCCTACCTGGCCGCCACCTGGCCGGACGACATGATCGAGGACGATCCCGAGCGTATCGCCGAGAACCTGTTCAACCATATTCACGGCGTGGTCTACGCCACCGACGACGAGGACCGCCGCCACGAGCTGCTGAGCGAGGCCTCCAGCTCCGACTGGGGCGCGACCGCCTTCGCCATCGTCTGGTCGCTGGCGCCGAAGGAGATCCTCGAGGTGGCCGGCGAGATCAACAGCCGCGGCCGCTACGTGACCGGCCAGACGACTTCCGACAGCGACATCGTGCCGCTGGCGATCGACCTGGCCAAGGCCAGCGAGGACGGCTGGGAACGTTCGCTGCTGGAACTGTTCCCGGAATACCGCAATACCGCCGACCTGGCCGACGTCGAGCTGCCGGACGACCCCGACGAGGAGTCGGAATTCCAGCATCGCGGCACCCGCGAACTGCTGCACCGCCTGCGCAAGCAGGTGCCGTCGGTGCGCGGCACGCCCAAGCGCAGCTCCCGCCGCAGCATGGGCACGGACATCTTCTCGTGAGCGGAGCCATCGCAAGCATGCTGCCGGCAATCGTTATCGAAAAGCTGCCACGCCTGATCCGCGCGATCAGGCACCTGGCGGAGACCGCCACGCCCGACGAAGCGGTGGGCCTGGCCGACGAACTGGCCGGGATCACCGCGATGGTGGCCGAGAAGTTCACCAACGACCGCACCGCCGAAGGCATCCAGCGCGCGCAGCTCCTGACCGTCGGCGGAATGTCGCTGGGCCTGGAGTACCTGCTGGAAGAGGAAACCGACGACGAAGTCGGCGACAAGGCCGCAGCCGGCATCCTGATCTCGGAAGGCGCGGAGCTGGTGTTCCAGCAGGGCTTCCGTTTGATTCGCGAACTGGCCGCGCTGCCGGAGGACAGCCTGGTGGGCGAGTACGACACCGACCCGGTGTACGCCCAGCGCCGCCTGAAGGAGCTGTTCGTCGACATCTGCACCGCCGATCCGGGCGAGACCTGGTCGGGCTACGAGCGCTACCAGGGCCAGCTCAAGCAGCGCCAGGGGGTGCAGGCGATCGTGCGCGCGGCCCAGTGGCTGCGCCGCCATCACTACGAAGGCCCGGTCAAGGATCCGGACCTGAACGCCGAGGGCGTGATCGCGCTGGCGATCGTGTTCGGCATCGAGGGAGGCGGGCGGATCGTGGCGCGCACCGGCCAGAAGGAATTCGAGCGCTTCGTGAAGGCGGTGCGCAAGACCAAGCCGGACTTCGATACCGGCTGGGTCCAGCTGCTGGAGAATATTCCGGCGCCGCACCACGCCATCATCGCCGAGCGCATCGCCCTGTACCGCAACAGCGACATCATCCGCGACATCGGGGGCAGCACGCCGCTCAAGCAGCTGTTCGTCGAGCTGGAGAATTTTGCCGGTTCCGAGATCGACGCCGAGTACCCGTGATGTTTGCGTAGGGTGGGCACGGCGTGCTCACCCTATATAAGTCCTGGATTCGGCAAATATCTATTCTGAGGCAGCAGGAAACGGCTTCCTGATGCTCAAATCCGGCGAATTTATTGCCGGGTTCGTCAGCTCATCCATGCCGTTCGTGCGCCACGCTCCGGTCAACAGGGCTACCATGCAGCTCTCTTTCGTCAACAAAGCAAGGAGATCGACATGTTGCAAGCACGCGAAATCCAGCAGCGCTTTTCCCATATCCAGCAAACCATCAAGGACGCCGAGCAGGCCTGCCGTTCGCACGACGCTCCCGAGGACCTGAAGGACTGTATCGAGAAAATGGCCCGCGAATCCCAGCAGGCCCAGCAGGTGATGCAATCGAGCGACCAGCAGCGCATGGTCGAAGCCGTCGACAACCTTGAATCGATGGGCGACGAGGCGAAGCGCATCAGCCGCTCGGCATCGAGCATGTCGCCGGAGCTGGAGACGGCGGTCACCAAGGTGCACGCCGAACTCTCTAATCTAAAGCACCAGCTACATTAAAGAACCTTCTTCTCCCTCAGGGCGGTGATCTCCTCGCCGCTCTTGCCCAGGATCTCGGCCAGCACCTCCTCGGTATGCTGGCCGAGCAGCGGGGGCGCCTTGGCGCTGGTGGAAGGCAGCGCCGACATCCGCATCGGGCTGCGCACCAGCTTCACCTCACCCGCGGTCGGGTGCGGCAGGGTCATTTCGATGCCGCGCGCCTTCACCTGCTCGTTCGCGAACACCTCGTCCAGGTTGTTGATCGGACCGCAGGGCACGCCCACGTCTTCCAGCATCGCGATCCATTCGTCGCGCCCGCGCTCCTTCACCATCCCGGCCAGCAGCGGAACGAGGATGTCGCGGTTCTTCACGCGCTGGGGATTGGTGGCGAAGCGTTCGTCGAGCGCCAGCTCGGGGCGGCCGCCGGCCTGCACGAACTTCTGGTACTGGCCGTCGTTGCCGGCGGCGACGATGATGTGGCCGTCCGCGCAGGCGAAGGTCTGGTAGGGCACGATGTTGGCGTGGGCATTGCCCCAGCGCTTGGGGCGCTTGCCGCTGTTCAGGTAGTTGCTGCCGACGTTGGCCAGCATCGCCACCTGGGTGTCGAGCAGGGACATGTCGATGTACTGGCCTTCTCCGGTGCGGTCGCGGTGGGTCAGGGCCGCCAGCACGGCGATGGTCGCGTACATGCCGGTCATCAGGTCGGTCAGGGCCACGCCGGCCTTTTGCGGACCGCCGCCCGGCAGTTCGTCGCGCTCGCCGGTGACGGACATCAGGCCGCCCATGCCCTGGATCAGGAAGTCGTAGCCGGCGCGGTGCGCATACGGACCGTCCTGGCCGAAGCCGGTGATCGAGCAGTACACGATGTCCGGCTTGAGCGCCTTCAGCGACTCGTAATCCAGGCCATAGCGCTTCAACTGGCCGACCTTGAAATTCTCCAGCACGACATCGCAGTGGCGCACCAGTTCGCGCAGCAGGGCCTGGCCGTCCGGGCTGGCGATATCGACCGTCACCGAACGCTTGCCGCGGTTCGCCGACAGGTAGTAGGCCGCCTCGCCGGTCGGCTTGCCATCAGGCCCGGGCGCATACGGCGGACCCCAGGCGCGGGTATCGTCGCCGCTGTCCGGGCGCTCGATCTTGATCACGTCGGCGCCAAGGTCGGCCAGGTTCTGCGAGCACCAGGGGCCGGCCAGCACGCGCGAAAGGTCGAGCACGCGGATGTGGTTCAATGCTGCCATTCTGTCTCCAATGGTTGTGTTATCGAGAGATTATATCGGGCGCTAGACGGCGCTGCCGGGCGCGGTCAGGGCCTGGGCGAACTGGTCGCGCTCGCGGTCGACGATGCCGTCCACCACACGCTCGTCCAGCCCCATCGCTTCCAGCACGAAGGCGGACAGCTGCAGGCTGGCTTCCAGCGTCTCCGGCACCACCACGCTGGCGCCGGCCAGCTTGAGGGCGCGCGCATGCCGCTCGTCGCGCGAGCGGGCGAACAGGCGCGCGTGCGGGAACTCGCGCCGGATCCCGCGCACCGCCTGCAGCGCCGACGAGGGGTGGTCCATGGTCAGCACGATGGCCGGCGCTTCGTCCGCGTGCACGCGGCGCAGCAGTTCGGGGCGGGCGGCATTCCCGAAATACACCGGAATGCCCTCGGCATGCAGCTTCGACACCAGCTTGGCGTCGTTCTCGAAAGCCACGTAGGGAATGTGCTGGCTGGCGAGCAGCTTGGCCAGCTGCTGGCCGACGCGGCCGAAGCCGGCGATGACCACGCGGCCGCGCGCCTCTTCCAGCCCGCCTTCCATGTGCCGCGCCTCGAGCTCGCGCGCCTGGCTTTCGGCACGCTCGCCGATCGTGCGCCCGATCCGCGCCAACAGCGGCGTCAGGAACAGCGACAGGCCCACCGCCAGCATCACGCGGCCGCCCAGGCTGGCGTCGAGCAGGCGGCTGCTGACCGCGTAGCCGATCACGATGAAGGCGAATTCGCCGCCCTGGCCCAGCAGCAGGCCGCCTTCGAGCGCGCGGCCCCAGGGCAGGCCGCCGATCCGCATCAGGGAAGCGATCACGCCGGCCTTGATCAGCACCAGGATCAGCACCGCGCAGGCCAGCCACAGCGGCGCGTGGACGATCTGCAGCGGGTCCATGTTCATCCCGACCGTCATGAAGAACAGGCCCATGAGCAGGCCCTTGAAGGGCTCGACCATCAGCTCGACCTCGTGCTTGAACTCGGTCTCGGCCAGCAGCAGGCCCGCGATCAGGGCGCCCAGCGCCATCGACAGCCCGGCCATCGACGACAGGCCGGCGATGCCGAAGGTCGACAGCAGGATCAGGGCCATGAACACGTCCGGCTGGCGGTGGCGGGCAAAGGCGCGGAACAGCGGATGGACGACCCGTCCGCCGATCAGGTAGATCAGGGCGATCGCCACGGCCGCCTTGCCCATCGCCAGCAGCGCCAGCACAGTCACGCTGTCGCCGGGCGCATGGCCGCCGAGGGCGCCGATCAGGATCAGGATCGGCACCACGGCCAGGTCCTGCAGCATCAGCACCGCGAAGGCGGCCTGGCCCAGCGGCGTGCCGGTGGTCTGGCGCTCGCTCAGCAACTGCATCACGACCGCGGTGGAGGACAGCGACAGCACCAGGCCGAGCACCAGCGATGTCTCGATGCGCTGGCCCAGCAGCAGGAACACGGCGCCGCCGAGCAGCAGGGCGCACAGCAGGACCTGGGACGTGCCGGCGCCGAACACCCAGCGCCGCATCGCCCACAGGCGCGCCGCCGACAGCTCCAGGCCGATCATGAACATCAGGAACAGCACCCCGAGTTCGGCCAGCATGGCGACGTCCTCGTTGTTGGGGAAGGTGAACCAGGCCAGCCAGGGCAGGTCCTGGGCCAGGCGGCCCAGGCCGAAGGGCCCGAACAGGGCGCCGACCGCCAGGAAGCCCAGCACCTGGTTGATGCGCAGGCGCTGTAATAGCGGGATCAGGATGCCGGCGAGACTGAGGAACAGCAGGATTTCCCGCAGAAAGGGAAAGGGGTGTTGCTCTTGCACGGAATACGGCCTTTCATGAAGACGATCCGGGACATTGTATAACGCGTGTTCATGTTGCCGGCAAAACCATTACTTGCCACTTTGCCAGCATTCTTCGTACACTGCGTCATCTATTCCGATCATTCGACCATGGCATCCAGACTCGAACGCAAATGGTGGTTTGCCGCCCCGGTGGCGGTGGTGGCGGTACTGCTGACCCAGTATGTAATGAATGCCGCCGGGATTGCCCACCCCTACAATTTTTCCCAATGGCTGCTGTACTTCCTGTGCTTCGCAGGCTTGCAGCGCGGCTTTTCGTTTGCCGGCTGGCTGCTCGTGCTGTGCCTGTCGCCGGCGAGCGAAGTGCGGGAACGCACAAGGTAAGCGAACATGCCTTATCCGGACTACGAATCGAGCGCGGAAGCGGAAGTATCGAAGGCATTGCGCCACGACGCCTTGAAAGCGCGTTTGCATCGCAGGAGGCCCTCGAAGGCGCTGATCGCAGCTGCGGCGGCGGGTGCGCTGCTGCCCAGGTGGCTTGACCTGCCTCCCGTTTCCGCAAGTATCGTGAGCGGGCTGCTGGCGGCGGCGATATTCATGCTTGTCGAGCGGCTGATCAGGCGGCAACGATGAAATTCGACGCCATGGCCGAAAAACCGTCCAGCCTGCTTTTCCTCCCCGGCGCCCTCGGCCGCACCGAATTCTGGCACCCCGTCGCGGATCTGCTGACGCATCCGGCGCAAAAGCGGCACCTGGGCTGGCCCGGCTTCGGCGGCGTGCCGCCGGATCCGGCCGTCCACGGCATCGACGACCTCGTCACCAGGGTACTCGGGCACATCGACCGGCCCAGCGCCCTGATCGCGCAATCGATGGGCGGCGTGGTCGCCATGCTTGCCGCGCTGCGCACGCCGGAACTGATCACCCACCTGGTGCTGTCGGTGACCTCGGGCGGAATGCGCATGGACGAGCTCGGGGCACAGGACTGGCGCCCGGCGACCCGGGCCGCGCATCCCGGTCTGCCGGACTGGTTCGCCGGCTACCGCGAGGATCTGACGCCGAAACTGCCGGCGCTGCGGATTCCGACCCTGCTGCTGTGGGGCGACGCCGACCCGATCAGCCCTGTCCGGGCCGGCGAGCGCCTGGCGTCCGTGTTGCCGCTGGCGGAGCTGCACGTCATTCCGGGCGGCGAACACGATGTCGCCGCCACCCATGCGGGCGTGGTCGCGCCCCTCATCAACCGACACCTGTCGAGGTAAACATGGCGCTGGCCCGGATCGTCTTCGCTCTCCTGATCGCCGTGACGCAAGCGGCAAGCGCCAGCGGCGACGGCAAGCAGGACAGGGAAGTCCTTGTCGTTCAACTGCGGGAAGACAGCTTCCTGGGATCGCCGGACGGGCCTTCCGTGCCGCCGCATTACTCGAAGAAGCTGGAATCGATGGAAGGCGTCATCGGCAACGGCATCTATTCCTCGCCCTACCAGGGCTGGCAGATCCGTATCCCGAAAGTGGCGGACAATCCGCGCGTCCATGTCCACCAGGCGCTCATCGCGCGCAGGCCGGACGGCACCGTCATCACGAGCCATGTGCTGTTCCTGCCGGATGGCGGCTTCGGGGCGCAGGCGGTCGTGGTGACGCGCCTGCGGGACGACAGGCCCAAGAGCCGCACCGAGATCCTCGCCCGGTTCGCCCCGGGGAGCGCCGCCGAATTCGCCCAGTACGAGAAACAGGGCGTGAGCTTCAAGGCGGTCGACACCCCGCTGGGACAGGCGCTCCAGCGAACGGTCAGGAACCGTGCCTTTTCATGGCACTTTCCGTATCGCGTCATGATGGATACGGCGCAGGCGAAGGGCAGCCTCGGCGTGTCGCGCTACGTGGTGACAGGCGACTTCCTGTGCGAGTTCAGCATCATCGTCGATGGCGCCGCGGCGCCGACATTCGAGGCGCTGCAGGCGCTCGCCGAACGCGAGCTGGACGCGTTGACCGGCGGGATGCTGAAAACGCCTCAGTAGCTGACGGTCAGCTTCATGTTGAAGGGCACCACGCCGCCGCAGGGCTGGCCGCCGCATTTGCCGGGCGTGTACCCGAGCAGGCCGGCGGCGGTGCCGATCGCACGCTTGACCTCCGGATCGAGGGAGCCCATGGTGGTGACGGTCGTGACCTTGCCGTCCGCATCCACCGCCACGTACAACAGCACATCGTCGTTCAGCCGGAGGCGGCCGGCCAGCTTCGACAGCCCGGCATACAGGTCCTGCGCGCCCCTGAGCGGGTAGGGCGGATCGTCGCCCACCTCCAGCGCCGGATAGTAGGAGCGCACGAAGCGCTGCTGGTCCGGCGTCAGTTCGGCGAAACCCCGGTCCAGCGGCAGCGGTCCATGCGCCACCTTGTTCGGGATATGCGAGCCGACCGGGGCATTGCTGGATGACAGGGAATAGTTGGCGGAGGTCGTGGCACGCGACGGCAGTTCCGGCTTCACGTCGACCCTCAGGCCGTTTTCGAAGCGCACCTCGGCGCGGCGGCCGCTGCCGGCGAAGGTCATCGTGCCCTTGCCGTGGCGCCGGCCGTTCTTCCATTCGCCCTCGTAGGCGCCGCCGAGCATGTAGCTCATCTTGCCGGTGCCGTCGGGCTTGCCGTCCTTCCATTCGCCCTGGTAGCGGTCGCCCTTCGGGAACAGGCCCTCGGCAACGCCGGTGCGATGGCCCATGCGGACCTCGCCCTCGTACTGCATGCCGTCGGCATCCTTGAAATAGCCCTTGCCGTCGGGGACGCCATTGGTGACGGTGCCGATGTAGGTGCCGCCGTCGGGCATCTTGAGCTGGACTTCGCCCGGCGCCATTGCCGGCGCGGGCGCCGCCTGGGCGAGGACATGGTTGGCGCCGCCCAAGGCCAGGCCGAGGGCGAGCAGGAAAGCGGCAGATTGCACGGATGGGTTCCTTGATTCAGCAGGTTCAGTAAAGGGTGCGCAACTTCAGCCTGAACGGCACGACGCCCGCGCAAGGGTGGCCGCCGCATTGCGCCGGCTTGTACTTGAGAAGGCCGGCGCCGGCCGCGATCAGGTCCCGGAATTTGGCGTCGATGGTGGTCATCGTGGTCACCGAGGTCACATTGGCGTCCGCGTCCAGCGCGACGTAGACAAGGATGTCGTCCATCATCTGCATATGGCGGACCAGCGACACCAGCAGCTTGTACAACTCCTTGCCACCTTTCAGTGGATAGGCTGGCTGGTCGCCGGCGTCGAGCGCCGGGTAGTAAGAGCGGACCAGCCGCTGCTGGTCCGGCGTCAGCTCGTCGAAGTCCCGGTCCAGCGGCAAGGTCGAGTAGACCACCTTGTTCCGGATGTGCGAACCCGTCGGGTCGTCGCCCGACAAGAGCCAGAACCTGGCCGAGGCCGTGGCGGCGGAGGCGCGCTCGGCCGGCACGTCGACCCTGATATCGTCCACGAAGCGCACCTCGGCGCGGCGCTCGCTGCCGGCAAAGGTCATGATGCCCTTGCCGTCGCGCTTGCCGTTCTTCCACTCGCCCTCATACGAACCGCCCAGCATGTAGCTCATGGTGCCGATACCGTCGGGCTTGCCGTTTTTCCATTCGCCCTCGTACATGTCGCCATTCGAGAGCCGCGCCTTGGCAAAGCCATTGATGACGGGGCCGTGATAGCTACCGGCGGAGGGGATCGCGAGCCGGATCTCGGGCTGGGATGGCACGGTCGCTTCTACGGGCGGCGTGACGCACCCCAGGGCAAGACCCAGGGCGGACAGGAAAACTGCGGACCGCATGGACGGCTCCTTAGGAGTTCGGATGCATTAATTTTCAGTCAACTTGTTACTGCCAGTCAATAAAAAATTGCAACGTGGTAAAGCCGTGTCCTTGCGGCCCGCACCAGTCCTGGATCAGGATGCCTGGACCGCCTCCGGTGGCGTCACTTCCATCTGGCGATGTTCGCCGGCCAGAGGCTGGCGGGTTTCCATCGACCTGATCAGCTCCTCCATCTCCGGATCGCCCTGCCGGCGCAGCTCGAGGTAGCGGGCCAGCGCATTGTCCAGCGCCGGCAGCAGGATGCCGCGTTCGCTGGTCATTGCCGTGTAGGCCGGGCGGGCGGCGACGAAGCCGCAGTCCGCGGACGGCTTCGCTTCCAGGCGGCTGGCGTCCACGCCGGCGGCCAGGGCCGCCTTCGCGGCCAGTTCGGCCCAGGTGACGCCGCCGGCGTTGGCCAGGTGCCAGATTCCGGCCTCGAAGTCGATGGCGAGATCCAGGCAGGCGTGCACCAGGTCAGGCACATAGGTCGGCGAGACCGTCATGTCGCTGGCGGCCGTGAAGGCCTCGCCGCGCTCGAGCGCCTGCAGGGCCAGGGTGACGAAGTTGTGCCGGTCCCAGGGGCCGAAGAAGGCGGAGGTGCGTACCACCAGGGCGCCGGGATGCTTGTCCAGCACGCGCTGTTCGGCCTCGGCCTTGCTGCGGCCGTACACGTTCAGCGGCGACACCGTACTGCTCTCGGCATAGGGGGCGTCCTGGCGGCCGTCGAACACCAGGTCGCTGGAGAAGGTGGTCAGGTGGACGCCGTGGCGGGCGCAGGCGGCGGCCAGGATCGCCGGACCGATCGCGTTCTCGCGCATGCAGCGCTCGACGTCGTTCTCGGCCTCGTCGACGCGCACATAGCCGGCGGTATTGATCACCGCCCACGGCCGGTGATGGGCCAGCGCGCGCTCGACCGAGTCGGGGTCGGTGATGTCCATGTCCTGGCGCGACAGCAGGCGGAAGGCCAGGTGGCGCTTGCGGCAGAGATGGGCGAAGGCGCGCCCCAGGGTGCCGCTGGCGCCGGTGATCAGGATCGGGCGGCTGCCTTTTCCGACCAGGGTATGGCCGTCGGCCGTGATCGAGGTGACGGCGGCCGGGGTCGCCACCGGCGGGCACAGGAAGCGGCCCGCACGGCGCCACCAGCCCTGGCCGCGCAGCACCGGGTGCGACAGCGGCTGGCCCGACGCCAGTTCGCGCATCATGCGCGCCAGCGCGGTCGGGCGCGGCTCGGGCGAGCGGACGTCGAAGGGGCCGGGCTCGTAATAGCCGCGGTTCTGCGTGACCAGGCTGTTCCAGTCGAAGGAGCCGAGCAGGGACCAGACCGTCACGGCGCGCAGGTCGACGCCGTTGGCGCGGACTTCCTTGGCCGCTTCCCAGATCTCCAGCAGCCAGCGCAGCTGGTCTTCGCGGTTGGCGTCGATGTGGGCTTCGGTGACGGCCAGCGGGATGCGGTAGCGGTCCCACACTTCCGCCAGCAGCGGGGCGATGCCGGCGGTCGGCGTCGCCAGCGCGCGCGAGGCTTCGATGTCGGCGCAGGGAATGCCGTCGGCGGTGCCGCGGTGGTGCTGCGGGTAGCGCTCGGGGCGGTGATCCAGCCAGCGCTCGCTGGTGACGTAGTAGTTGACGCCGATGAGGTCGGGCGGGCAGGGGTTCTCGCGGAACCACAGGAAATCCTCGGCCGGGATGCCGGTCCGCAGCAGATAGTTCCACAGGGCGTGGTCGGGGCCGACCATGCCGCACAGCAGGTCCCAGGCCAGCCAGCGGCGTTCGTTGTAGAACTCGGCCACGTGGGCCAGCTCCGGCGTGCTGTAGGTCTTGCCGAGGTCGTCCGTCTGGACCAGTTTGGCGTTCGGGTTGACGGCGCGGATCGCGCGCATGGCCAGCACCACCGCGCGGCACTGGACCAGCAGGGCCTGGATGAAAGTGCGGTCGTCGCGGCCGTGCGGATACCAGACGCCGTAGAGGCCGGCGAAGCGGGCGGTGGTGCAGGGTTCGTTGACCGGGGTGTAGTACTCCAGCCAGGGGTAGCGCGCGGCCACGGCGCCGGCATATTCGGCGAGCTGCTCGGCAAAGGCCGGGTCGACCAGGCTGGTATGGCGCGGGCCGCTGCCGTGGTGGACCAGGCCGGCGATCGGGGTGACGCCGGCTTCGCGCAGGGCGTTCAGGCGCTCGTCCGGCCAGCTCCAGTCGGCATGGGCGATGCCGTCCGGGGCGGTACGCTCCCAGATGATCGGATAGCGGATCGCACGGATGCCGAGGGAGGCGAAACGCTCGATGTCGGCCGGACGGGTGGCGTGGCCGTTGCGATCGAGCTGGTGGAAATAGTCATCGCGGACGCGATTGACGGTACATTCGAGACCGCCCCAGAGGGCCAAAGGGCGGTTGTGGTGGCTGTTCGTGCTCTTCGTAGAATCCATAAATCACCAATCTATTAGTTTTCTTGCAACAAAAAATTCATGGAACTCCCTTCCGGTCCAGGATGTCAGGGGTATCGGTAAGCTGGCGGTTGACAGCGGTGCGGCAACCTGTAACCATGCCATCATGAATTTTTCGAATACACATTTCATTCTCGTTTCCTGGTGGCGCCGCTAAGCGCGCGCGGCCAGAGAGTTGAATGTGAATCAATGAACGCCGCCTCGATTCAAGGTGGCGTTGTCAATGGCGCGGCAGGATCGGGGCAAGGATAAAAAGGAACCCCGATGAGTCAGCAAACCCCCACCGCTACCAGCTCTGTCATCCTGACCGGCGACCGTCCCACCGGGCCGCTGCATCTCGGCCACTTCGTCGGCAGCCTGCGCAATCGCGTCACTTACCAGGATCAATATCGCCAATTCATCATGCTCGCGGACGCCCAGGCGCTCACGGACAACATGGATGACATAGGTAAGGTACACCGGAACGTGATCGAGGTGGCGCTCGATTACCTTGCCGTAGGGATCGATCCGGCCAAATCGACCATCCTGATCCAGTCCCAGATTCCGGAACTGGCCGAGCTGACCTTCTATTACCTGAACCTGGTGACCGTCGCCCGCCTCGAGCGCAACCCGACCGTCAAGGCCGAAATCGTGCAGCGGGGCTTCGAGCGCGATATCCCGGCCGGCTTCCTGACCTACCCGGCCAGCCAGGCCGCCGACATCACCGCCTTCAAGGCCGGCATCGTGCCGGTCGGCGACGACCAGATCCCGATGATCGAGCAGTGCAACGAGATCGTGCGCAAGTTCAACCGCACCTACGGCCAGGGCAAGGACATCCTGGTCGAGGCCAAGGCGATCGTGCCGGAAGTCGGCCGCCTGCCGGGCACCGACGGCCGCGCCAAGATGAGCAAGTCGCTGGGCAACACCATCAACCTGGGCGCCAGCGCCGACGAGATCCGCGCCGCCGTCAAGCAGGTCTACACCGACCCGCTGCACCTCAAGGTGTCGGACCCGGGCCACCTGGAGGGCAACGTCGCCTTCATCTACCTGGACGCCTTCGACACGGACAAGGAAGGCCTGGCCGAGATGAAGGCCCATTACACCCGCGGCGGCCTGGGCGACTCGATCGTCAAAAAGCGCCTCGAAGGCATCCTGCAGGAGATGCTGGCGCCGATCCGCGCCCGCCGCGAGGAATTCGCCAAGGACAAGGGCCAGGTCATGCAGATCCTGAAGGACGGCACCTTCAAGGCGCGCGAAGTGGCGGCGCAGACCATGGACGAGGTGCGCAAGGCGCTGGGCTTGTCCTATTTCTGATTCCCGCCGGTAGCGCCATCCGCTACCCCGGGTAGCGCGCGGCGGCTGCCGCGGATCCGGGGCTGGTGCGCGTTCTTCGAAAATGGCAAGCTGCGAGGGTTGCCATCCTTAAAAGAGAACTCCGCCATGAACAAAGGCCTGCGCCTGACCGAAACCTGGATGCACCGTGCCCTGTGGCTGGTGGCCGTCATCTTTGCCGGCTTCCTGATCGGCCTCGGCGGCAAGCTGATCGACAACCTGGGCGGACTCGACCCGGCGCCGACCGCGCAGGCCATGCTGGAGCCGGCCGCGGCGGCGCAGACCAGGGCGCAAATCGACCGTGCGGCCAGGGTGCGCGAGGAGGCCGGGCGCGCGCTCGACCAGGCCGAGCAGAAGCATGAGGTCGCCCAAGCCAACACGCGCAGTGCGCGCGAGACTTTCCACAACTGGCTCGCCACCCGCCATGCCACCGTGCGGCCGGACCAGGATGCCGAGCTGATAGCACGTACCCGCGCGCTGGACGGCCTGGCGCAGGACGAACGGACGGCGCTGGCCGCGGTGGAAGCCCAGCGCCAGGTCCGGCTGGATGCGGCCCAGGCCGAGCAGAAGGCGCGGCAAGATTATGCGGCGCTGCTGGAACCGGCCCAGAAGCAGGCCGAGCACGCCGCGCGCCGCGCCGAGCTGCACGTCTTCCTGTACCGCCTGGCGCTGACCCTGCCGCTGCTGCTGGCCGCCGGCTGGCTGTTCCGGCACAAGCGCAACGGCACCTACTGGCCCTTCGCCTGGGGCTTCATCTTCTTTGCCCTGTTCGCCTTCTTCTTCGAACTGGTGCCCTACCTGCCCAGCTATGGCGGCTATGTGCGCTACATCGTCGGCATCCTGCTGACGGTGGCCGGCGGCCGCTACGCGATCCGCTGGCTGCAGGCCTGGCTGGCGCGCCAGAAGGCGATCGAAGCCATGCCCGGACAGCAGCGCAAGACCGGCATGCGCTACGACCTCGTGATGGGGCGCATCGGCAAGGGCCTGTGCCCGTCCTGCGAGCGGCCCGCCAACTACAAGGACGAGACCCTGGCGCATTGCCCGCATTGCGGCTTCCAGTTGTTCGACCGCTGCCCGGTGTGCACGGTGCGCAAGAATGCCTTGATGCGCTTCTGTTTTTCCTGCGGAACGCCGGCGAATACCAGCCTGGCCGATTGAGTTCAGCCGCCGTTGAACTCGCGTCCGTCGATCGGGATGTCGAGGGTGAAGGTGGTGCCGGCCTGTTCCGAACTGTCGAGCACCACGGTGCCGCCGTGGCGCTTGGCGACTTCCTGGACGAAGGGCAGGCCGATGCCCCAGCCGATCTTGTCGGACTGTTCGCCGCGGTTCAGGTATTCGAAGATGTCCTTGCGCCTGTCGTCGGGGATCGGGTTGCCGCAGTTGTGGACCGAGATGACGACGCGGCCGTGGGTCTGGGCGACCTTCACGCTCACTGCCTTTCCGTCGCCGTACTTGGCCGCGTTCAGGGCCAGGTTTTCGAGGGCGCGCCGCAGCGCGCTTTCGTTCCACCAGCCGGTCACGGCTTCGCCGCTCACCTCGCAGTGCGCCGAAGTCGTGTCGTTGACGTGTTCGCCCACCTTCCGCGCCAGCGCCAGGGCATCCACCTGGGCCAGGGGCAGGGCGGCGGTGTGGGGCGCCGGCTGGACGATGGCGTCGAGCTGCTCCTGGATCATCGTTTCCAGGCGCAGGCCGTTGTCCAGGATCTTCCGGGCGATCTTGTCCGACTGGCCCGGACTGGTCGCCAGCAGCAGTTCCGCGCCGGAGACGATGACGGACAGCGGGCTGCGCATGTCGTGCGTGAGCGAGGCGGCGACCCGTTCGCGGAAGGTCCGCTGCAGGGCCGTGAATTCTTCGATGGCGTCGCGGATCGCCTGGTCGAAGGAGGAGCGGATGATGCGGGCTTCCTCGCCGCTGAACTTGATGCCGTGCTGTTTGGCGACCTCGAACAGGACGTCGCGCAGCAGCTGGTATTCGTGGACGATCTCGACGGCCTTGTATTCGGTCGTGCGCGCCCGCTCGCTGCCGTGTCCGGTGGCGGCGGTCGAATCGCTGGCCCCGTTTGCGCGCTCGAATCCCGGACTGAGCGCCTCCGCGATGTTCCCGTAGAACAAGGGGAGGGTATCCAGCAGCACGGGATGGCTGACTTCATCCGCGCCGAGGATCAGGCTGCGCACACGTTTTTCCCATTCGGCAAAAACATCGTCGCGGATGGCCAGGACTTTCCTGGATTGCTCGGATAAGTTCTTGGTGCTGGACTGTTGATTGGTCGAAAGCATCATCAATGGGCCGGACCGGTGCGCGCTGCGCGTCCCGGCCCGGCGGCGTCGTTAGCCCTGCAGATCGGCCGGCACCTTGCCGCCGTTCTGCGCCAGCTTGGTCATGACCTGCTTGTGCAGCCAGATGTTCATGGTGGCCGAGTCGTTGGTGTCGCCGGTGTAGTTCAGCTCGGCCGCCAGTTCCTTGCGCGCCTGCAGGCTGCTGTCCAGGTTCAGCAGCTTCAGCAGATCGACGATCGAGGTGCGCCAGTTCAGCTGCTGGCCCGACTGCTTCTGCATGTTGGTCAGGATCTCCTCGACGTCCACCTGCTGGTTCAGGTTGGAAGCCGGAGCGGCTGCGGCCCCGGTGGTGCCGGTGGTCTGCGCCGGCGCGGCCTGTGGCTGCTGGGCCGGCGCCTGCTGGGCCGGCGGCGGCACGTTCTGCTGGCCGCCGGGGGCGCCGGCCTGGGTGGCTGCCGGATGGTGGGACGGGAAGATCTTGTGGAAGATGTCGCCTAGGATACCCATGTAATTCTCCTTTGTTTAATGACGTTGCATGCCTTGCGCCATATGGCCCAGCGCGATCGCCAGCGCGGCGCCGCCGAGGGCTTTTACCAGGGTCGGATGTTGCGAATAGAAATTGCCCATCTGGTCGACGATGCCTGGATTCTGCTGTTCCGCGTGGGCGGCGATTTCCTGCACCTGCTGGGGCGAGAGCTGGGACGCCTGTTCCGGCGTCACGCTGGTCTGGCCGCCGCCGAGGATATTGCCGAGCGCGCCGCCGGCCACCGACGACAGCAGGGACGGGCCGACGCTGGAGAGCAACTGGTTCAGCATGCCGGCGCGCTGGTCCGGGTTGCTGTTGCCGAACAGCTGGCCGACCATTTGCGGGAAGGGCGGCGTCTGGTCCGAGCGCAGCGCCTGGGTCACGCCGCGCGCCACCTCTTCCTGCGGCGCCTGTTGCGCGACGCGGTCGAAGTCGTCCTCGGCCTGCGCATGGTTGGCGTTGGCGCCGCCGCCCAGGTATTGCTGCAGCAGGTTGCCTAGATCGAATCCCATGATTTCCTCCGGTGTTGAGACAGTCGAAAATGGAGGGTAGGCGCTTCGGCCGGATTTCTCCGTACGTTCATTAACGGACAGTGCGGACAGCCCGGACAAACCGGGGCTTTCGCCAGGAGGGGCATGCTCTCTATAATTGTGTAATTACAACAGCAAGATAGACCAAGAGATCATGCGCTTCAGCACAACCCTGGCGGCCATCGTGACCATCGCCGCCGCCTTCGCCGGCATGCCGCCTGCCGCCCAGGCGGCATCCGTCGCCCAGGCCGGCAGCGCGGCCATCCGGGCCGGCGAACACCAGACCGTCGTCAACGGCGTGCGCCTGTGGTACAAGGTCGCCGGCCAGGGGAGCGCTGCGCCGCTGCTGTTCCTGCACGGCGGCCCCGGCTACAACAGCTACAGCTTCGAGGTCCAGGCCGGCAAGGCCCTGGAAGGGAAGCTCAGGATCATCTACCTGGACCAGCGCGGCAGCGGCCGTTCCGAGCGTCCCTGGACCGGCGCCTATTCCCTGCCGATCATGGTCGAGGACATCGAAGCCCTGCGCAAGCAGCTCGGCGTGCCGAAGCTGGCGCTGATGGGCCATTCCTTCGGCGGCGCCCTGGCGCTCGAGTACGCCGCCGCCTATCCCCAGCACGTCGACAGGCTGGTGCTGGTCAGCGCGGCGTCGAGCATTCCCGACGCCTGCGCCGCCCGCGTCGCCTTCCTGACGCAGCGCTATCCGGCCGACCTGCAGAAGGCGCGCGCCGCCGCCGCCGAACGCAAGGAAGCGCCGGACGAGTGCTTCTTCGCCTTCAACTCGGTGGGCGACGATATCCGCGAGCGCGTCAACGACGAGACCATGTTCCCGGACATGAAACGGGTGGCCGAGCAGCGCGACGTCGATGCGAAGAGCGGCCTGCGCAATACCGGCGAACTGGGCGGCGCCCTGTGGAACAGCGGCTTCCTGTCCTACCGCTTCACCCGCTTCGACCGCCTGACCATGCCGGTGCTGGTATTGGCCGGCGAAGAGGATCATGCGATCGGCCTGCCGGCACAGCGCTCGCTCGCCAAGGCGTTGCCGAAGGCGAAGCTGGTCGAGTACGCCGGCGCCGGCCACTTTCCCTATCTGGACGTGTCGCAGCGTTTCAACAACGACGTGGTGGGCTTCCTGAAGTCCGCCAACTAAGGCCCTTTCCGTATGGACACCATGAGCGGCGGGGCGTAAGCTGCCGTTCATGACGCCCTATCTGCCCATCCTCCTGTTCGCCGCGCTGTATGCGGGCGCGACCCTTGCCTGGCGCCTGCCGCCGGTGGTCGGCGCCGCCTATCTGGCGCTGAGCGTGGTCTGTTTCTTCAGCTATGCGCTGGACAAGTCGGCGGCGCGGCGCGGCGAGCGGCGCACCCCGGAAAGCAGGCTGCTGGTGCTGGGCCTGCTGGGCGGCTGGCCCGGCGCCCTGGTGGCCCAGCAATGGCTGCGGCACAAGACGGTCAAGCAGCCCTTCCGCCGGATGTTCTGGGGCACGGTGGCGCTCAACCTGGCGGGTTTCCTGGTCTTGTCGGCACGCGGATAGGAGAACGAAGCATGTGGCGCTACCCGAAAGTCCTGGCGCATCGCGGCGGCGGTACCCTGGCGCCGGAAAACACCTTCGCCGGCCTGAGACGCGGTATGCGCGCAGGCTTTCGCGCCATCGAATACGACGTCATGCTGGCGCGCGACGGCGTGCCCATCGTGATGCACGACCCCTGGCTGGGCCGCACCGTCGCCGGCTCCGGCAAGATCTGCGACTACGACGCGCTGGAACTGGCCGGCATGGACGCCGGTGCCTGGTTCGGCCGCGCCTATGAGGGCGAGCCGGTGCCGCTGTTCGTCGAGTTCGCGCAATACTGCAAGGTCCACGGCGTGTGGATGAACATCGAGATCAAGCCGGTGCCGGGCCACGACACCGAGACCGGCGCCACGGTTGCGCGCATGGCCGCCGCCCTGTTCGCCGAAGAGCTGGCGGCCGGACAGCTGGAACGGGCGCCGCTGCTGTCCTCGTTCAGCCAGGCGGCGCTGGAAGCCGCGCGCGAGGCGGCGCCCCGCCTGCCGCGCGCCTGCCTGATGGATGCGCTGCCGCCCGACTGGGAGCGCCGCGCCGGCGCGGTGGATGCGGTCGCCATCCACGTCGATCACCGCTACCTGCGCCCGCGGCAGGCGGCGGAGATCAAGGCGGCCGGCTTCGGGCTGTTATGCTATACCGTCAACGACCCGGCGCGGGCTGGCGAGCTGCTGGGGTGGGGGGTGGATGCTGTTTGTACCGATCGGATTGATCTGATTGGGGCGGAGTTTGCGGAAGCTTAGCAGAACCTTCCGTCGTCCCCGCGAAGGCGGGGACCCAAGTTCTGCGCGCGTTTCGTCAGCTCGAACAAACTTGGATTCCCGCCTTCGCGGGAACGACGTGCTAACTGTTGCAATTAGTGCAATCACACCATTCGCGGCCTGCAATTCCCCCCAACAGCTACGCTATAATCATTTTCTTTATATAGCATGCTGCCCTCACACGCCCCTACGACATGAAATCCACCGAAATACGCGAAAAGTTTCTCAAGTTCTTTGAGTCCAAAGGCCACACGATCGTCCGCTCCAGCCCGCTCGTGCCGGGCAACGACCCGACGATGTTGTTGACCAACAGCGGCATGGTGCAGTTCAAGGACGTGTTCCTGGGCCTGGATAGCCGTCCGTACAAGCGCGCCACCACCGTGCAGCGCTGCGTGCGTGCCGGCGGCAAGCACAACGACCTGGAAAACGTCGGCTATACCGCGCGCCACCACACTTTCTTCGAGATGCTGGGTAACTTCAGCTTCGGCGACTACTTCAAACGCGACGCCATCAACTTCGCCTGGGAACTGCTGACCAAGGTCTACGCGCTCCCTAGCGAGAAGCTGACCATCACTGTCTACTTCGAAGACGACGAAGCCTACGACATCTGGGCCAACGAGATCGGCGTGCCGAAAGAGCGCATCATCCGCATCGGCGACAACAAGGGCGCCCGCTACGCCTCCGACAACTTCTGGCAGATGGCCGACACCGGCCCCTGCGGCCCCTGCACCGAGATCTTCTACGACCACGGCGCCGACATCTGGGGCGGTCCGCCGGGCTCGCCGGAAGAAGACGGCGACCGCTTCATCGAGATCTGGAACCTGGTGTTCATGCAGTTCAACCGCGACGAGCAGGGTGTCCTGACCCCGCTGCCGAAGCCGTCGATCGATACCGGCATGGGCCTGGAGCGCCTGGCCGCCGTGCTGCAGCACGTGCACTCGAACTACGAGATCGACCTGTTCCAGCACCTGATCAAGGCCGCCGCCCGCGAAACCGGCGCGACCGATCTCAGCAATAACTCGCTCAAGGTCATCGCCGACCACATCCGCGCATCGAGCTTCCTGATCGTCGACGGCATCATCCCGAGCAGCGAAGGCCACGGCTACGTCCTGCGCCGCATCATCCGCCGCGCGCTGCGCCACGGCTACAAGCTGGGCCAGACCAAACCCTTCTTCTACAAGCTGGTCGAAGACCTCGACATCGAGATGGGCGACGCCTATCCGGAACTGCGCGACGCCAAGGCCCGCGTCATGCAGGTGCTGAAGGCCGAGGAAGAGCGTTTCGGCGAGACCCTGGAAAACGGCATGAAGATCCTGGAAGCCCAGCTGGCCAAGGATCCGCAAAACCTGGATGGCGCCACCGCCTTCACCCTGTACGACACCTACGGCTTCCCGCTGGACCTGACCGCCGACATCTGCCGCGAGCGCAACGTGACGCTGGACGAGGCAGGCTTTGCCGCCGCCATGGAACAGCAGAAGAAGACGGCGCGCGCCGCCGGCAAGTTCAAGATGGCCGCCAACGTCGAGTACTCGGGCGAGAAGAACAAGTTCGTCGGCTACGAAATGCTGGTCCACAATACCCACGTGGTGGCGCTGTACGCCGACGGCGTCTCGGTGCAGGAGCTGAAGGCCGGCCAGGAAGGCATTGTGGTGCTGGACACTACCCCGTTCTACGCCGAATCCGGCGGCCAGGTGGGCGACAAGGGCGTCATCAAATCCTCGGACGGCCTGTTCGAAGTCGAGGACACCCTGAAGATCCAGGCCGACGTGTTCGGTCACCACGGCGTGCTGCGCTCCGGTTCCCTGAAGGTGGGTAACACGGTCGACGCGCAAGTGGACGAAGCCAAGCGCGCGCGCACCATCCGCAACCACTCGGCCACCCACCTGATGCACAAGGCCCTGCGCGAAGTGCTGGGTTCCCACGTCCAGCAGAAGGGCTCGCTGGTCGATCCGGACAAGACCCGCTTCGACTTCGCCCACAACGCTCCCTTGAGCGCGGAAGAAATCGCCAGGGTCGAGCAGATCGTCAACGCCGAGATCCTGCAGAACCATTCGACGAAAGCCCAGCACATGTCGATGGACGACGCCATCAAGCATGGCGCGATGGCCCTGTTCGGCGAGAAGTACGGCGATACCGTGCGCGTGCTGGACATCGGTTCCTCGAAAGAGCTGTGCGGCGGCGTGCACGTCACCCGCACCGGCGACATCGGCCTGTTCAAGATCGTCTCGGAAGGCGGCGTCGCTGCCGGCATCCGCCGCGTCGAGGCGGTGACGGGCGAGGGCGCACTGGCATGGGTGCAGGCGACCAACCGCAAGCTGCAGGAAGCCGCGGCCAGCCTGAAGACCAGCCCGGACGAACTGCCGTCGCGCATCGGCCAGGTCCAGGACCAGGTCAAGGCGCTGGAGAAGGAAGTCAACGCGCTGAAGTCGAAGCTGGCCGCGGGTCAGGGCGATGAGCTGGCCGGCAAGGCCGTCGACGTCAACGGCGTGAAGGTGCTGGCCGCCACCATGGAAGGCGCGGATGTGAACGCACTGCGCGAGACCATGGACAAGCTGAAGGACAAGCTCGGGACCGCCGCCATCGTGCTGGCCTCGGTGCTGGAGGGCAAGGTCAGCCTGATCGCCGGCGTCACCAAGGACGCGACCGCCAAGGTCAAGGCCGGCGAGCTGGTCAACTTCGTCGCCCAGCAGGTTGGGGGCAAGGGCGGCGGCCGTCCGGACATGGCCCAGGCCGGCGGTACCGATGCTGCTGCGTTGCCGCAGGCACTGGCCGGCGTGGCTGGCTGGGTCGGCGAACGCGTATAAGCCAGGGTGGGCACATCGTGCCCACGCGCTCAGCATGAACGGCCGGGAAATTCCGGCCGTTGTCATTTCTGTCAATGTCTTGCCGTTGTCACAACGCAACATGGATACCAAATTTTGATGCGGCGCGTCATAATCCCGCAATTGGAGTACCATGCGGGCATCTGCCCCCTAAAACCGCAGGCAAATGATGAGCGAAACCATACTCGACACCGGCACCATCGAGGTCCAGAAGGACCTGGATGCACGTGGCTTGAATTGCCCGCTGCCGATCCTCAAGGCCAAGAAGGCCCTCGCAGAACTGGCAAGCGGCGAAGTGCTGCGCATCGTCGCGACCGACACCGGCTCGGTCCGCGACTTCCAGGCCTTCGCCAAGCAGACTGGCAATGCATTGCTGGCGCATACCCACATCAACGGCGAATTCACCTTCTGGCTGCGCCGGAAGTAAGCGCGCAAGGACGGCGCGCAGCGCTGCACGGGGCAGGGCAGGGGCAGCCTCGTGTTTTCCATATCCGACTTTTCTATCCGGCAAATCGATTTTCCTCAGAATTAGTGGCATCCTTCTAAGTAAAAAACGCACGATCGTGCTTTAATTCTGTGCTGAAGCAGTTTTGCTCTTATAATTCGGATCATTTTTAGTCAGTCACATTCCATTTTTCAAAGGCCCACTATGAAAGTCCTGGTACCCGTCAAACGCGTGGTCGACTACAACGTCAAGGTCCGCGTCAAGTCCGACGGCAGCGGTGTCGATATCGCCAACGTCAAAATGTCGATGAACCCGTTCGACGAGATCGCCCTGGAAGAAGCGACCCGCCTGAA